>JAHEYR010000046.1 GCA_023251485.1 Bacteroidales bacterium
GACGCCCTGGGTGCGAATGTATATATAAAGTTGCTCCATTGTCCCAAATCATTGCCACCCTGATATTGTACCTCAAAAACAGACTCTGATCCATTCTTTTTTTGTGGATCAAAAGCATCTGCATAATTAGACACTAAAGTATAGCCCAAGGGAAGAACCTGATTAAGTGTACTTATTGCATCAGGGTACTTTTTTTCGGTAAGATAAACCTTGCCTAATAAAGTCAATGCAGCCCCTTTAGTTACTCTTCCTACATTGGCAGCGTCATATTTTACAGGGAGTGTGGAAACAGCATCTTTGAGATCAGTTTCAATTTGAGTATATATCTGTGCCTGTGGCACCCTTAAATAATCCCATGCTTTTGAAGGTTCATTTAATGCCACGGTAATTAGTACGGCATCCCCAAAATACTGGGTTAATTCAAAATAATAATAAGCTCTGAGAAATTTTAGTTGACCTGCAGACTTGTTCTTTATTGAATCAGTTACGCTGGCCGCCTGGATTTTTGTCAATGTATTATTAATATTATAGAGATTATTATAAATCGTATTATACATACTCGAAATATTAGTAGTTCCTGAATTAAATTCAAAAAACTCAAATGTCTCATCCCTAGAAGCCGGTCCACGATCGCCGGGATTAAAATCAATTGTTGTATTATCGGTAATCATCTCATTAAATAGGTATTGACTACCAATAACACTTTTTAATTGTCCATAACAACCATTAATTGCCAAGTTAATCTCAGCCTGATTCTTATAAAAAACATCAACCCCTATTTTCGTGGGATCTGTTGTATTCAAAAAATCCTTCTTACAAGAGGATTCAACAAAGCAGAGGGTTATACCAAGTAGTATTAATATTACTATATTTTTCATCTTCGTTAAGTTTTAAAACGTTATATTCATTCCAAAAGTAAAATTTCTGGAAATTGGGTAACTTGCATCGTCATATCCTGGCCGTGTACCTCCTACACTGTTAACATCCGGATTATAGCCTGGATACTTTGTAAATAATAATAAATTATCTGCACTTACAAATACCCTAACACCGTGATAAAATTTTGATTTTGGAAGCGTATAGCCCAAACTTACACTCTTTATCCACATATGAGTTCCGCTAAATACATAACGTGAATTAGCTTCACGCTCCCACTTCCATGTATTACTTGTAGCTTGAACACCAGCCCCGGGATTCGTTGCAGATCTCCATCTGGTAATACTTTCAGTCAACGTATTAAAAACCCCATCCATATTCATGGTGGATGATTCTAATTGATCGTAAATATCGTATCCGTATGCACCCGTTAATAAAACATTCAAATCGAAATGTTTATAATCGCCACCAATTGTTAAACCCCAGGTACCTTTTGGCCATGGATTTCCTATTTGCACCATGTCCGTTGTATTATAAGATATTACCCCATCCTTATTGGCATCATAATATTTATAAACACCTGGAATTGCACCATCTTGTTTTGGAGATTTATCTATTTCTGCCTGATTCTGAAAAATACCAAGCACTTTAAAACCATAAATCATACCAATAGGTTGGCCAATTTTTGAAACGTTATAATCAGAATAGAAATCAGACCCAGTACCTTGCCATATTTCCTGATCAACACCATTGATGGCAAGTACTTTATTATGATTAAATGAAATATTAAAATTGCCATGGATGCCTACTTCATTAATTTTTGTTTGATAATTCACCGCAAATTCAAGTCCATTATTCTGTACTTTTCCAAGGTTAGTCAAGGTGCTTCCAAATCCGGAAATTGCAGGAAGATCTTCAGACAACAACATGTCGCTGGTAATTTTATTATAATAACCTGCGGTGAGGGTCAACCGGTTTTTAAAAACAGACACATTTAAGCCTAAATCAAATTGACCAGATTTTTCCCATTTCAAATTAGCGTTTGTAATGGAATTCACTATATTACCACTCGCAAAATTACCACCAAAGATATAATTACTGTTGCCCATGAATGCTAAACTGGAATAATTTCCAATATTATTATTGCCTGTTATACCATAACTTGACCATACTTTTAAGTCGTTTAGCCAAAATAATTTGGGCATAAATGGCTCATCAGAAATTCTCCATCCCACAGATGCAGCAGGAAAATTTCCATATTTGGTGTTAGCGCCAAACCGGGAACTTCCTTCTCTACGCAAAGTCCCTGAAAATAAATATCTATCTTTGAAAGCGTAGTTTACTCTGCCGAAAAAAGCATCCATTGTCCACCCATATTTATCTGAACCAGAAGATTTTATGGCAGCTGAGCTGAGATAAGGAGTTAGGTCATTCGGATATGTATTTCCAGTACCCCAGAGTCTATTTACCGTTTCCTTTTGGGCTGTATACCCAAGTAATACATCAAGATGATGATCGCCGAATACATTACTATACGTAAGCAACTGATCAGCTGAAAGATTAATCGTTCGGAAAGCATCATCCTCTTCACTAGCATCATTTGGGGCTGGAGAGTTTTGGTAGCTTAAATCAGATGGGTAATACTGTTTAGTATTGTCACCAATGAAATGCACATTCCCTACTGATTTAAATTTGAAATTTTTCAAAAAAGAAAATTCTAAATACCCATTTGATATCACATCATAAATTCCCCGATTATCTGTTTCCTCATTTAAAGTCTGAACAGGATTACCCCAGCCAAAGACGCCATTGCGTCCTCCGATATAACTATTATAGCTTCCGTCTGCATTGTAAATCGGAGCTGTTGGATCCATTAGTAAAGCGGATCCCAATATAGAACCACGTCCTTCAGTGCTCGCTAAATTTTGCTCAGAATACGAACCATTAAGATTCAATCCCATTTTGATGAAATTATTTACTTTACCATCAACATTGGCACGAACTGAATAATTCTTATAATTTGTATTTATGATTGCTCCTTCTTGGCCTTTGTAGCCTAACGAAACCAACGAATGAAAATCACCTTTCCCATTAGAAAGTGTAACATTATAATCCTGAAAAGGTGCATTTTTATTGAGGATCGCATCAAACCAGTTCGTGGAAGTTTTAACTTGTGAAGGATAGCGGAAAGCTAAAGGAACCTCAGCAAGACTTGGCTCTCTGTTCTGGAAATACCTGATTTTGTCCATAAAAATATCCTGTTCAAACTGAGCAAATTGTACCCCGTTTAATACTTTTAGTTTTCTGGAATCCGGAATATTCTGGAATCCGGTACTTGCTGTAAAAGAAATGTTTGTTTGTCCGGCTTTGGCTGTTTTAGTTGTAATCAACACTACGCCATTTGATCCTCTGGCTCCATAAATTGATGTTGAAGCAGCATCTTTCAATATGGTGATTGTTGCAATATCATCCGAATTTAAATTTTGTCCAACCGAAGTACCTACAGGAAATCCGTCAATTACATAAAGGGGTTGACTTCCGGCTCCCAAAGAGGTTAGGCCTCTGATCGTAACTTCAAATTCCTTACCAGGAGCGCCGGTCGTTTGTTTTGCGGTTACACCTGGAGCCTGCCCTTCTATTAACTGGGTTACGTTAGATGACTGAATATCTTTTGTTGATGAGACATCAATGGTAGAAATAGCACTGATAACTTCTCTCTTTTTTTGTGTTCCATAACCAACAACGACAACTTCATCCAATTTTCGAATATCCGGCGTCATTTTAACATCAATAGTAGTTTTTCCATTCAAAGGAATTCTTACAGAATTATAGCCAATAAAAGAAAAAACCAAAACTGAATTTGCATTTGGTACCTTAATCTCAAATTTCCCATTAGCGTTGGAAATAACGCCAATCCGAGTACCTTCAACAACGATATTAACGCCAACAATAGACTCGCCCGTTGAAGCATCAATAATGGTACCTGTTATCTTTTGCTCCTGTTGAAGAAGTGTAGATTTAATAACCGATTCAAATTCTTTAGAGCCAAAATAAACTTTATCATTTATTTCAACATGCATTAGATGTGTCCCGTCAAGTAGACGATCCAAGACGGTTTTTAAATCAGCGTTTTCTGCTGAAATACTAACCGTCCGGTTCATATCCACTATCTCTTTGCTATATGCAAAGTCAAGCTTGGTTTGCCTGGATATTTCATGGATAGCTTCGGAGAATTTAACGTTATTTAAACTGAGAGTAACCTTTTGCGAATATGCCGACGCAAGACAATTCACAATGCTAAATGCTACTAAAATCAGTGTTAGTTTCATTTTTCGCAATATTATTTTTGAGATAGGCATAGTAAACCTATCATGCATTTTTTTCATACATTTGTAGTGTTAGGATTAGATTTAATTTCTTATTATTTCCGATCTGGAACCGGGAGATGTTGGTAGCATCGACCGGTTTTTCTACTTTTAGGGTCAGGTTGTATTCATGCTGTCGTTGGTTTTAAGGTTAATAATTAGTGTATTCATATCAAGTAGCCCATCTACTAATTGATATTAAAAAAGATTTTACGATTTCAATTTGAATTGACTCTTTTAATTATGAAATTTTTTGAAGCTTTTCTTCTAATTTCTACCCTTCTAACTTCCACTGTTCCATCATTTATCTGATACTTGATAGGTGTTATCTTTTCTAATCCGGTCAACACATTTTGTAAAGACTCATTCTGAAAAGCAATGGTATATGTATAAGTCGAAAGACCTTGATCCTTAACAATAAATTTCACATTATACCAACGTTCCAACACTTTAATAACTTCAAAAAGAGGGGTATCTTTAAATTTAATCTTCTTTTCCTTCCATAATGAGTTCTGACCTTTAGCTGTTCTTTGGATTTCTATAGCAGAGCTGTTTTTAGAATAAAAGGCTTCCTGCCCGGGTTGTAATGTATACTCCACAGACTCGTTTTTTAGTTGAGTGAGCAAACTTACTTTCCCTTCATCCAATGTTGTGGTAATCACCCTCTCATCATGATAAGCTTTTACATTGAATGATGTTCCGGTAACTTTAATAGAGAGATTATTCATTCTTACAAAGAAGGGCTTCTTTGCATTCTTTTTCACTTGAAAGTAGGCTTCCCCCTCCAGTTTTACCTCACGTTGATTTCCCGAAAATTCAACAGGATACTTTAATTTAGTATCAGAATTCAGCCATATTCTTGTTCCATCTTGGAATATCACCTGCTGTTTTTCCCCTCTGGGAACAGAGACTTCCTGCCATGCTATATTATTATCAGGCTTTTCGAAAATAAACCAAATGATTGCGTTGGTGAGAAACAATGGAATCAAAATAGCAGCCGCTATTTTAAGCCAATTTGGGATCAACCTCCGTATTTGAGAAGTAGATTCTTCCTCTCGTTCTCCAATAATCTTTTTCATGATCTGCCTGAACATTTGTGCAGTCCGAATCTCCTGATTATCTATATGCTGATCAGTATTCTCCATTAAAATAATATCTTTATCAAAGCTATTTGCTGCAACTAACTGGCCATCAGGAGAAGATATCCATTCAAGAATTTCTCTTGCTTCCTTTGGAGTGCACTTATTGTCTAGAAATTTCTCTAATAATTTCTCATCTGGTGTCGTCTGCATTGTAGTCTTTTTATTACAATACACACAACTACTCGAAAAGTATTATGTCAAAATGAAGTTTTTTTGCCTTTTTAGATCCTTTTATCTACAGAAAGTTAAAACAGGCTTTAAATTTATATTATCAACGAAACAGATGATAAATAAGCAGTATGGAAGTAAGCATATTTTTACTTACAAATCCTCTGATTTCTTTAAGGATATGATAATATTGACTCTTTACGGTATTAACAGAAATATTCAGTTTATCAGCTATTTGTTGATTTGAATAGCCTTCCATAATTTTCAGATAGTATATCTGTCTACGTTGTGGAGAAAGATTTTCAACAGCTTTTTCTATTACTGAGGTCATTTCAAGTGATTCTTCTATCTCGCTTTCGTCAAAACCATCATTATACGATTCCATTAAGTACTCATAATTTTTGGCTATCGCCCTATTTTCATCACGTATCGTGTTTAAGGTATGATTCTTTAAAGATGTAAAGAGAAAACTTCGTATATTCAGATGCTCGTTAATATTAACACGTTTAATCCAGAAGTTAATAAACACTTGCTGAACGACATCTTCAGCCATATCACGATTCTTGAGGTAACGATATGCCAACAAATACATTTGTTTGTTATACTGATCATAGATAGTAGCGAATGCCAATTGGTTGCCATTTTTGATTTGGACGGCCAATAGCATCTCATCAGTATCTACTACCTTTCCTTGTTCCATGATTTAGTTTAGAATTGGCATTCCCAAAAATTATGTACTTTATCGCTCTTATGAAGCTGCAATAATACTATTTTATATTTAATCGACAACATAATACAAAAGCATGACAATGCCATCCAAATTATTTTTCATTCAGATGGCATTGTAAGTAGATGTACTATAGCGTTATAACGTATATGGATTTCTGTATTGATAATGGTATAATCTATGATTAGCAGCTTCCAGATCATCGCCAAAACTCAATGTAGCGGGATCCCATTTAACCGGACGCTTTAGTTCTGTAGCGATATTGGCCAGACAACAGAGCGTGTTGGTACTGCATCCTACTTCAACCGGAGCGATTGGATTCTTGCGCGAACGGACAGCATCAATGAAGTTCTGCATGTGAGGTGAACTAACCTCATATTGCCCTGCTCCAATCTTCTTCTCTTCTTTTGGAAGTAACTTAGGATCCGAACATTCGATATAACCTCTGGCAACTTTTAACCAGCCTTTAGTTCCATTAAATTTTATGCCCTGTCCGCCTTCATCTCTAAAAGGTTGTTCTGTCAAAATAATTCCGTTCTCATATTTCATAGTTAGATACGGAGTTTCCTGATATCCTTTGGGAATAAATTCACAGGGTCCTGATCCATCCATACCAATAGCAGCCTGAGCAATATCGAACATATGAGCTCCCCAGTCAGCTGTAAATCCGTTTCCTGTCTCACAATACCAGCGCCATGCACCCCATAGCTGCTCATCTTTTACCGGATCGAGTGAAATAGGAGGACACAAATCCGGATGATAATGAATCTTTGCATCGTTCAATGGTCCAAGCCATTGGTTCCAGTTCAACGAAGCAGGAATGGGTTGTTCCGGCAAGTTCAATGGAGTAGGAGGATCTCCAACTTTTGCATAGATGGTCTCAATATGACCAATGGCACCACCACGTACTAACTTGATAGCTTGCTGAAACTCTTTACTTGAACGCTGTTGACTACCCATCTGTAATACACGACTATTACCTCGAACAGCTTTGACTATTTCAAATCCCTCACGAATGGTGAAAGCCAATGGCTTTTGCAGATAGACATCTTTTCCGGAGCGACAAGCATGAATAGCTGTCAGTGCATGCCAATGATCGGGAGTAGCGATGGATACAGCATCAATGTCCTTGCGATTTAATAACTCTTCATAAAACTCATACATATCACACCGTGGTGCAATGTTCTGTGATTTCTGCCAGGCTTCAACCTTTCGTTTGAAACGTTCACGTTTTAGTTGGTCCACATCACAACAAGCAACTACCTGTATTCCGGGACATGATGAGAAACTACTAAAGTCGGAAACTCCTTGTCGTCCCAACCCAATGAATCCCATTACGACCCTGTCGCTTGGAGCTGTGCGAACCCCATTAATCATTTTCCAACTTGGAAGGATCGTCAATCCTGCCAAACCAAGTGCAGCATAACCTAAAAACTGTCGTCGACTTACGTCTTTTGTTTCCTTTTTTTCCATGGTCTTATTAAATTATGAGTAAATAATTTAGTCATGACAAAATTAAAGGGTCAAGTGCAGTCCAGATTTTTCATCTATTCCACATACTCAACGCTCTTTGAAAAAACAACATCATCAGCCGAACGACCTATCATTATTTCAAACGCTCCTGGTTCGGTAACAAACTTCATATCACTATTCCACAAACTTAAATCTTTAGGGGTAATTTTAAACCTAACGGTCTTAATTTCTCCTGGTTTTAGATTGATTTTTTTAAATCCTTTTAACTGAATAACCGGAGTTTCTACAGAACTCACCATATCTCTTACATACAATTGCACAACCTCCTTGCCTTCGCATGATCCTGTATTCTTGACATCGACATCTATCAGAATCTCATCTTTAGCGCCAAATTTAGTTTTATAGACTTTCATGTTGGTGTATTCAAACGTTGTATAGCTGAGTCCAAATCCAAAGGTAAACAATGGATCGGGAGATGAAAACACATAATCACGACCTGCTTTTTCCGGTGTACCCGGCTCACGGTTAATGCCTTTTGATGATGGTTTGTAATTATAGCATACCGGAATATGACCTACTGATTGTGGAACCGATACATTCAATCTGCCCGAGGGATTTACATTTCCAAACAGGATATTTGCAATAGCAGCCCCTCCTCTTTCACCCGGGTACCAGGCCTCAAGAATAGCAGGGATATTTTTCTTTTCCCACGAAATAGACCAGGGTCTTCCATGAACCATGACCAGAATAATTGGTTTTCCGGTTTTATAGATCGCTTGAATTAAATCACGTTGTACGCCTGTAGGGTTGAGATCCGTAACATCATAACCCTCACCTGAAGTGAAAGGATCTTCACTTTCGCTCAACCCGGGACCTTTTCCCCAACCCAATCCCGAAAGGATTACACTCGTTTCACCAACTACCATTACAACAGCATCACTGTTATTCGCAGCATTTATAGCATCGTCAAAACCCTCTTTGCTTAATCCACTCAAGCTGCATCCCTTGGCATAATTGATTTTCACCTTATCGCCAACCAACGATTTGATTCCCTGCAACACCGTTACTCCCGACTTATTATCCCGGGTATAGGTATAGTCACCATATTGAACCTGATCTGCATTCGGACCAATTACAGCCAACGACTTTAACTTCGAGATATCCAACGGCAATAGTTTATTGTCGTTTTTTAGCAGAATAACAGACTCTTCTGCAATCCTTTGAGACAAATCAATATGAGCTTGCGTATGAACCCGCGACTTGAGTAATGTGGTATCCGCATAGGGTTTCTCGAATAATCCAGCTTTAAATTTCACACTCAAAATTCTTTTAACAGCTTTATCAATCAACGATTCAGAAACTTTCCCACTCTTCACAAGTTCTTTTAATGATGAGGCATAGATATCCGGACTTGCAGCCTCTAAATCAACACCTGCATTGATAGCCATCATCGCAGTAGTGGGTTTATCCTTAGCCGTATGATGAAAAGTCATGATCATATTAACACCGCCATAGTCTGAAAACACATAACCCGGAAAGTTCCATTCTTCCCGTAATATTTTGGTAAGCAGGAACTTGTTAGCATGTGCAGGTATGCCATCTACCTCACTATACGAAGGCATAATAGAATAGATGTTTGCTTCTTTCACAGCCTTTTCGAAAGGGAATAAGTACATCGTCCGCATTTCCCGTTCTCCTATGGATGCAGGTGCCAGGTTAATACCTGCCTGAGGAGCACTATATCCGGCAAAGTGTTTTGCTGTACAAAAGACTTTATCTTTTTCAATTCTTTTCTTTGTTTCCACAGCTTTCCCTTGCATGCCAATCACAAAAGCAGATCCTATTTTCCCCACCATATAAGGATCTTCAGAATAACTTTCTTCTGTCCTGCCATAACGTGGATCACGGATGATATCAAATAATGGAGAAAGTGCCTGATCTACGCCTGAAGTTGAAGCTTCATAGGCAATGACGGATCCCATTTCTTCTATAAGTGGAGCATTCCAGGTGCTCCCTTGTGCTATTGCCTGTGGAAAGATCGTAGCACCATAAGCCAACTGCCCGTGAAGACATTCGCCAATTTGAATGAATGGAATTCCCAGCCGTGTATTTTCACGTGCATACTTTTTGCTTCGTGCTGAGTTCCGGGCTACTGTATAGATGCTTTCAAACGGACTTTCACAAACACCTGCTCCATTGGCCATGTTTTTATACCCGACAAGATTGGTCATCGTCATTTGTCCAATCTTTTCATCTAAAGTCATTCTTTTCAAGAGATCGTTTACCCTTTGTTCAACAGGTAGACCTGGGTTTTTATAAGGCAATAAATTCTGTTGACCTTTTACCGAAAAGCTAAAAGCACAAAAAAAGATCAACACCATCTTAATACGTATCCCTGACATTTTATTCATCATACTTATTTTAAAACCAACTAATTATCAAAACAAAAACCATCAAATTTCATCTCCCTGACTTACAACTTTACCCGGTTTTTCTTGATCGCTGTGATCAATAAACCCACAAAAAATATTGTCATCGTACCTATCACAATGATCATGCTCTTATGAAAAGGACTGCGTAGAAATGCATATTTATCCGGAAAGAAAGAAGAAAACGTCATCCAGATAATCACCAGAATCCCAATGATTGTTGCTGTTAATGCTTCAGCGTTTTTAGTGGTTCTACTTACCATTCCTAATAAAAACAGCCCCAGCATTCCGCCTGCAAATATGCCCGACAGCTCCCACCACATATCCAGCAAGCTTTTAATGCCGATCATTGCGATACCGGTACCCATTCCTAATAACCCAAAAATGATTGTACCCAAATGAAGTACGAATAGATTTTGTTTTTCTGTGATATCAGGTTTGAAATATCGTTTATAAATATCTACCGAAAACACCGTCGCCGAAGAATTCATCCCTGAGCTAATGGTACTCATGGCAGCAGATAGAATGGCAGAGATAATCAATCCCACCAAACCATAAGGAATATTCGTTACCATAAAATGGGGCATCACCTTATCGCCATAATCAGAAGGTAATAGCGTAGAAGCTGTGTTTTTAATTTCATTTGCAGCATGTCCAATACCTAAACGTTCACCTGCAACCTGTTGCTTGATCGCTTCAATAAATTCAGGGTGTACCTGATAGTAGGCATAAAGGCAAGTTCCGATGACAAAGAATAAAAACGAGGCCGGAACATATAACCAAACGCAAAGCCAGATTGACTTTGAGGCCTCTTTTTCAGAAGTTGCCGTATGATAACGTTGTACATAATTTTGATCCATACCAAAGTTATTCAGGTTGATAAAGAAGCCGTAGAAGAGAACCACCCAGAAGGTCGATTCAGTCAGACTTGGAGCAATACTACCTAAACTGAACTTGTGATCATGTTGCCCAATCTCAATAATCTTTGATATTCCTCCGGGCATATCTTTTACGATCAGAAAAATAATCAATAGCGCTCCCAAAGTCTTAATTACAGCCTGCACTACCTCAGTCCAAATCACAGCCTCAATTCCACCAAGCACAGTATATACAATAATACTTACGCCTACAACCAGCATAATTGTTTGCATGTGATATCCGGTCAATGCTTGAAGACTGAGAGCGATTCCAAAGAAGATAGTACCCATGCGAGCCAGTTGTGTCAATAAAAAACAAACGACAGCATACGTACGGGCCCAAGCTCCAAAGCGTTTTTCCAGATGGGTATAGGCTGATACACCACCCATATTTCGATAAAAAGGAACAAAATATTTCGAGGCAATCCAAGCCGCTAATGGCATAGAGATGCTAAAAACAAAGGCATTCCAATTGCTTCCAAAAGCTTTCCCTGGAACCCCTAAAAAAGTATTACTACTTAAAAACGTCGCATAGATTGATAGTCCGATAGCCCATCCCGGAAGTCTTCCTGAAGCTTTTGTAAATCGTTCAGCGCTTTTATTGCTTCTTGAAAAGTAAAAACCAATCAATATCATCGCTGCCAGATAAACCGCGATGATTGAAAGATCTAGGATAGGAAGATTATTCATTACTAAATATTCGAGGAATTAATTAATGTTCCTACAAACTTACTGGATTAATTAAATACTTCAATTTTTTTCACCTGTTTTAATGAATTATTGTTTCTTGCAAAAAAAATATACTTTCCGTTAATCAGAATAGAAAAATATTTATTTTTGCATTGAATAAATGTTCAACCAATAAATAAATCACAGTGCCTCGAAATAAGGAATCAAATCAGAAGGTTAAGGACGAACGCAAAGAACAAATACTCTCCGTAGCGTTAATGTTATTTGCCACGAAAGGCTTGGCAGCAACCCGAATTACAGATATCTCAGCAAAGACAGATATTTCACAAGGACTTATTTATCATTACTTCAGTTCGAAGGAAGAGATCTTTGTCTCGCTGATCAGAAGTGCTATGAACAAAATGAATGAAGCAGCCCGCAACCTAGAGCGACTTCCGATCCCTGCCAAAGAAAAGATCATATTAGCAGCAACAGAGTTACTCAAAGGAATCGTAAAAAATGAAAGTACATCACAGTATTACTTTCTGATCACACAGGCTGCACTGTCTGATGCGATACCACTTGAAGCGAAAGAAATCATCAAATCGCAAAACGATGTTAAATATGAAATCATCACACGCATCTTTCAAGAGGGGCAAAAGGACGGGGTTGTAAAAGATCATGATGCCAGAGAGATGACGACATTCTTCTTTACAACAATCAATGGTCTGGCATTAAATAAGGCTATCTATGGTAAGAAGTTTAAGATGCCCGACAAGAATATTTTTCTAAACATGTTTTTAAAATAATGATACATGCAAAGTTTAAAAAGTAAAATAATACTTGGCTTGATTGTCCATCGACATTTATTTAGTCTTCAACTACGAAGCAAGCCGTTTGATCCTTCAATGAAAGGAATACATGCATTAAGAAATCGCGTAGAAAAAGCAGGGAATAAGTTTGGGAAGCTTCCCAAAGAAGCAAAGGTTATTCCTTTATCTATAAATGAACGCTATGCTGAATGGATTACGCTTCCTACGAATAACACTCAAAAAGCCATGCTATATTTTCATGGGGGCATGTATCTCATCGGATCAGCCCAGTCGCATCGTCAGCATGTAATTAAATTTGTCAGTGGAAGTGGCATCAATGCGCTTGTCTTTAACTATCGATTAGCTCCTGAACACCCGTTCCCTGCAGCGCTTGATGATGCTTTAGCTGCTTATGATTATCTTCTAAACGAAGGGTTTAACTCCTCCGATATTGTATTTGCGGGAGATTCAGCAGGAGGTGGATTATGTTTAGCTACATTGCTTGCCATAAAAGCAAAAGATATTGCACTTCCTTCTGCAGCAGCAGTTCTATCCCCCTGGACCGATCTGGCCCTTACAGGAAAATCTTATCAAACCAATGAAAAGAAATGTGTTTCTCCAATAGGATGTGCAGAGAACGCCAACATTTTTTATGCAGCAGATACCGATTTAAGAAATCCTTTTATCTCACCTTTATATGGTGACTTGAAAGGATTACCTCCACTTCATATCAGCGCCGGAGGCAACGAAATTCTCTTGGACGATTCCATTCAGTTTACTCAGAAAGCACAAGCGGCAGGCGTCGATGTAACGCTAAGAATAGAAGAAGGAATGTGCCATTGTTACCCGGCATTTGCCAACCTCTTCAAAGAAGCAAAACTGGCAATGGACGAAATATGTCTTTTCCTGAAGAAGCATGCTGGGGCTTAAGTACAAGGAAGAACTAAACCAATTCTTCCAATTCACTAATTGCATAAAGTGGCAGATTCGTCAACCAGTCTTCTTTTCTGAAATCCGACATTGATGTTCTGACTGCCAATGTGTAAGAATACTTTTGACAAAAAGCTCTTAGACTCTTTGCATGCAAATTCTCCTCCGCTTTGACTTCAATGGGGATGACGACACCTAAGCTCTGAACCAAAAAATCTATTTCAGAAGTCGCTCTCTCGGAAGACCAATAGTAAATTGCTAAGTTAGGTATCTGTCTTAATTGTTGCAAAACATACTGCTCCGTCAAAGCCCCTTTGAACTCCCCAAATATTAAATTCCCTGCCAGCAATGTCTTCACGTCAATATCTCCCATTGCACCCAATAGCCCTACATCCAAAATAAACAATTTGAACGCACCTGAATCCTCATAAGCCTTCAATGGAATGCCCGGCTTTGACACCCTGCTAACTTTATGAACCAAACCACAATCAATAAGCCACGCTAACGCCAGTTCATACTCTTTTGCTCTCGAACCCTGTTTTACAGCTCCATAAATAAACTTTTTATTCTCCTTCGCCAATTGAGCTGGAATAGCATTCCAAAGCATTCTGATGCGTGGGACTATTTCGTTGGGAGCATGTTTTGAAAAATCAAGTTCATATGCAGAAAGTATTTGTTTCTGAATAGCTCTAACCTCCTTAAAATCATTTTTCCGACTATACGAAAGTACTGCTTCGGGCATACCTCCAACGTAATAGTACTGTCTAAGGAGCTGAATGTATTTTTCTTTAAAACTTTTTATCAGTGTCCAATCCCTACTTTTCAATAGATTAAGTAGCGGTTGTTGATTCAGCGCTAGTAGGTATTCTGAAAAACTTAGTGGATAGAGATCTAAAAACTCAACTTTACCCACAGGGAAGGAGGTGTGATTGTGAAGTGCCACACCAAGCAGAGAACCTGCTGCAATGATATGATACTGTGAAGCGGTTTCACAAAAATATTTTAATGAGGTAATCGCGCCCTTTGCTTCTTGAATCTCATCAAAAATAATCAATGTGTTTTCAGCCTCAATTTGCACCCCTGTTTCGATCTGCAAGGCTGTAATGATTCGCTGAACATCGAAATTATCTACAAATAATGTTTGGAGCAACCTTGAGCTCTCGAAGTTCACATAAGCAGTTTGCGCATATTCATTTTTTCCGAACGCTTGCATCAGCCATGTTTTACCAACCTGTCGAGCTCCACGAATAAGCAAAGGTTTGCGATCTTGCTTATTTTTCCAACGGATCAGCTCTTGCATCGCATATCTTTCCATGGTATAAATGTATTTTGTTACATAAATTCAAATGAGTTTATGTACAAATATACATTAATTCGAAGGAGTTTTGAAAGTAAAGTGTTTTTTTATTTACTATTCCTTGATTTATTTAAGGCTATTATAAGTACTGAATCCTCAAATTGTTAAATTCATCTGACAATTTATGATGCTATCTGTAGCTGCACCGGCCATCATGATTTCATTCAGCTAACCACGACTTCAATATTGCTGATTGCAAAGAATCTAACTTATCCAGTCGAGTTATGCTGAACTTAACTGGTTTCTGGTTATTATCAGCAGTCCCTGCTTGAGAAGTAAGTTTCAACCCCGCATATTTTAGATATTTGTTGTAGTCCAGTTCTTTGGTCGTATATACATATTCGAATATCTGAGTCAACGGTGCTCCTGCTACCGATTCGCAAGCTTCCTGAAACTCTGCGTCAGTAAATCCACGCTGTAGCTTTTTATAATATTGCCAATATGCTAACTGCATTACATCATCAAGCGACTTTTTGTTTTGCGTTGCATTTCGGATGGCAAAGTCTAACAGTAAACCGACAACCGGTCCTTTCTCATAATAGGACATTGTTTTGTTTTTTTCCTCTCCTTGCGGTCCAAATGGTCCATCATTCCATGTATTATAACTTGACTGTGATAAAGACTGATACAACCGCCCAGGACTATTCTCAACATTATTTATATTTCCCTCAAAATCAGCAAACAATGTCTTTTCATCTGCCAGTCCGGCTCTTTTTGCAATCATATATTCGTAATAAACAGTCAGTCCTTCACTAACCCAAAGTAGGTTGGTTTTATTTCCCTTGTCATAGTTAAAAGGTCCAAGTTCGAAAGGCCTGATACGTTTCACATTATAGTGATGAAAATATTCATGACCAATGAAATTCATTGTTCTGTTGATATCTTCCTTTGCTTTGATCTCATTGCCATCAAAACTAATGGTCGTGTTGTTGAGGTGTTCAATACCACCCCGACCGGGACCGATGGCTATAAATGTGTATTGCTTATAAGGGATGTCGCCAATTGTTGCCACAGCTGCCTCAACGATTTTCTTTAGATTATCGATAAACAGCTTCTTATCAAAGTGTCCGATTTTATATCCAATAAACCGATGTTCAATCCCTTTTACTTTAAATGGAGGAAGTTCTTCCAGGTTTCCGACTAAGATGGGACTATCATAAAGGATATCGAAATCCGGAGCCATAAATTCATCCAAACTACCGGAAACCAGTTCCAAACTTGTTGCGATGGTGCTCCATTCCTGATTTTTAATAACCTTAACAGATACCGGTGAATTAAGCAACCCATCGATATATAAGAAATTATTTGCCGGCACAATATACGCGTGTGTGTTATCCAAAAAACTATTGGCGACAAATTGTCTATCCGTCTTCACATCGTAACTCAATACGAAAGGCTTATTTCTGATGCCTGTTATGCTCCATGTATTGCTGTTTGTTTTATTGATCGGGATATTTCCTCCGTTTTCACCACAAGCTGAAATATTTTCAACATCTTTGGCATAATTCATTAACTGATAATACCCCGGCATCCAATTTGGCATTTTGAACAGAAGCGTATCCTGATTCAATCCACCGATATGAAGTTCAAGATGATACTTATGATTAGCCGGTTGCGGCATTGAAATTATATAATGCAAAACCGGTTTACTTAACTGTGCCAGCGTTACATTGTGAAAAGCTGAAAAAGTAATAAAGATTACAAGTAAAAATATTTTTGATTTCATTTGATTAGGTTTATAGAAACTATTACTCAACTTATAACTAGATACATTCAAAATATCGGTTTCGTTTTTCTTTCAAAGTTATAAGAAATATTGAAATATCAAATAGACTACCTTTTGAAAAGAATAGTACCACCTGTCTATACAAGTGATCCCTTTATATCTAAAAAACAGATAACTTTGAAACCCAGTTTCTCGCCAACTTTTTAAGATCCCGGGGATCTAATCTTAAATCAAGATTTCATATTATGAATGATCTAAATTTAAAAAAGAATTTTGTTAATGGAGCATTGAGCGTTACACTGATGCTTCTGACCTTTATAGTAACGGCCCAGAAGCCAACGCCCCAAACCATTGCCCCTGCAGTTCTAAAACAAGGTTTTAAAACCCCACCCGATTCGGTCAGACCCAGTGTTTACTGGTACTGGCTAAATGATAATATTTCGCAGCAAGGAGTAAAGAAGGATATTGAGGCTATGGCCAGCGTAGGAATCGGACGAGCCTTCATTGGCAATATCGGTTTATCCAAAGAAGAAGCACCCTTTGGTAAAATAAAACTGTTTTCTGATGAATGGTGGAAAATCACAAAAGTGGCGATCACCACAGCAACAAAAAATGGCATAGATATCGGAGTTTTTAATGGTCCGGGCTGGAGTCAGAGTGGAGGTCCCTGGATTAAACCAACTCAATCTATGCGTTATATAGCAGGTGATGAATTGCATTTGAAAGGTCCTTTACAATTCACACAGAAACTGCCTCCTGCAAAGCCAAATTTTCAGGATGTGGCAGTACTGGCTTTCCCTGTTCCTGCCAACGAAGGAGATGATATCTCGAAACATACCCCAAAAATCACATCAGATGTAACGTTTGATGATGTACAAAAACTATTCGATGGAAATACCTCCACAGGTGCATCCATCACATCATCCATTACAAACAAAACGATTGCTACAATTGATGTTGAAGTAGCCGATCCATTTACTGCCCGGAGCATGGTGCTCTACCCTTTAGAGAAATCTGTAAGGGCAGATGTAGAATTGCAGATAAAAGAAGGAGACAGTTATCGTAGCATCAAGAAGTTTGTATTCGACAGAACAAATTCAGCATTGAATGTAGGCTTTACACCTTATGCTCCAATCGCGATCTCATTTCCGGCAACCAGCACAAAACAATACAGATTAATATTGAGCAACATGAACAATGGAGCCGGTTTTGCAGAAATCAAATTATCTGCAGCTCCTGTGGTTGAACGGTTTCAGGAAAAACAAATGGCCAAGATGTTGCAAGTCCCCTTCCCTTTGTGGGGAGAATACCAATGGGCACACCAGGTAGAGCCTAATGATCAATCAATGATGATTGATCCAGATAAAGTGATTAACATCACCAAAAATCTATCTGACGAGGGCTTATTAAACTGGAATGTACCATCAGGCGACTGGATCGTGATTCGCTATGGCATGTTGCCAACAGGTGTAACCAATAGTCCGGCAACTCCTGAAGGAAAGGGATTCGAAATCGATAAGATCAATAAAGCTGCAATGGATCACCACTTTGATTCTTTTGTTGGCAAAATTCAAAACAGTATCCCCGCTGTAGACCGTACTTCCTTAAAATGGATGGTTGCTGATAGTTATGAAACCGGATCACAAAACTGGACCGATGGAATGACTGAGATCTTTAAAAAGCAGTATGGTTACGACCCATTACCCTGGCTGCCGGTCATGTCTGGTCGGGTCGTAGGATCAGAAAATCAATCAGATCGTTTCTTATGGGATCTCAGAAGGCTCGTAGCCGATA
>JAHEYR010000047.1 GCA_023251485.1 Bacteroidales bacterium
CGGAATACTCAATCCAACCAAAAGCAGAAAACCAGTTGCGGCATTTTCTATTTCAAGGTTATTTAACTTAATTAACCCAATCAGGTATTTTCCAGAGAGAGCTAGTAATATATAGTAGATCACTGCGACAAATATGATTGCTACAATACCACTCCTGACATAACTCTTCGCCTGATAGGTGTTCCCTTCACCAATGGCATGCGATATCTTTATTCCGGCTCCGACCGTGAGCAGCGAAGAAAAGCCCCAGCTCAGGTTCATATAAAATCCTGCCGACCCGACTGCTGCGACAGCGCCGCTTCCTAGTTTCCCGACAAAGATGATGTTGATGAAATTATATGCCATCGACATAAACGAAGAGGCAATAACCGGTAAGGCCATTCGTATCAGTTGACTTAATATTGAATCCGACCGAATGCTTTTAAAAACCTCTGCAAGATTTCTTTTTAGAATTGCCATACCTGTTGAAAAATTACTTTTAGATATTAAGACGCGGGTTAAACAAAAAGGACGCAAGCTTTCTTCAGTTAAAATTTAGTAGCTGGCTTTTGTCATTATTCAATGTGAGATTTTGCGTCTTTTTTTATAAAAATGCGTCTTTTGATTATAAGCACAAATAAAATACAAAAGTATGCAAACAAATAATCATAAAAAGGAAGAGCTCTTCAATAAAATACTTTCCCGAGGACTGTGGAAAGACATTCCCGAACGCGAAGAGAAAGCCGCTCGTTTTATCAGCGCACTATTTCATTACTTATTTCCGGTTCAATGTGCCTGCATGCCCGATGAGATGCAATTGGAACAAGGATATCTGAATGTGTATAAACTTTTTCGCGAGTTATATTGGCCCGTCAGAAATATGGGGTATGAGACAGATCAGAAATTTGAGAATAACTTTTTTAATCATCTGCCTCAAATTTATGATATGTTAATTGATGACGCCGAAGCTATATTCAAGGGCGATCCTGCTGCACGCTCGGTGGAAGAAATTATTTACATATACCCCGGCTTCTATGCTACATTTATACATCGTATTGCACATGCATTTTATATTCTCGACATGCCATTATTGGCAAGAATGCTTTCAGAATATGCACACAGTACAACGGGTATTGATATTCATCCGGGAGCCACGATAGGCAAGTCGTTTGGTATCGACCACGGAACCGGAATTGTCATTGGTGAAACAACCGTCATTGGTGATCATGTGAAAATATATCAGGGGGTAACGTTGGGCGCAAAAAGTGTAGAGAAAGATCTCGCCTCAACAAAGCGCCATCCTACTATTCAAGATAATGTGGTAATCTATTCAGGTGCAACTATATTAGGTGGTAATACCATAATCGGCGAGAATAGCATAGTGGGTGGAAATGTTTTTATTACCCGGAGCGTGCCGGCAAACTCCATGGTCTATTATAAAAATGAACTGGCCATTAAGTCGCTGCAAACAGAGCCGGAACAGAATTAAAAAAATACAACAGGCTGATTTTTATTATATTTTTGTAGTATATAGCTGAGATGTCCAATCCATCCCGGTTATATACTATTTTGTGTTATATCCCAACGTTAAATAATGGATACTACTAACAAAAGCCATAGATTAAAGACTCATAACACCGAATCAATCTGGCGTGCATATTCCAATCAACTCAAAGGATATGTGTTGAAGCGGATACCTGACTCTTCATACGCCGATGATGTTTTACAAGATGTCTTCATCAAGATACATGAGAAAATCGACTTATTGCAGGATGAAACCAAAATCAGTAGTTGGATCTATCAAATCACAAAAAACGCTATTGTCGACTATTATCGGAAACAAAAGATGAAACTTTCAGATATTGAGCTATTTTCTGAAAAGGATCTTCATGCTATTGAAGAGGCTGATCTTAATAATATGGACGAAACTCCCGAGGAGGAGATTGCATCAGGACTGCTTGAAATGATAGAATCACTTCCTGTAAAATATGCTCAAGCCCTGACGCTGGTGGAACTACAAGGACTCTCGCAGATTCAGTTAGCAAAAGAGTTGAATATTTCAGTTTCAGGGGCAAAATCACGCGTGCAGCGAGGGCGACAAATGCTTAAAGATTCTCTGATGAATTGCTGTCACTTCGAATTTGATAAATATGGAACCATCTTTTCGTATCATCCTATCTGCTGTTGTTGCTGCCATGAATCAAACTAAATAGGTGTAATAATAGAATTACCAAAAAAAAGATCAATAGTTGATGAGTTCAAAACATACATGCCAATTGCTTTCAGTATGCGAAGAGCATTGCATGTGCGATATCTTATTGAAGGAATTGATGGCATTATTACTCAACATAATTTGTTTTGCAAATGCAACCAAAATATCTTTAGTGCTCTTTGTTTTTGTAGCAGTACAAGCCAACTTAGGTAATTCTGAATGAGTGTGCGCCGGCTTTCGATTAATTTTATTTGTTAATTTGGATATTAATCTCTCAAAAAGTCTTCCACAATTTTTATATATGTCTCAGGTTCCTCGTACATAGGAGCGTGTCCTGAATATTGCATCTCTACAAAAGATGCATTCGGTATTAAGGAAGCACATTCCTTACCCTCATACGGGTGATTTGATCCATCATATTCTCCACTTATAACAAGTGTTTTTGCCAATACTCCCGGTAAATCATTTCTGGAATCAAAGTTTGCTAAAGCTTGGTTCGCAATCGCGAATTGTTCCGAGCTTAAATTAGTTTCAAAAATGTTAATATGGGACTTCATTGCTTCAGGGTCGTAGACCATGTATTTAAGAAGAGCTAAAGTCATTTCATGCATATTCAATCCTTCCAATTCCTTCTCATATTCTTTCATCAATCTTCTGACAGAAGAAGTTAAACCATTGGATTTTGGTACGGTTAGAATTAATTTCTCTATCCTTTCAGGAGCTGCAGTGGCAACCCCCTGTGATATGTAACTACCCATTGAAACGCCAAGTAAAAATGTGGTTTGTATTTTATATAAATCCATAATCCCTAAAATATCATCCACATGATCTTGCAATGTGTAATTGTCAGGCTTATCTGACTTTCCGTGTCCCCGGCAGTCCAACGCAATGGTTTTAAAACGTTTAGATAGGGGCTCCATTATAATTTTCAATTGTGTATGATCCCCACCAACTCCGTGAACAAGAATTAAAGGATCTCCTTCACCTTGTACATTTACTTCTAAGTTTATTCCGTTAACTTTTATCAATCCCATAATTATTTTATTAAAGTCAAAACTTTAGCTTCTGACTAACGTCATCATTCATTGTTTTTATTCTGTTTCCCTTATTCATAAACCATTCAGTAGATTATAAGTTTATAACAACTTTTAATAATACCTTTTATTTTCACGTTTGCCTGAAAAATTAATCAATTTCTACTTTCAACATTTCACCCCACTTTCTGTTTACTCATTAGCATCTCCGAAATCTGATTGCGGAGGTTCATGCCATTGTAGGTTGCATCCGTTTGCAAAAAAATACCGATATTTGTTTTATCATCACAATTGTTAGCTTTTATTTATTCTGTAAGCTGAGAAATGTTTAAAAATTAAAAAATCATATTATGCTTTTTGATCTTGACTTAATTCAGTCTGTCTACCGCAAAATGCCTGCTCACATCTCTAATGCACGCACCTTATTGGGTAGACCCTTAACATTGGTTGAAAAAATTCTCTACTCTCACCTTTTCGATAGTGAGCTGACAGAGTATTCAAGAGGAGTGGATTATGTTAATTTCGCCCCCGATAGGGTCGCGATGCAGGATGCAACAGCCCAGATGGCACTGCTGCAGTTTATGACTGCCGGGCGTAACAAGGTTGCGGTTCCTTCTACGGTTCATTGCGATCACCTCATTCAGGCACAATCAGGTGCCAATAAAGATCTCAGTGTCGCGCTAGATCAGAATCGCGAAGTGTATGATTTCCTTCAGAGTGTTTCGGCTCGTTATGGTATTGGCTTCTGGAAGCCCGGCGCCGGTATCATCCACCAGGTGGTATTCGAAAACTATGCTTTCCCGGGAGGATTAATGATCGGAACCGACTCACATACTGTCAATGCAGGTGGTCTGGGAATGATTGCCATTGGTGTTGGTGGTGCTGACGCTGTTGATGTGATGGCCGGTATGGCCTGGGAATTGAAAATGCCTAAACTGATAGGGGTTAAGCTAACCGGTAAAATGAATGGTTGGACCTCTTCTAAAGATATTATTTTAAAAGTTGCCGGAATCCTTACCGTTAAAGGTGGTACCGGTGCAATCCTTGAGTATTTTGGCGAAGGTGCAGATAGTCTCTCTGCAACAGGAAAGGGAACTATCTGTAATATGGGTGCTGAAATTGGTGCGACCACCTCTGTCTTTGGATATGATGATAAGATGGCGGCCTATTTAAGGGCCACCGAAAGAGCTTCTATTGCCGACCTGGCTGATGGCATTCGCGAACATCTCCGTTCTGATGAAGATGTTTATGCTCATCCTGAAAAATATTTTGACGAGGTGATCGAAATCAACCTTTCTGAATTAGAGCCTTATGTAAATGGTCCTTATACTCCTGATGCCGCTTATCCAATCTCAGCGTTTGTGAAGATTGTGCGCGAGAAGGATTATCCTGTAAAACTTGAAGTCGGACTGATCGGCTCGTGTACCAACTCATCATATGAAGACTTAACACGTGCGGCTTCTGTTGCAGCTCAGGCAGAACATAAGAAGCTGACTGTGAAGAGTGAATTTGTTGTTACACCGGGCTCGGAGATGATCCGTTATACCGCTGAACGCGATGGTCTGCTTGGTCAGTTCGAAGCGATAGGTGGCGTAGTGATGGCAAATGCCTGTGGCCCATGTATCGGACAGTGGAAACGTCATACTGATGACCCCAACCGCCGAAACTCTATCATCACCTCATTCAACCGGAACTTCGCAAAGCGCAACGATGGTAATCCTAATACCCATGCTTTTGTAGCGTCTCCCGAAATTGTAACAGCATTTGCTGTTGCCGGTCGTCTTGACTTTAATCCACTTACCGACACTCTGATGAATAAGGATGGCGTAGCTGTTAAGTTGGATGAACCTCAGGGTGTTGAGTTACCTTCAAAAGGTTTTGGTGTAGAGGATGCAGGATATATCGCTCCTCCGGTCAATCCTGATCTCATAGATGTGAAGGTAAGCCCTACATCAGAACGTTTACAACTGCTCGCTCCTTTTGCCGCATGGGATGGAAAAGACTTAACCAATCTGGCGCTGTTGCTAAAAGCTAAAGGTAAATGCACCACCGACCATATCTCAATGGCTGGTCCATGGTTACGCTATCGTGGACATTTGGATAATATATCCAATAATATGCTGATAGGTGCAACGAATGCCTTCAACGATAAAGTCAACTTTGTTAAGAATCCGATCAATGGTGAATATGATTCTGTCCCTGCTACTGCGCGCTTCTGTAAAGCTGATGGTGTCAGTACCATTGTAGTAGGTGATGAAAATTATGGTGAAGGATCGTCTCGTGAGCATGCAGCAATGGAACCACGTCATCTGGGAGTTAAGGTGGTATTGGTAAAATCATTTGCCCGTATCCATGAAACTAATCTCAAGAAACAGGGGATGCTTGGACTTACTTTTGTTGATAAAAGCGATTATGATAAGATCAAAGAAGACGATCGCATCGACATTACAGGCTTAACACATTTTGCTCCGGGTAGTAAATTACAGCTTACGCTTCATCATCGTGATGGCAGTATCGACCAGTTCCCGGTTCAACATACCTATAGTGAAAACCAGATTGAATGGTTTAAAGCCGGTGGCGCCTTAAATTTAATTCGTTTGCAACAAAAAGTGTAACCTTTTTATGTTTTTGGTGTCATATATGTTAAAATCTTAAACCATGATTCGCTCTATCTTATTTTCAGTAATCGTTCTTCTTTTCGTTACTTCATGTGACTTTGATTGTCTAGAAGGACACGGTGATGTGAAAACGCAAGCCCGTACAGTAAAACCATTCAAGAAAATCTCGCTTGGTATTGATGCCAAGGTTATTCTCGTAAAAGATTCTGTGCAGAGTGTCAGAATCGAAGCCCAGTCTAATTTGTTAGATGCTATTGATACCGAGGTTTCTGGTGATTGTTTAAATATCGAATCCGAAGGCTGTTTTAGTACTAATCATCAGATTATTGTTTACGTTTCTCTTCCTGAGTTGACCGGAGTAGAGATAGGTGGTAGCGGTGATATTGAAGGCAAGAGTAACTTCCCTGTCGAAGATCTCGATCTTCAGATCAATGGTTCAGGAAAGATAAGTCTTGAAGTGAGTGCTAAATCTATTGACGCTACAATTAATGGTTCGGGAGATATCTTCTTGAGTGGATCTACACGCGATTTCAAAGGTGAGGTTGCCGGTTCCGGAAACATCAATGCTGATAAGATGCCTGCTGATAAATCTAAAGTAGAAATCCATGGTTCAGGGAATGCATATGTATTCGCTATCCGCAAACTGGATATCGATGTTGCCGGAAGCGGTAATGTCTACTACAAAGGTTCCCCGGATATTTCTTCAAATATTTCCGGTTCGGGTAAGCTCGAAAAGAGCCATTGATGCTTAACTTTGCTCAATGCAGCGAAACCTAAAATTATTCATCATATCTATTCTGCTTCCTGTAGGTGTTTTTGCACAGACAGGAGGCAGAACTGTTTTTAACTTTCTGAGTAATAGCTCTTCTGCTCGCATTGCGGCACTCGGAGGCGTTACACCATCCATTGCCGATAACGATTTATCCATTGCCTTTTTTAACCCCTCACTCATCTCTCCTGAGCTAAATAACCATCTGGCTTTAAATTATACTGACTTTTACCAAACCATTCAATATGGTGATGTTGCATACTCACATACGTACGACAAGTTTGGAAGCTTTGTGGCAGGAATGCAGTTTGTAAACTATGGAAAGTTTACTTCGACTGATGAAGCCGGAAACGATATCGGATCATTCGGAGCCGGTGAATATGCTCTCTCTTTGGGGTGGGGCAGGCGGCTCGATTCGCTCTTTTCTATTGGTGCCGACTTGAAATTTATCTACTCTTCTTTAGAAATCTATCATTCATACGGTATCGCAGCCGATATCTCTGCTACCTATTTCCCTGATTCGAGATCCTCTCTTTCATTCGTTGTACGAAATGTAGGTCGACAGTTAACACCCTATCAGGAGAGTACTGTTCAGCCTGTACCCTTCGAGTTGCAACTTGCTTATTCCAGTTTGTTAAGGCATCTCCCGTTGCGATATTCAATAGTGTTACACGATCTGCAAAGATGGGATCTGAGATACAATGATCCATCAACTGCAACATCCGACCCGGTAACCGGCGAAACTGTTAAGCAAGACAAGCTGACAAATCTGTTGGATGAGGGCATGCGCCATCTGGTAATCGGATTAGAATTTATGCCGGTGAAAAACTTTACAGTCCGAGTCGGATACAATCATCAGCGAAGAAAAGAGATGGCACTCGACTCCAGAACCTCTACTGTCGGATTCTCCTGGGGATTTGGCTTGCGGGTAAAGAAAATTAATATTAATTATGCCCGATCAACATGGCATCTGAATGGCTCGCCCAATTATATTTCTGTCACGGCCAACCTCTCAGATCTCTTCTAATCGCATCAATTTTTTTCAATACAGTAACAATTTCGTACCTTTGTTCAATGCAAATCACGATTGATAATAAATCAGGTTTTTGTTTTGGCGTAGTTAACGCCATACGTATCTCTGAGGAAGAGCTGGCTAAAGATCAGATGGCTAGTCTTGGAGATATTGTCCACAATAGCAAAGAGGTAGAACGTCTTTCTAATCTTGGGCTTCAGGTTATTTCACACGAAGATATGTCTAACGGCTTGCATAAAAAAGTATTGATTCGAGCACATGGCGAGCCCCCTTCAACTTATTTGACCGCAGCCCAGCTGGGTATCGAACTCATTGATGCAACCTGCCCCATTGTATTGAAACTGCAAGAGCGGATACGGAAGAGCTATCAGGAGATGCAGGCAGTAAACGGACAAGTGGTGATCTATGGAAAAGAAGGTCATGCCGAAGTTATCGGACTCCTTGGGCAGACTGATGGGAATGCCATTCTGATTACCGGACCTGATGATATTGAAAAGATTGACTTTAGTCGTCCAGTTCGACTCTATTCTCAGACTACAAAAGATCCCAATAAATATAATACAATATCCGATTTGATTCAAGAGCGGATGCATCAAATGAATGGCGAAGCCATTGACTTTAAAAAATACAAGACCATCTGTGGACAGATGTCGGGTAGGGCTCCCCGTTTGGAAGAGTTCTCAAAAGAGCATGAAGTTGTTGTCTTTGTTGGTGGAACCAAAAGCTCCAATGCTGCTGCCCTCTATGCCGTCTGTAAGGTAAATAACCCGAAGAGCTATTTTGTTTCCGATGCCGAAGGTTTAAAAGATGAATGGTTTCAGGGAATTAATGATGTAGGCATCAGTGGTGCCACTTCTACCCCTACATGGCTGATGGAAGAAGTAGCCGAAGCTATTAAGTCGATCACTAAAGAAAACTAACGCGATGTATCTGCAACGAATAGCACTCAGTAATTTCAAAAATTACGAAGAAGCAGAGCTAGCATTCTCTTCTAAAATCAATTGTTTTGTAGGTAATAATGGGGTGGGAAAGACCAACATCCTCGATGCAATATACTATCTTTCGTTTACAAAGAGCTATTTCAACCTTGCGGATAATCAGAATATCCGTCATGAGGCTCCTTTCTTTGCAATTCATGGCAACTATATTTCGGGTGAAGAGTCGCAAGATCTGGTAAGTTGTATTCAACAACGTAGTCAGAAGAAACAACTAAAAGTCAATAAGAAAGAGGTCGACCGTATGGCCGATCATATCGGTCGGTTTCCGGTAGTAATGGTGTCTCCTTATGATAGCGACCTGATCAATGATGGTAGCGACCTGCGGCGTAAGTTTCTCGATAGCGTTATCTCTCAGTTTGATAGAGCTTATCTCGACGATCTGGTCGTCTATAATAAGGCACTGGCTCAGCGTAATGTGTTGTTGAAACATTTTGAGGAGATGCGTTATTTTGATGAGACACAACTTGAGATGTGGGATCATCAGTTGAATATTACCGGTACTCGTATCTTTGAAAAGCGAAGGTCTTTTCTTGCTGACTTTGTCCCTTTGTTTCAACACTACTTCAGCTTTATCAGTAATGGACGCGAGTTGGTCGATATCGTTTATGTTACACAGCTCGAGTGTACTTCAATGAGTACGCTACTGGCCGAAAACCTTGGTCGTGATCGCTCTGCCCGATATACTACAGTGGGTATCCACAAAGACGATCTCGATTTCAGAATCAGCGATTATCCTACCAAACGTTTTGGTTCGCAGGGACAACAGAAGTCGTTTCTGGTGGCGATAAAGTTAGCTCAGTTTCATTTTACCCGTGAGGTGAAAGGACTTAAGCCTATTTTACTCCTTGACGATATCTTTGATAAGCTCGATGCCTTACGGGTAGAGCAGATTATCCGGTTGGTAGGAGAAGATGGCTTTGGACAAGTCTTTATCACCGATACGCAACGCGAACGTATTGCAGGGATATTTTCCAAAATCAATATAGATCATCGTATCTTTGAAATAGATGGGGGTGAGGTTCATGAAACCATCACACTTTAATAACTCATCTCCTAAACACATTCAATAATGGCTGGATCGAACGAATATACATTAAAACAAGCTATTGAGGCACTGATCAATAACTTCAAAATTGAAGAGCGACTCAACGAAACGGCTATTATAACTGAATGGGAACGAATTGTTGGTAAGATGGTTGCACGCCATACTTCAAATATCTATATCAAGAATAAGGTGTTGTTTGTTGAGCTCGACAGTGCCGCCCTCCGCAATGAATTGAGTTATGCCAAGACACGTTTGATAGCGGCTGTTAATGCAGAAGTGAAGGCAAATGTGATTACTGATATTGTATTTTCGTAGAGACGCACGGTTGTGCGTCTTGTGAATTAGGTGCATTAAAAAAGACGCACGGCCGTGCGTCTCTACGAAATAAGGATTATTCCTTTTATTTAACCTTAAAATCCATCATTTTCTTGCCATCAAGATAAACCTCCAGTCGGTCGTTGATTTGCACCGGACCTACTCCTGCGGGTGTGCCGGTAAAGATCATATCTCCAATCTTGAAAGTAATAAACTGAGAGACATATGAGATGACCTTATCAAAGGAAAAGATCATATCCTTCGAACTTCCATCCTGAACTGTCGTTCCGTTAATATCCAGTTTAATATTCAAATCATTCAGATTCTCAAATGACTCTTTCGGAATAAATTCACTGATAGGTGCACTGCCATCGAAAGCTTTGGCCTTCTCCCAAGGCAACCCCTTCTCCTTACATTTTTGTTGAATATCGCGGGCAGTAAAATCTATACCGACTCCAATTGCATCATAATAAGTATGGGCAAATTTTTCCTGAATATGCTTCCCTACTTTGCAGATATGCAATACAATTTCAGCTTCATGGTGTATCTCTTTCGAGAATTCAGGATAGAAAAAGGGAAAGTTATTTCTGATGATAGACGACTCGGGCTTCATGAAGAACACCGGCTCCGTAGGAACCGGGTTGTTCAACTCTTTCGCATGCTCAATATAATTGCGGCCAATACAAATGATTTTCATCTCTTTAAATACAATAGTTGCTGAATAATAATCAATATCGAATCTTATCCTATTTTAACCGAGCTATTGTTAAATCCTCTTAGCTTAATTTCGGTGATTACCTTCTTCGTAGACAAAGGAAAGTCAGCTTTCATCATCCAGTCGTAATAGGCTGGTTCAATTTTGAAGACCTCTACTACCGTTTTCCCTTTGTGTTTTCCAAAGTTGAAGACCTCTTGGTTTTGCTGATTAAAGATAATCTGGCCTACCAGGTCGGCATTCTGGTTGTAATATGAAAACTCAGACAGTGCTGCAATGTTATTTTGAATCGGTTGAGTAATCTTCCCACTCTTATCTTTAAATGAAGCATCTTTATATCGGTCGATCTGAGCCTTCATGATCTCATAGGTGGCCACTGTGTCGCCTTCGGCGCTATGTGCGTTTACAAGTTCTTTATTGCAGTAAAATTGATAGGCTGCACTAAGCGTGCGCTGCTCCATTTTGTGAAAGATGTTTTGTACATCGACCAGCTTTCTGGTACGAAGATCAAAGTCGATATTCACTCTTAAAAACTCTTCAACCAATAGTGGAAAGTCAAATTTGATAGCGTTATAGCCAGCCAGGTCAGCGTTTCCAATAAATTGATTATACCCCGGAGCTTGTTGCGCAAAGGTTGGACAATCTTTTACATCTTCATCTGTGATGCCGTGGATAGCTGTAGAGACTGCCGGAATAGGTATCGTAGGGTTGATACGTTCGGTTCTGATCTCTTGTTTCCCGTCGGGATAAATCTTCAACAGGCTGATCTCAATGATTCTATCGTTGGCAATATTGATACCGGTTGTTTCAAGATCTAAAAATATAATCGGCTTTGTAATGTTTAATTCCATTTGGTGTTTTTTTATAAATAAAACGAGCTTTGCATTCTCCAATAGTTGGTTCTGCAAAGCTCGTAAATTTTACAACGGAAATCTTAAATAGTTTGTGTGTCGTCGAAATTTTCAAGTATTTCAGCAACTCTTCGTAGGAATTTTCCACCCAAAGCTCCATCTACGACCCTATGGTCGAATGCAAGCGATAGAATCATCCGATGACGGATAGCAATGACATCACCTTCGGGTGTTTCAATCACTACAGGCTGCTTATGGATGGTGCCTAAGCCCATGATCGCTACCTGAGGTTGATTGATGATCGGCGTACCGGTAAGACTTCCAAATTGTCCGAAGTTAGTGATGGTAAATGTTCCATCCTGAATATCATCGGGATTCAGTTTGTTGTTTCTGGCACGGTCGGCCAGATCGTTTACTGTTTTGGTTAATCCCAATAGGTTTTTCTGATCTGCATTTTTGATCACCGGAACAATTAAATTGCCGCTTGGTAACGCAGCTGCCATACCGATGTTCACATTCTTTCGCAGGATAATAGAGTATCCGTTAACCGAAGCATTAACACCTGGAAATTCTTTCAGTGCCTTGGCTGCAGCTTCCATAAAGATGGGGGTGAAAGTGAGCTTTTCGCCTTCACGTTTTAGTAAACCATCCTTCACCTTGTTGCGCCAGTTCACAATTTTATTCATGTCTACCTCATGAAACATCGTTACATGGGGTGAAACATGTGTAGACATCACCATATGATCGGCAATTAACTTACGCATTCTGTCCATTTCAACAATGGTGTCGCCAACAGCCGATGTGACTACTGGAGCCTGTGGGGCAGCAACCGGAGGTGCGACAGGTTTGGCTGCAGGAGCAGGGGGGGCCGCCTGAGGAGCTGTAGTAGCAATAGGTGTCGATTTTCTGTTGGCAAGATAACCCAGAATATCTTCTTTTGTAACCCGACCATCTTTACCCTTACCGGCGATGGATTCAAGTTCTTCAAACGAAATGTTTTCTTCTTTTGCTATGCTTTTTACAAGAGGTGAATAGAATCGATCAGATTGACCTACAGCAGTTGCAATGTTTTCAGCAGCAGCAATCGGGGTATCAACAGCGGCAATGGGTGCAACGGCAGCTTCAGCAGGCGCCGCCTCTACAACAGCATTCTCGCCGTCCATGTCAATTACAGCAATTAACTTACCTACCGGAACAACATCACCCTCTTTATAGAGTAGTTGTACCAGTTTTCCTTCAATTGGTGATGGAATTTCAGAATCTACTTTGTCGGTAGCTATTTCACAAATTACTTCGTCTTCGGCAACCATATCGCCTACCGATTTTAACCAGCGGGTTATCGTTGCTTCTATAATACTTTCGCCCATTTTAGGCATCACAATATCAAACTTTGCCATGTGACTTAATTTATCAATTTGTTTTAGAATGTATGAATCCGAAAAACAACAACCTTTGGTAAACAGCATACTGACCAAATCAGTAGATTGGTGATCTGTTTTGTCGTTTAGGTGTCAATCTCTCAGCTCGCAAAAATTAACAAATGATAAAAGAAAATGTTTCCTGAAATGCTAATTCCCGTCAAAAACATATCCGTTTCTGATCACTACTTTTCTATCAGTGTAGGCTATAAAGTGAAGAACCGAATTTTTCTTTGTCTGTTCCATCGTATCTATCATTAACGAAATACTGGTCTCTTTTGCATTAAAAATGATAATCTCGGTTCTTTTGGAGAAAAAGCATTTTGATGGGAATAAGGAGTTATATTGGATAACGATTTCGGGGTTGATGTTGTAAATTGGATGTAAATTAAATAGATTTTCGATTTTATCGGCTTCCTCTCTGCTTCCTACAATGATAATATATTTGCCATGTGGAAATGAATAGAAGTTGATGTTTTCCCTATTTAAAATACGTGTTCGGGTTTCAGTCGTCTGTGCTGCTTTTTGAAAGATGTTTTGCATTAAATTATCATATAGCCTGTTGAGGTAGGCTGTGCCGGCCCGGAGATATACGCCCGGCATGATGACAAGGGATAAAAGTAACTTGTTGCCTGATGCAAAATGCTTACGGGCAAATATTAACATCGAACCATAAAACATCTTCACATAGTCGAAACTACCTTTGCGGGTACTCTCTCCTTTATAATGGATAATGCGACTGTTTGGAAAGTAGTAGTTGAAGTACCCTGCTTGAGTTATTCTGTATGATAGGTCGATATCCTCGCCATACATGAAGAAATCTTCGTCCAGATATCCTATCGTATCAAGCACTGATTTTCGTAATAACATAAACGCACCGGCTAAAACATCTACCTTGTTTATCTTATCAGCCGGAAGAAAACCTAAATGATATTGATTAAATATGCTGGAGTGGGGAAATAGTTTTGAGAGATAACTCATTTTGCAAAAGGCAGCCCAGGGTGTGGGGAGACCTCTCTTGCTTTCGGGCAGAAACCTTCCCTGACCATTGATCATCTTTACACCCAGTCCTCCGGCATCGGGTTGTTCGTCCATAAAAGCGATTGCCTTTTGGATGGCGTCTTCTTCTATCAGTGTATCGGGGTTGAGAATCAGAATATATTCACCTTTTGCAAGCTTAATGGCTTGGTTATTGGCTTTGCTAAACCCAACGTTTTCATTGTTCGCGATGCGATGTACAGAAGGAAACCGAGATGAAACCATCTTGATAGAGTCGTCGTCTGAATGGTTGTCAACTACAAATACTTCCGATTCAATATCTTCCAGCGCTCTCATAAGGGAACCAAGGCACTGTTCGAGATAGTATTTTACATTGTAGCTAACAATGATGACAGAGAGCTTCATAGAGGCAAAGGTAGTGTTTTGCGATAAATTATTCTTTGTAATTTGGAATAAAGAATGTTTTTTGTTGAAAAGTATGTAAGATAATGTTTGTTTTAAATCAAACCATAAAGGGACTAAGATTACTTCTTTCCACTCTCCAGATCGTCTCTGTAAATCTTATTTAACCCCTTCAATGCCTTGGGACCAAACCATGGATGGATCTCATAATTCATTCGTCCTGATTTCACCATCGGGTCTGTGTCGACTAATTGCTTCACTTCCGTTTCAGTCGCTACATCGAAAATAAAGATCCCTCTCATGCGTCCATCTTCCATAAAAGGACCGGCCAGAATCAGCTTTCCCATATCCGCCAATTTCATCATGTTGGCCAGATGTTTATTAGAAAGCTCAGTGAGCTCTGCTTTTTCCTGATTCTGATTAGGCCCCTTCGTCAGGATAACAATGAAATAATTTTGCATTTGACCAACCATATTGTCGATCTGCTGTTTTTGCTTCTCAGGCGAAGTTGCATCTTGTGCCCGGACACTACCGAGTGTCAATAATAGGAATAAGACAATGACTGTTGTGCGCATAATTTTTGTTTACTTTTGTCGTTTATTAAATCGGATTTAACATATTACATGGCAAATTTAGTAAAGACAAAAGAGTACTTCAAGCTTTCAATAATATATACTTTTGTTGCAGCCTTTCCGAGTGTACTACAGTTAATTGTACAACCACTTATCGCAGGAAAAGGCCGTTTGGGTGCTACTGATTTTGGTCAGATAAATATTACTGAATCCATCATTACACTTTTGTTCATCATCTGCATTTTTAGTATGGAAAGTAGTATTTCAAGATACTACTATGATGTGCGTGAAGATAAACATAAATTTGATCAGTTAGTTTCAACCATATTCACCGGAATTCTTTTACGCGGTGCGGTCTTACTGGGCTTCGTCTATTTAATCTCACCATTTGTAGGGCAAATCTTTAAACAAGAAGCTTTACGTAATTTTGGGACGTACGGTATTGCTTTGACTATTTCAGCCATCAACCGATCCATTGTAACTACTGCCGTATCATTATATCGAAATGAAAAGAACATCAACTCCTTCATCTTGGTCAATATGAGTTCGGGAATCTTTAGGGCGTTGTTTCAGGTGTTGGGTGTTTTTTTCTTCAGCATGAGTTTTCTGGGATATGTTTATGGAACCGCAATAGGAAGTTCAATCATCTCTATCGCAGTCGTCATATATGTCTATCGTCGAAGCGGATTCCATTTTGTAAAGTCTATTAATAAGGATTTATTTGGTTTTGCTTGGCCGTTGTTAGAATATACCGTTGTTGGATGGGGACTGATGTGGTTAGATCGTTTTTTTCTGGAACGAGGAGATCCGAAACAGCTGGGAATCTATACTAATGCAATGACCTATGCTGTTGGTATACAGTTAATCATACAAGGGTTGGGGAGTGCTACGCAACCGGAACTCTTCCGGTTTATGTCGGAGGGTATCAATGAACGTGTTGAAGAGATCAAGAAAATCTCTAATATGTTTATCATTCAATCATTGGTTATTATCATTGGTGCAGTTATTCCTACCATACTTTTTATACAGATGTTTTTTCATGGCGATCTGCGTATTTCTGCATCTATCATCTCTATCGTTTTCGTGCGATATGTCTTGCGGTCACAATACCAGGTCTTTGCTTTGCCGATTATGTTTATGAAACGTACGCGTATTTTTTCAACGGTAAACTATATCGCACTATTTGCCAATCTGGTTCTTAACTGGTTATTGATTCCCTCAATGGGATTTTATGGTGCCATTATTGCGTTTATAGTAGCAAATTCTACGCAGGTCATCATTATTTATTATTTCCAGCAAAAGATTGTTTTCATTCCATGGAACCTGAAGAAGTTGATGGGATTCCCGTTTTTAGTATTACTGGTTTCTGTCCTTTGTGAAATCTGTAAATATTATCTGGGTTTACCTGTTATGATAGGTGCAATTATCGTTACAGTTGTTACCTTTGTGGGAATTGTTCTTCTTTACAAAAATGAAGTACACCAACTCTTACAAAAGCGTTTTAAATTTTTAAATAATGCCTGAACATCTAACCATCGGAATGGTGGTCGACAATGAGTTTTATGGTGACCATCGTGTTTACAATGAAGCCAAAGTTCTGGTTCAGGCCGGATATACGGTTAAGGTACTATGTCTTAATTTTGGTAGTTATCCTGATCGTGAAGTTGTTGATGGCATTGAAGTTGTACGGGTGCGCATAGCTCTTAAGAAGAAAAAGAGGCTATCCGCGTTGATGCTTACACTGCCGTTCTATCGTTGGTTCTGGCGGAAAGCCATTCATCAATTTATCCTGACTGAACAGATCGAAGTGCTGCATGTTCACAATCTCTATATGGCCCGTATGGCCAAAGAGGGTATAAGTCGAAATTATGTTCGTCTGATACTTGATCTTCATGGAGACTATTCTGCAGCCATCATGGGCTATGACTGGGCTACTCATTTTCCCGCCCGTTTGATTGTTCGTCCGTGGCTCTGGAAGAAACTCGAAGAACAATATCTGGGTTTTGCCAATAAAATCATCTTAATCAATAACGACTTTAAGAAGGATATCTTAACCCGTTTCCCTTATCTAAACGAAAAGAACTTAGTGGTTTATCCCAATGTGTCTGATCCTGCCAACGAAGATTCGACTACGGTAGCATCTCAGACCGGGGAACCTTACATCCATCATGCTGAATCGATTCAACAGATGGAGCCCAACGGACAGCAAACGGTGCTGTCTGAATACAATGCCTGTGCTTCTCATGAAGATCTGGATGCACTCTATTCCGAATTCCTTTTAAATAAATAATCAGTATCGCTGATGAAGAAATTTGTTATTGCCGGAAACTCTGTCGCGCTTCGTATTCGCCCACCTCGTCAAAGTGAGGTGGATCTCAACTATTCTGAAATATTAGAAAAAAATCTTCCGGATACACTTGTTATTAACCGGGCAATAGGGGCGAAGGTTATGCCTCACGAATCTAATTGGATTGATGAGATAATTGGTTATAATGCCGATTATTATATTCTTAACTATGGAATCGTTGATGCCTGCACCCGTTCTGTGCCTCGTTGGATGTGGAACTTTATCAATAACGACAATCCACATCATGGCTTAATCAAAAAGGGCGTTAAATATCTATGCTATCGTTTTGAAGCGACTTTTCGAAGGATACTCACTGTGATCAGAGGTAAACGTGCATGGACAAGCAGAGCTGCGTTTGCTTATAAATATGAAAAATTTCTAAAGCTACTGCAAAAAGATACGGCTAGTAAGGTCATCTGTATTGGTATCAATCGTCCCTCGGCCCGCATAGAACGATCACTACCCGGAAGCGTACGCAATGTGCAACGCTATAACGAAGTGATCAGGCAACTAGCTAATAAATATAATGCAGTTTATGTTGAGACCTTTTATGATTTCGATGAATTGTTGATACCTGATGGTATTCATTTCAATGCTGAAGGTCATCGTAAACTGGCAACAATGTTACTTGAGGTCATCAACCAACAATAAAAATTGTTGTTGATCCATTAAATTGAAAAACTAAACGACTCATTATTTTAGAAAAATGTTCGAAAAACAAAATATTGTATTTGTTGGGGCAGGAGCTATTGGAACTTCCATGGGAAATCTCCTTGCCGCCAAAGATAGCCTCGATATCACCTTGTTATCTATTGAAGCCGAAGTGGTTGAGAGCATCAATTCGTGCAATGTTAATCAGAAATACTTTCCTAACATTCCGCTTAACAAGCGA
>JAHEYR010000208.1 GCA_023251485.1 Bacteroidales bacterium
TACATCACGAACTAAACCTGCACCAGCTTGAACAATTTGTAAACCTGCTTGCACTTTAGGATTTGATAAGAAACTTCCGCCTCCGCCAACACCCTGTCTATCCATTTCTCGTAATGTATTTGCTGCTTTACCAGCGGATTCTGTCAATTTATCAATTGCTTTTTGAAATCTTTCAAATTTATCTGGGTCCCCAGAATATTTTTCCTGTGCCCCATGAAATCTTTCTATTTGATTTAGATCGGATCTAAGAGAACCCTCGACATCCGCTCTATTACCCATTTTGCCTTCGCGAACCTTTTGCGATAAGTCTTTTGACTCTAAATATTCACCTATTTTAGATGCACTGTCTCTAGAATTTATGAATCTAGAATTTATATCCATACCCATTCTGCGTTGCAATGTTATTGCAGCTTGTGCTTGTGCAGCTTGAGATATATTGGATTCTAAACCGCCCAAAAGTCCCTTGGGTACTCCAGCAGTAGGATCGTTTCTCACTGCGTCAACTATTGATCCACTGCGTGAAGCTACTGAGTTCATTGCTGAACCATACTGTGCTTCAAGTGCATGAGTTGGCATTCCCATCATCTGAGTCGCCATGCTCATTGTTCTTGCAGAACCCGCCATAGCATTAACATCACTAGATAAATTAGCCCCACGCATAGCGGTTGTTACACCAGATATGTATGATTTTTGAGCCATCTGCTCTCGACGTTGTTCTATGGGTCGAAGAGCTCGATATAACTCTTCAATTTCTGATTGATGAGCAGAAATATTTTGAGCTGTTTGCCCAATTATTTGATTCGGTGCCGCAACTAGTTTATCAATTTCTTGATGTCTGCCACCGATCTCAGATAGGATATCTACTTCAGGAGCAGATGGTAGATCTAAACGCTGTTTAAATCTCTGCTCGAGTTCCCGTAGTTTATTAACTGTATCTGAGCTATTGCTCGTATTAGGTTTCCGTGCCATCTGTTACTTCACCAAAATCTGTGTCTATATCTTCTCCGAAGTCTTCACCATACAATTTCTTGGCGTCTTCAAGTTGCTTCTCAACCCACTCTTTATTAGCAGGATCATCCATGGGATCAAGATATTCTTTAGTGAATTCCTTATTACCCTGCTTTTTATTAAGTTGATTAAGTTCAGCTTGCTCTTCTTTTTCGGCCCAATCAAGCGTATCTTGAATCTTCTTATTATCTATCTTATCAGTTTCTTGCTCAGCTTGAACCTGTTCAGCAAGTTGACGCTCTATGCGCTCATAATATTCATATAGAAGCTCTTCAGTGGTGTAGGAAAGTAGTATTGGATCTTTTAAGGGTCTATTAAAGGTAGTAGACCACCAATGCTTTAAATAAGCATCTAAACGTAGCTCATTATCAATATCTTGATGAGCCAAATCTTTGACGATGTTCCTTATCGCTTCGTGAGTGGAGAGCCCAGAACTTAGCTCCCCGCTGGGGAGTTTGGGTCGGGGGTTCCCTCCTGACTAGCAACTTTAGCACCTTTGCTCTTGATAGCTGCACGCCACTCTATTTCTTTCTCTACAAGTTTCTTATAGAGTTCGACTAACACATCTTCATCTAGGATGTTAAGACCGCCATTACTCTGCTTCCACCATTCAGGTGCATCAACTATTTTTACTCTCAAATTAGAAAGAATAAGAGCAATGCCTGATAGCTCAGAAGTAGGATTTAGGAAGTCTGCGAGAAGTCGACTTTTTTCGAGTTCAAGTTGATGCTTCTGTCCCATATTTAGAACAGTTCTAACAACAAAGGTACCTTCGTACCTATTACCTGAAGTATCGCCGACATGATCAATAGAAAAAGTAGATTCCGTTTTTGGGAGATCCATGGATATTCCTCCGTATCAATTGTAGATTATACCTTTGATGGAGTTATTTACCGAATATACCCTTGGCTTTATTGAATGCTTCTTTGCCAGCCTGTACTAAGCGAGATCCTGCTGATTGTTCAGCATTAGCGTCATTCATAGAAGCTGCACCTGCTGGAACTTCAGGTTCGCGCTCATCTTTCCAACCGATTGCTTTAAAGCTCAATTGTACTGTCCCGAGTTGTTCACTTTGTAAGGACTCCATTCTGCTGGTAATAACAGCTTTATTTGTGTAAAATAGCAACTCATCTGTAGCAGAATCTCTCACTTCAATGGTTATATATTTGTGAAATAGAAAGCCCAAAACATCAGGTTGAATAAGTGCTGCAGTAGCACTCTGTCCTGGAATATGAAAAGTTCCTATTGTTCCATCAACTGAAATTCTAGTAGGAATTAATTCGTTTGCAAGATAATCATCTATTGTTCTATTTTCTACGTATTCTGTATTTATGCGCCAAGAAACGCTAAAAGCAAAACCAACAAGTTTATTGTTTATCTTTAAAGTTGTACGAGCGCCTGAAGTATATTTTGCAGTTGGTTTAGTAGAGACTATGCCAGATACGCCACCAAGAATGTTATCGACTACACTGTCGACCACTCCACCGAGACCGCCTTTTTCGTTTGTAAAGCCTCGTTTAGACATAAATTACTCGTGTTGCTGGCCAGTGCCAGAAAAGTCGGCAATAAAACTATCGCCGTCTAAATATATAGCTTGAAACTGAAACTGTTCCATTAAGGTAGATTTTTTATTAATTCGTCCATCCATTCTAACAAGACGTACATTTCTAAGTCTGGCTATACCGCGAATCTCTCCATCTTGCGGCATTTTTTGATAAATTTCTATATCGAAGAATGTTCCATTCTGCAACTTACTAGGATTGAAGTTTTCTTGAGCTCTTCCATCATTTCCAAAAGCGCCGCTGCTAAGAATTCTAGAACCCAAATCTTGTCCAGAATTTTTAGTCCAATTTCCAACACCGTTGCCATCTGGACTAACATTGACTGGCGTTTTATATCCTTTGGATTCTAATTCTTCTTTAACATTGTTTGCGTAACGCACCACTGTAAGACCACCACTTACTTTATATGATAGCGGTTCTATTGAAGAAGCTTCATACATCCCTAAAACAACAGGAGTAGCGTGATTAACAATAACAGAATAAGACAGATCAGTACAAAAGGCAAGTGTAACGCCATTGAGCTTTATTTTAGCGTTTGCGCCAGTAATGAAAAAAGGAGCTACACCAGCCATTTTGCACCAATCAACTTATTAATTAAGACGAAGCTAGATCTGAATCGCCAGAATTAGAAGCAGAGAAACTATCATCATCGCCTAGAATACCAGCGAAAGCAAAAGCTTCCACAAGAATTCCGCGTTTGTTGATTGCTCCACCCTTACTTCTGAATCTACAATCTCTAACTTTCGAAACGAGCTCAGACTTGATTTGTCCGTTATCGTCGTATTTCTGAAATACTTCTAGATCCCACGTTTGAGAAGCAAGAAGATCGCCTGGGTTAACATGCTCTTTTGCAATCCCACCAGTCGAGAAATTCCATTTTCCTACACCGTTACCACCAGCACTCGCGCCAGACATACCGTTTTGCTGTGCGATTTTAGTATATCGCACGATATTGAGGTTTCCCTCAACACGATAACCCACTGGTTCGTTAGAAACGACTTCATATCGACCCATTGTTTCAACGGGTACTAAATCAACCGTTACAGCATAGCTAACATCCTGCGCGTACGCAAGCGTTAGATTACCGGCCTTAATTTTAGCATTTGCTCCAGTAACGAAGCTCGGCTTTTTTCCTGCCATATCATACTCCTGCCAGTTCGGTTCTGGCTTACCTTGAATTTATCCTCACGACATTGTGAATTAGTTAAAATATAACATAAAAAGAGTTAAAGCTGCCTAATTTGACATTGGGATGATATCGCAAGAAATTCTAGAACCTAAAATAAAAACCCCAGAAGATGAACAACTATGTATTCAGCTTCTGGGGGCAATATTTGATAGATTAAGCTACCGATTGAGCTCTCTGTAGAGTAATTTCGGCCAAGATGAAGTCAATACCTTCGACTAATTTTACAGTAACACTAATATTAATAGTATTGCCGTTTATAGCTACAATGAGTTGTTTAAAGCCATTAGGAGCATCAGGAGTCGAGACTGTTATACCTTGTGCTAGGTAAGTAGACAAGATAGATTCACATGTAGATTTTACTTCAGCTGCCTTAACGGTATTCTTTACACCAACATAGATATTCTCAAGTTGATTTCTGAAATCGTAAGCTAATACGTCAGCAGCGTACATGGTATTGGCTCTGTTATAAACCCAGTTACCGTCTCTACCGTAGGTCGTATTATCAACAACAACTCTGAATCCGCCACTCTGAGGAGCTTCAAGGAAAGTAAGATTGTTTTGGATTGCATCGTCATACTGCGTATCAGGATCAAAGTCAATAACAATATCTTCTTCAGGGGTAGACATCGATTGAGCAGTGTGTCTGATACCAGAACAATTTAGATACTTACCAGTCATAGGTGTTCCCACAGGTGATCCACCGCGTGCACCAGCCATCAAACAAGCAAGTGCCCAAGGTTGGAACCACATGATTTCACCTGCAGCATTGTTCTGACGAATATCTTGAATCATCAACTGAATTCTTGCAAAAGCCAGATCTTGTGCCTTTTGTTTACAATCAGCATAAGAAGCCTTAAGCGACAAATATCCTTGACGTTCAGATTTACGTTTAGTTGTAGACATTAAAGATAGATGTGTCTTTACAGCCTGATGAATACCATCGACTGTATATGTAGATGCAGCATCCGTCAAATTATCCGAGATATCATCGGTCGCATCTCTCGAAAAGAGAGGCACAACAGAGTTAACTCGAATTTTTTCAAACTTAGCTAATGCATTTGTGATCTCAGCAGTGAGCGAACCACCTTTTGCACCGTTAATTAAATATGCTTCAGCTTGAGCATCGGGCAATCCAGCATAAGAACCAGTGCTTGGAATGAGTTCGACAAGTGAAGATTGAGCAAACATATCTCGTACTTAAAAAGCATCCTTTTTAATCTGAGCTGGTCGAATTGAAGCACTGCCGCTTGCGCCCAAAGCAGAAACTCTATCGAGAGCGCTTGGAGCCATTTGACCAAACAATGTACTGCCTAGTTCAGCAGACCAATTGGAGATTGTATTAATCTGATCAACGATTTCTTTAATTGTACTGTAATCGGCTTTATTCAACACTGCT
>JAHEYR010000048.1 GCA_023251485.1 Bacteroidales bacterium
CCTTCACCATCCCTTCACCATGACTCCACTAATATGGGGGAGTCATGGTGAAGGGATGCCCGACCCACGCCGGACTCACGCCGGACCCAATAGTCATAATACCTCTGATATAGAGTAATTTAACCTAAGTAAAATAAGCGTTATTGAAGAATAAGACCATATAATACTGATTCTAAACATATTGAAAACTAAAGCAATGTGAAATATAATCAAATTGGGATGGCAAATGCCCCCCAACTTTTCCGACTGATCCGAAATAACCTCGATTGTATGTTGAAAACAAAAAAACCACTTACTGATTTCTCTGTAAGTGGCTGATTTTGGGGCTCCCCCTTCAGGACTTGAACCTGAGACCCTCTGATTAACAGTCAGATGCTCTAACCAACTGAGCTAAGGAGGAATTTGGCTTCGACGTTGAGGTTATCTCTGTCATTGCGATTGCAAAATTACTAATTGTTTCGAATTATCCAATATCTTTGCAAAAAATATTTTAACATTTTTCACATTTATTTAATTTCCAGCTTAATGAGTTTATTAGTTGTAGGCTCGGTTGCTTTTGATGCAATCGAAACACCTTTCGGTAAAACAGACAAAATCATTGGTGGAGCCGGTACTTATATCTGCCTCGCCGCTTCCAATCTCACTGATTCTATTAATGTTGTGTCTGTGGTTGGTAGCGATTTCCCCGATTCTTATCTTCAGTTATTAAAAGATCATCATGTTAATCTTGACGGCCTCCAGATCATTAAAGGCGGAAAATCTTTCTTCTGGGCCGGAAAATATCATAATGATATGAATACCCGCGATACATTGGCTACTGAACTCAATGTATTAGCTGACTTCGACCCTATCGTTCCTGAATCATATAAGAACTGCAAATATCTGATGCTCGGAAACTTAACACCATCTGTTCAGAGAAGGGTGATTGAACAACTTCCAAATAGTCCGAAACTAATTGCCATGGATACCATGAACTATTGGATGGATTCGGCATGGGACGACTTAATGGAGACGATAAAACTAATTGATGTATTGATCATTAACGATGAGGAGGCTCGCCAGATGTCGAATGAATATTCTCTCGTTCGCGCTGCACAGAAAATCTTAACGATGGGGCCAAAGTATCTCATCATCAAGAAAGGTGAGCACGGTGCATTGCTATTCGACAAAACCAACGTCTTCTTCGCTCCTGCCCTTCCGTTAGAGGAGGTGTTCGATCCAACCGGTGCCGGTGATACTTTTGCTGGTGGTTTTATTGGCTTCCTTGCTAAAACGGATGACATTTCGTTTGAGAACATGAAAAATGCGATCATCTATGGCTCGGCTATGGCTTCGTTCGCTGTTCAGAAATTCGGAACGGATGCACTGGTCGGTCTTACACAAAAAGAGATCAATGATCGGGTTCAGTTGTTTGTTGACTTAGTGCAGTTCGACATCAACCGTGCTTAATCTGTCTTACTTCTGATTGAAAATTAATAAATTAATCGATTATTCAATATAGTTTCGCGATAAAGCGACTGAATGAATCAGTCGCTTTATCGCGAATTTTATCACAATAAATCAAAATAGCTTACTTCCATTTCATTTTGCATAGTATCTTTATTCCAAATTTCTATTGATTCTTTTAAACTAAAGTGCTCTTAGTTTGGGTTCTTAAATATCTGAGTCTATTTTTCTCTAATTGAGGGTATATGACGCAAAAAACTCTACACATTAAACGACTTCTTAAGACAATCTCTTCATGGAAACCGGGATTATATAGTTATCTATCGGAGAATAGAAAAATAGTAATTCAGGTTATCGTCGCCATTTTCTTTATCGGAATGGGACTATACTTTATTGGACAAGAAAAAGCGGAGATCCCTAAAATCAGAGAGATTCTTAATACGGCCAATCCTCTTTGGGTATTGCTTGGCTTTGCGGTTACAAGTATCTATATTTCGCTGCAAGCATTAATGTATGTCTTCAGCTTCAGATCTATTCACTGCAAAATCACCTTCCAAAGTGCTGTTCTTCTTTTCTTAAAACGTAATTTCATCAGTGTCTTCCTTCCTGCAGGAGGGGTGTCTTCGTTGGCTTTCTTTACAAAGCCATTAGAGGATCAGAATATCAGCAAAACTAAGATCCATTTTGCTTCAAGCATCTATGCTTTCGTGGGTATCATATCGGTCGTGTTAGTGGCGATCCCGGCAGTACTGTATACACTCATAAAGAAAAGTGTGTCGTCGGGTGAAATCTACGCATTGGTAGGTGTTATCTTATTGGTGGTCGCCCTTCTGGCTGCTTTTCGTTCGGCAACACACAATGGAACTGTTTATCGACTACTCCTGAGAATGGATCCGGAAATGTCGTCACTGATTGATGAGATAAAGTCGCGATCATTTGACCGAAAAGCTTTCATATGGAATAATATTTTCTCGGTATTGATTGAGATGTGTGGCATCGGACATCTGATGATCGCGATGCTGGCTCTGGGTTATCCTCCAAATTTTGAGGCTGCCGTTATTGGCTATATCATCTCGGTTCTGTTCCTGATCCTTTCTCCTTTTATGAGAGGACTCGGAGCTATTGAGTTTTCGCTTTCATTCATCCTCACTCAATATGGGCTGAAGACGGTAGATGCTGTGGCGATCACATTGCTCTATCGTATTTTCGAATTCTGGATCCCCCTCGCAGCAGGAATCAAGAGCTTTGTCTTTGTGAAGAACCATATTGTTTTGCGCATCATCCCTGTGATCTTAACTTTTGCCCTCGGCATCGTAAATATCATCTCGGCTCTTACGCCTGCCATCCCTTCACGTCGTGCTATAATAGCCGATCTGCTGCCGCTACAAGCTATTCACGCTTCTACCTATTTCACAATGGCCGCCGGACTCTTTCTGCTCGGATTGACTGCCTACATGTTGAAAGGGCTGAAGACGGCCTGGCATCTGGCAATGTTACTGGGTATTATTTCGGTGATTGCCAATTTAACAAAGGCCATTGACTATGAAGAGGCTTCGTTGGCTCTATTCTTGATTTTATCACTCTGGATGACAAGAAAAGAATATTATGTGAAAGGAAGTCCTGAATTCAGACAACTGGGACTAAAAACAGCAGCTATTGCTATTCTTGCAATCTTGGTTTATGGTATTGTCGGTTTCTATTTTCTCGATAAGAAATATTTCGATATCGACTTTAGCTTCTCCGAATCTGTCAAATACACGCTTCAGAACTTCTTTTTGTTCCAATCAGAGGACTTGATTCCCAACACTAAATTCGCACATAAATTTTTAATCTCTATCAACATCTCAGGGTTTCTTTCAATGGCCTTTTTATTCATCACCTTGATAAAACCATATGTCCATAGTATAGAGTTAAGCGGTGATGAGCATAAAAGGGCAAAGGATCTCCTCCAGAAATATGGCCGCTCGGCACTCGACTATTTCAAAACCTACAGCGATAAATTGCTTTACTTCACGACGACAGTGGATGGGTTTATCTCGTATAGAATCAGTGGAACTTTTGCGGTAGTTTTAGAAAACCCAGTATGCGAAAACAAAGAGGGCATAGCACTTGCAATACAAGAGTTCGATATTTTCTGCAGGGAACAGGGTCTAAAGCCCTTATATTATAGAGTTCCTGAAGATAGTTTGGATGTATACCGGGGACAGAAAAAGAAGTCGCTGATCATTGGTCAGGAAGCGATACTCGACCTTACAACGTTTACATTGGAGGGGCGTTCAAGAAAATCGTTCCGAAATGCCTGCAACAAGATGACGGATGAGGGTTGGTTTATTCGATATTATGAAGCGCCTGTTAAGGATGGCCTTCTTCAACAGTTGAAAGCTGTTTCTGACGAATGGTTAGACCAACAGGATTATTCTGAACTTGTCTTTGCACAAGGGATGTTTTCTACAGCAGAGCTAAAGAACCAAACCATCATAACGGTTGAAAACGCAGAAGAAAAAGTGGCTGCTTTTGTCAATATCATCCCTGATTATATGCCTGAAGAAGCAACATTTGATTTGATCCGCAAGGCACTTAATGCACATAAAGACAGTATCGACTTCTTGATGATTGAGATGTTTTTATATTTAAAATCAAAAGGATACAAAGCAGTTAATCTGGGCATGGCTCCAATGTCGGGAATTGAACAAGGAAAAGACTTCCCTGAAAAGACAATTAAGTTTGCCTATGAACAAATAAGATCATTTTCGCATTATAAAGGACTAAGAGGTTTTAAAGACAAATTTGATCCGGAGTGGCGCAATTGTTACTTAATCTATGAACACGATTATGATCTGCTGCAAGCTCCTGTCATTCTCTCTAAGGCTTTTAAACCTTAAACTTTTTTAAGGATAAGAGGGATAAGCTCTTATCTTTTGATAACTTTTAGCAGAATGAAAAAACTGATTCTCCTTTTTCTACTTCTCCCTTTCGCATTATCTGCCTCAAAAGGATTAACTACAGCTGTCGTTTCGCATGGTCCATTCGGAGATGTACACATCTATCGGAATAGCGCGCCCATTGAGGGTGTGGTTTTGTTTATTTCGGGTGACGGAGGCTGGAATGCAGGTGTTGTAAAAATGGCACGTTCTTTTGCGGATATGAATGTAATGGTGGTTGGGATCGATATTGTCCACTACATGAAAAGCATCACTCGCACGAAAGGAAAATGCCTTTATCCTGCCGGAGACTTTGAGAACCTAAGCATGGTTTTGCAAAAGAAATTAAAAATAAATACTTATTTCAAGCCAATTCTCGTAGGTTATTCTTCGGGTGCCACACTAGCCTATGCACTACTGGCACAGGCTCCGGCAAACACTTTTAAAGGTGCGATAGCATTAGGATTCTGTCCTGACATCGAGACTTCAAAGCCCTTCTGCTCAGGAAATGGATTGAAATATCATGTTCTGAAACAGGGCAAAAGCATTTATCTGGATCGTTATGAAAAGTTTACGTCTCCCTTCATTGTTCTACAGGGATCTGTTGATGAGGTATGCAATGTTCAGGCTACTGCTGAGTTTTTGAAAGGATTGAAGAATACTGAAATAGTTGTACTCCCGAAGGTTGGTCATGGATTCGCGGTTCAAAACAGATGGATCCCGCAAATGAAAGAGGCCTTAAAAAAGATTATCACTGCACCAACATTTGGAACCACCACCCCTATTGCTCCTGTCAATGGAGTTAGCACAAGTGCCATCGCTCATCTGCCTCTGGTGTTTTTAAAAGGATCGGACTCACCCAATAAACCATTGGCTTTCTTAATTTCGGGTGATGGCGGCTGGACTGATTTCGACAATTCGATTGCGGAAGCCCTTGCACAAGATGGGATTTCATGTATTGGTTTTGACACACAAAAATATTTCTGGGAACCCAAATCACCTGATGCTACGGCAAAAGATGTTGTGCTGGCACTGGAATATTATATGCAACATCTAAAGAAATCAAAAATTGTCATGCTGGGATATTCGTTTGGTGCTGATGTCATTCCTTTTATCACAAATCGATTACCACAAGAACTAAGAAACAAAGTTCTTCTAACAGCCATGTTATCACCCAATGATAATACAGACTTTGAAGTTACCCTCAGTAGCATGCTTGATATTAGTAGCGAAGGGAAATACAATGTGATTAATGAAGTTCGGAAGATAAAGTCGGGGAAGAAACTTTGCATTTTTGGGAAGGACGAAGATGCCGAAGAACTGGAAAAATCATTTAAGCTGAGTGGCGCTGATATCCTTTCGGTAAACGGAGGACATCATTATGATGATAACTTTGGATTAATCGTATCATCAGTCTTAAAATATATCCAATAAAGAGCGAGGCTGCGTCATTATGAACACAGCCCCGTTTAGACCGGAATATTGTCCACAAGAATATTACACGTTTTTTTCTTTTAAGAGATCTCTGATTTCAGTTAATAACAACTCTTCTTTGGTTGGAGGAGGAACGGGAGCCGGGACTTCTTCTTTTTTCTTCACTGCATTCATAACCTTAATCATCAAAAAGATTGAAAAAGCAATGATTAGAAAATTGATAACGCTTTGAATAAATGACCCATAATTTAGTGTAACGGCTTTACCGGCATTATGAGAAAGGATAACTTTATACTCCTTAAAATCTAATCCCCCTATTAATGTCCCAATAGGTGGCATAAGGACATCATTAACAAAAGAATTGACAATCTTGCCAAATTCAGCTCCAATGATAACTGCAACGGCCAAGTCAACGACGTTGCCGCGCATTGCAAATTGTTTGAATTCCTGTACTAGTCTCATGGTTGCTTTTTTAAATTTTATAACGACTAAATATAATACATTTTCCTACTGAAAAGTTCAATTACAAATCATTTTGTAACTACGGGCTTATCTAAATTAATATTTATCACTCCCTTCGGTTGATTTTTTAATAGAATACCCGTTACTTTGAATATCTAAACCCAACATCATGAAAATTGTACAACTTCTTACAGCATTTCTCCTCCTCTCCTTTTTTGCTAATTCGCAAACAATTGATAATATGAAACTTTGGCCAAACCAGGCACCCTATTCAAATGGTAAAGCGACTCCAATGAGAGAAGTACGACCTACTTTCTTCAGTAATATCGGAGAGGCTGAACTTGATATTTATCATCCCGAACCCGGAAAGGCAAACGGAACTGCTGTCATTATTTGCCCTGGCGGTGGATATGCTGGCGAGTCTATGATAAAAGAAGGTTCACAAATAGCATTATGGCTAAATTCATTTGGTGTGACAGGAATAGTTTTAAAATATAGAATTCCCGGATCGGATGGTGTTACGGATAATGAAAAAGCACCCATCTCAGACGCGCAAAGAGCCATACGGTATATTCGCTCAAAAGCTACTGAATTAGGTCTTAAATCAAACCAAATTGGCATTATGGGCTTCTCTGCAGGCGGGCATCTTGCCTCTACGGCAGGAACTCACTTTGACGAAGGAAATGCACAAGCTTCCGACCCTGTCGAAAAGATGAGTTGTCGCCCCGACTTCATGCTTCTCATCTATCCGGTAGTTTCAATGGATACAACGATAACACATCGCGGCTCGAGACTTAACCTTTTAGGCAAAAACCCTAATCCTGAAAAGGTAAAGTACTATTCAGCTGACCAGAATGTAACAGCAAATACACCTCCGACCTTCCTTGTTCATGCTTCAGATGACAAGACGGTAAAGGTTGATAATAGTATCAATCTCTACTTTGCACTCCAGAGAATGGGAATTCCTGTTGAGATGCATATTTTCGAAAAAGGTGGACATGGTTTTGGCTTGGATCAAACCAAAGGAACTGCGCTAGCATGGCCCGACAGATGCAAAGGTTGGCTGGAACAACATACCTTTTTAAAATAAAAAAAGAGCGGGAGACCTGATTAAGTGTCTCCCGCTCTTTTTTTATTTTGTCGAATTTAGAATTTTCTAAATCCTATTATATCTCTTACATCACGAATCGTTTTTGCTGCACTCTCGTGCGCTTTCTCGGCTCCCATATTGACAACCTTTCTCAGGTATTCCTCATTGGCTGAAAGGTCTGCTATCTTCTCACGGAATGGCTCTGTAAAGGCAATCATGTCCTGAGTCAATTGCTTCTTTAGATCGCCATATCTGATCTGGCAAGTATTATAAAGTTCTTCAAAATGTGCGACCGTCTCGGTAGCCGAAACAACTTTCATCAACGTAAACAGATTCTCGATAGCCTGAGGCTTGGTTGAATTAGGTTCGGTAGGACCACTATCGGTGACAGCCTTCATGACTTTTTTCTTAATCGCTTCAGGTGTGTCTGATAAAAAGATGGCATTGCCTTCGCCTTCAGATTTTCCCATTTTCATACTTCCATCAAGTCCGGGTATCTTCACTAACTCTTCTCCAAAGTTATAAGCTACAGGCTCAGGAAAGTAATCAACCTTATACATTCTATTGAAACGGTTCGCAAAGGTGCGGGTCATTTCAAGATGTTGCTCCTGATCTTTTCCAACAGGCACTTTATTTGCTCTGTGTAGAATAATATCAGCAGCCATCAGGGTTGGGTAGGTCAATAAACCGGCATTCACATTTTCAGGTTGCGTGCGCGCTTTGTCTTTAAAAGAGGTACATCTTTCTAATTCGCCCAGATAAGCGTTCATATTAAGAAACAGATAGAGCTCTGCAGTTTCAGGCAGATCGCTCTGAAGATATAAGGTAACTTTCTCAGGATCCAATCCGGCAGCCAGATAGTCCACCAATACCCGTTTAACATTACCATGTAAGTCGCCCGGAGTCGGATGAGTTGTTAATGAATGATAGTCGGCAATAAAAAAGTAACAATTATCTTGATGCTGCATCTTTACAAAGTTACGCATAGCGCCAAAGTAATTACCCAGATGCAGACTTCCTGTTGGTCGGATTCCGCTTACAACAACTTCCATAATTTACAAATTGCAATCGTTAAAATATATTCATATTGAGAAGAATATCGGTGGTTTCCTTCACACTAATAGCAGATTGATCAACCATTGCACGTTCTTCATCATTTAATTCGATTTCGAGTATTTCTTCTACGCCATTTCTACCAATTTTGGCAGGAACCCCAAAGAAGATGTCTTTAATTCCATATTCACCATTCATATAAACACTGGCCGGCATAATTCTACGTTGATCGAGAACAATCGACTCAACCATACGAGCGGTTGCAATTCCAGGAGCCACCCAAGCCGAAGTACCCATCAGGTTAACCAGCTCACCTCCACCATAACGTGTTCGTTCACAAATTTTATGAATGGTGTCATCATCCAAAAACTGACGAAGAGGAACACCACTTACTGTTGTATAACGAGGCAAAGGAACCATCGTATCACCATGGCCACCTAACGAAACAGCCTGAATATCTTTTACCGAACAATTAATGGCATCGGCAATAAAAGCACGGTAGCGAGCAGTATCTAATAGTCCCGCCATTCCCAAAACCTTTCGGGGAGGGCATTGAGCGGTTAGATAGGCACAATAAGCCATTACATCAAGCGGATTAGACACAACCAGGATAATAGCATCAGGCGAATATGTCATCACATTTCGTGTAACATGCTGAACGATTCGTGCATTTTGAGAAACCAGATCTTCTCTATTCATTCCGGGTTTGCGTGGCATCCCTGAGGTAATAACAACGATTTGAGAATTAGCAGTAGCGCTAAAATCATCAGTAACACCGATACTTCGTGTGTCGTATAATGCGAGAGGAGCTGATTGCCACATATCAAGGGCTTTTCCTTCTGCAATTCCATTTCTTACATCGAGCAGAACCAACTGATTACATAACTCCTTCTGTGCTATAGCAGTAGCTGCCGTAGCACCAACATTTCCTGCTCCGATTATACTTATCTTGAGATCTTTCAATGTGATTGGCTTTAGTGTACTTACTTACAAAGGTAAAACATCTAAACTAAAAACTGACCCCTAGAGGTCAGTTTTTAGAATAATTTAAAATAAGAATCAGATTTTGATCTCGTCGTCTTGCTTGTTAAGAAAATGATATTCAAGCAAATGATGTGACGATACGGGTTTTAAACTGACCCACTGTTTGAACTTCAAGAACCATTTCATTCGAATGGAGATCCATCCATGAGTAAGGTATGCATAGATAAAGGGATGAACTGTAATGGTTAATTTACGCTCATTTTGATCCCTTACCAAATAACGCAGATTGTTTTCTATCTCATCCACTTGCATCACGCTGGGCTTAATCTCACCCGAGCCTTCGCAAACAGGACATTTTTCAAGTATTTCTACATTCATTTCCGGACGAACTCTTTGACGGGTTATTTGAACCAACCCAAACTTACTAGGAGGTAAGATGGAGTGTTTAGCCCTGTCTCTGGCCATTTCGTCTTTGAGCTTCTGATATAATTTACGGCGGTTTAACCCTTCGTGCATATCAATAAAGTCGATCACAATAATTCCACCCATATCGCGAAGCCTTAGCTGTCGTGCTATTTCAGAAGCTGCCTCAAGGTTCACTGCCAACGCATTGTCCTCTTGACTAATTCCTGAGTTTACACGATGACCGCTGTTTACATCAATTACGTGTAACGCTTCTGTATGTTCGATAATCAGGTAAACACCACTCTTTATGGTAACAACTTTTCCAAAAGAGCTTTTTATTTGTTTATCAACTCCAAAGTTCTCAAAAATAGGAACCTTGCCCTTATACAACTTGATAATATCAGTCTTCTCGGGAGCAATGGTTTTTATATAATTGCGAACTTCCTCAAAAATAATAGAATCGTTAACATGAATAGAGTTAAACGACTCATTGAGCAGATCGCGAAGAATTGCTTGCGTGCGATCGAGTTCGCTAATGACTTTTTGGGGAGGTGTAGCGGCACCTAACTTCCGGAGTGCTAATTCCCACTTCAATGCCAGACTCTGTAAGTCGGCATCAAGATCAGCTACTTTCTTTCCTTCAGCAACAGTACGGATAATAACCCCGTAATTCTTTGGCTTGATACTTTGAATCAGACGCTTTAGTCTATTTCGCTCTTCAACACTCTTTATCTTCTGAGATATAGAGATTCTGTTCGAAAATGGAACTACCACTAAAAATCGTCCGGCAAATGAAATTTCCGAAGAGATTCTTGGTCCCTTCGTTGAGATAGGTTCTTTGGCTATTTGAATGAGCACAAGCTGATTGGGCGTAAGAACTTGAGAAATTTTCCCCGTCTTTTCAATATCAGGCTCTGGCTCAAAATCAGCCATTGTTAAATGGTTAGCACCGCCATTTAGTGTCTGTTTCAGATATTTATTGAGAGAATTTACTTGTGGACCTAAGTCCAGATAATGCAAAAATGCATCTTTCTCATATCCTACATCGACAAATGCGGCGTTAAGACCCGGCATTATTTTCTTTACCTTACCAAGGTATACATCTCCAACGGCGAAACTATTATTGTTCTTTTCTTTGTTGAGTTCAACCAGATTCTTATCCTCCAGAAGAGCTATGCTCACATCTGAGGCACTTGAATCAATGATTAATTCTCTATTCACCGGTTTTAATTTTTTTGGAGGTGTGGCATTTGATTACTTTTAACTTTTGATAAAATGCGCGACACATTGCATTTGTCCAAAAACTAAATTACATAATGACTGTAAACAGACATTATGTAATTTAAGTTTCTGAAAAAAGACATTAAAGAAGCTTATTTCTTTTTGTGTCTGTTCTTACGCAAGCGTTTTTTGCGCTTGTGTGTGGCCATTTTATGTCTTTTTCTCTTTTTTCCGCTAGGCATAGTTTGAAACTTTAATTATTTTACACTGGTCTTTACTTCATTCACAAAGCTCTTTGCAGGCTTAAATGCTGGAATGTTGTGGGCTGGGATAATGATAGTAGTATTTTTAGAAATATTACGACCTGTTTTTTCAGCTCTTTCTTTAATTGTGAAACTTCCGAATCCTCTTAAGTAAACATTATCACCTTTTTCAAGTGACTTCTTAACGGTTTCCATGAATGCTTCAACTGTTGCTTGAACTGCAACTTTTTCAATTCCTGTTTTGTTAGCAATTTCAGCTACGATTTCTGCTTTTGTCATATCAGTATCGGTTTAAGAATTTGATAATAAATTTTTTAATGGGGATGCAAATATAAATCTTTTTACTGGATTGCGAAAAGAATTTCATTTTTTTTCTTTCTAACCCGCTCTGTTTATTATGTTTGCATAAAATGACAAAATTTAGTACACATTTAACGAATTGGTATCGCAATAATGCGCGCGATTTACCATGGAGAAACACTCGAAACCCCTATCAGATATGGATTTCAGAGGTTATTCTTCAACAGACTAGAATCAATCAGGGGCTTGCGTATTATCTCCGTTTTGTGGATCGATTTCCTACTATCGATCTATTAGCTAATGCCGATCAACAAGAAATTTTATTATTGTGGCAGGGATTAGGGTACTATAGTAGAGCCAGAAACATGCACGAAGCCGCAAAACAGGTGCTCAAAATCTATGATGGCGTTTTTCCTTCAACGTATGATCAGATCATCAAATTAAAAGGTGTAGGGGAATATACTGCTGCTGCTATTGCAAGTATTGCCTTTGGCGAGCCAAAAGTGGTGGTGGATGGAAACGTGCTCCGCTTCCTTTCACGACTTCATGGTTACACTCAACCTGTAAATTCAGCAAGAGGCAAGACGGCGATCAGAGAAATAGCAGAGAAACTGCTTCAGGATGCGGAACCGGCAATCTTTAATCAGGCTTTGATGGAGTTTGGAGCATTATATTGTGTCCCCAGAAATCCTGATTGCATAAACTGTATATTCTCAAATAGCTGTCAGGCTCTTGCATTAGGAATAGTGAACGACCTTCCTGTTAAAAGTAAAAAAATCGTCGTAAAGAAGCGATTCCTCAATTATCTGTTTCTCTATTATTATAATGAAAACAACCAGATCATCTTTTTCATACAACAACGTGGGAAAGGAGATATCTGGCACGGGCTGTTTGATCTGCCATTAATAGAGGATGATAAATGCTATGATTTTGATACGCTGACCACTTCGGAATATTGGAATGAAAATATTTCAAGTCATGAACCTGTAATTTCTACAACTTATAAAGATTTCACCCACCAACTTACACATCAACAATTAAATACACGTTTCTTTACAGTAAAACTGGAAAATTACAATCCACTTCTCACTAAAAAAGAGTGGGTTGAAGTCACCTTTGAAAACCATAAACAATACCCCACTTCAAGGCTGATCGAGAATTATTTAACGATTATTATTCCTTCGCTGATGAAATAATAATTGATTTAAAGGTGTTAAAAGTGTATATTTGTTAATCACATAGTCATTAACTTTTTAAAAAAATATTAAAATGTCGTTAGGTGTTAATAAAGTAATCCTGCTCGGAAATCTCGGAAAAGACCCAGTCACGCAGGACATTGGGAACGGTATTAAGAAAGCTACTTTTTCAATTGCTACTACTGAATCTATCCCTGGAAGGGATGGCGTGAAGACTGATCATACTGAATGGCATAACATTGTGGTTTGGCGAGGACTAGCTGAGGTTGCCGAAAAATATCTACGCAAAGGAAGCACTATCTATCTGGAAGGACGTCTTCGTTCACGCCAATATGATGACAAAGATGGCGTTAAAAGATATATTACCGAAATAACTTGCGATAATCTGGTTATGGTAGGAGGAAAACCTTCAGGTACAGGAACCGGTCCGGTTGTCTCTTCACAACAAGAACCTTATATTAATGCCGGTATGCAAGGTGGCACTTTGAATTCTCAACAGGACAACACCACTTTTACCTCTGATAATTCAAACGACGACCTCCCATTCTAAAAAATTAACTAAATGATATCAGGGCAGTTAGTTGTAACTGCCCTTTTTATTTGTAATTTAGCACCCTGAACCATAAAATAAATTGTTCTTGGAACCTCATAATCATCTTATACACCATATTCCTCTTTTAGCAGGTATTCTATCACCTGAAATGGTCCTCGTCATTTTTCCACTTCTTCTTTTAGTATTCCTGTTTATCTTTCAATCAATCGTTTTCTATCCGATAAATGGATTTCTCTTCCGTTTAGCTAAGACTTTATTTCATATTAAATATCATAAGAAAAAAGATCTCACACCACAACTGGTTCTTGAAACATTAAATGATGTTGCAATTTCTGAAACGACAGAAGATGAACAACAACTAATGAAAGGTGTTGCTCGGTTTGGCGACATCGACGTTAAGGAAATCATGCGTTCGAGAATGGATATCACTGCTGTCGAAATCACAATGAGCTTCGATCAACTGATCCAGACTGTCATCAGTTCAGGATATTCGCGTATTCCGATCTATGAAGGCACTATCGATCAGATCAAGGGGATCGTCTATGTAAAAGATCTTTTGCCCTACACTAAGAATATTGACAAGAAAGATTGGAGACGCCTCATCCGAAAAGCCTGGTTCATTACGGAAAACAAAAGCATCAGCGATCTGCTACACGAATTTCAGGAAAAACATATCCATCTTGCAATTGTAATTGATGAATTTGGAGGGACTACAGGAATAGTTACGATGGAAGACATTCTCGAAGAAATTGTCGGTGAGATAAATGATGAATATGATAACGATACAGAAGATCGTATCTATCATCAACTGAATGATTACGAGTATCTTTTTGAAGCAAAGGTGACACTGAACGACTTCTGTAAAATAACAGATACGGAAGACAGTCTTTTTGATGACCTCCCCGGAGACCCGGATACACTTGCGGGATTAATACTCGAGTTGGCAGGAAGAATACCTGAAGCAGGTTACGAAGTGAAATTTGAGAACCTCAATTTCGTTGTTGAATCTGTTGATAAAAGAAGAATAAGGCGCATCAGGGTAAAACTCCCTCAAGTAGCCGACACTGATGAATAATAAAATAGCATATCGAATGATTAAATACCGCCTATTTCCTTTTCGCTTTGCGCTAATAGTAACGCTGATATCACTTTTCACCATAGCTTGTCAACAAAACTATGTCCCAAAGCCAAGAGGCTTCTTCCGAATTGATACCCCGGCAAAGGCTTATCGGGATCTCGATTCAACGTTGCCCTACACTTTTAGCCTTCCGGTATATTGCAAAATAAGCTCCGATAAAAATAGTCCCGATGAAAAATACTGGATTAATCTGGAGTTTACAAGATTCAAAGGGATGCTCCATCTTAGCTACAAACCATTGAATGGCAACTTAAAGAAATATCTTGACGATTCGCACACGCTTGTTTCAAAACACATCTCGAAGGCCACTGCCATTGAAGAAAGCGAAATAAATAATCCTTCACACAAAGTTTATGGCACCATTTATAAGATTCAGGGAGCAGAGGCCGCTTCGGTGTATCAGTTTTATGTCACCGATAGCACCCACCATTTCTTAAGAGGAGCACTCTATTTTAACGCTTTGCCGAATAACGATTCGTTGGTCCCGGTTATTGATTTTGTTTCAAAAGATATCGATCACCTGATTGAAACCTTAAAGTGGAAGTAAGTTTTTCTCAGTCGACAAACTGTTTTGCATAGTAGCGTGCCGAAAGAGCTTCTCCGGTGGCCCTTTCAATCAATTCACTCCAATGATAAGTTGAGCCCGGCTTAAATATCTTATCGATTAAAAAAGCACCTACTTCTTTCTTATTTGCAAAGCTCTCAAGTCTGACATCTTCTGAATGGATTACATTCCTCGCAATGTAATAGAGAAGCTGCGAAGCCAATAACTCGCCCAGCAGATAATTATGATAATAACAAGGCGAAGTAGCAATATGAATCTTTGTAGCCCAATCAGGTTCATCACGATTATCAGGCCGTTTAACCATTTGATATTTCTCTACCAGATCCCACCAAAGTGCGTTTAAGTCCTGATCAGGATCTTCATACATCGATTTTTCAAACCGATACATTACCTGAACCCAACGACTAAAAACAAGCTGTTCAGTACGTAATATATTGAAGCATTTTTCAGTAATGTCATTCTTTTCCTGATCAGTGATTCCAACCAGATCCTGAAGCCATTGTGGATTTGAAGAGAGCCTCCCAAAAAGCATTGCGATCGCTTCGGTAGTGAAGATATGTGAGGGCTCATGCAAAGTAAAGGGCAATTTCTGATCAATATATTTATCATAGACCCCGTGTCCGAACTCATGCAACATGGTGTTCATCCAGTACTGGTTTGATTTTATATTGCACAGAACTCTAACATCGTCTCCATTATTGATGTTGATGCAAAAGGCATGTTGGTTCTTCCCGGGCTTCTCATATAAATCACTTTTTGCAACGAGATCGGTGATATCCAGACCAAGCCCCTTATAATAATCTATCGTCAGTTTTTCCAGATCTTTATCGAAAAAATAATGATCCAGATCGAGAGACGAAACAGCTGGAGCCTCTTGGAAATACCGATTCTGATAATGCCACGGACGAAGATCAGTCTGTGGAATACCGAATTTGTTACTCAAGAAAAAGTCAATCTCGATCTTTTGCTTTACAAATACATCACGAGTAAGCGCATCAAGCTCATCAAACAATGCAGAAACTTCTGCCGGATGCTGATCATTGAGCATCAAACTCATCTCATGATAGTTACTAAATCCAAGCTTAACAGAAATCTGATTCCGCAATTTAACCAGCTCGAGAATATCTTTTGCGACCACAGGACCTATTTTCTTATGCGCTTCCCATGCCTCTTTTACTTCATCCGAATAGATGGATTCCTTTAGAATCTCCTCAACTTCATTATCATTGATTTCGTGCCCCTTTAGCAAGACGCGGAAATTATTGTATTTCTTCTCAATTTCGGTCTCTAGTTTAATACGTTTTCGCATCAAAGAAGGAGCTACCTGATTATCGAGGAAAGCATTATAAAGAAGATGAATCTGCCGCAGATAAAGTGGATCTGAAATAGTACCTGAATCTTTTATTTTTTTTAACTTCTTAAAATACGTTTTGTTAGAATAAACTTCGGTTAGCTGAATGCTTAGATCCTCAAATAAAGAGAAATCTTCATCTTCGCCAGAGATAGCAGCATTCCAGTATGCCAAATTCGTTTGACGAGATAGTGGAACTAACTTCTCCTCTAAGACTTTTATAAAATCAGATAGCTCTGCTTTCATTGGGTATATCTCCTATTTCTTGAATTGTTTTTATGGTCGTTGCAGCCTGAAAAGAGAAAGGACAAATCACGAACTCTTATTTTGGCATTTTGCGATAAAGTCTATACAAATATAACGAAAACCGTTATCTTTTCAGACAACGGTTTTCAGCATTCACCACGAAACATAAACCCAATCAACATTTTTCACTCATTGTATTTCTCCTCCACTTAAAACCAAGTACAGCAACCTCGATAAAATGAAAGAAACGTTATTTAGAATTCTCCAAATAACTGGTGAGATAACACTACATAAATTGTAAAGTTTTATTGAATGATGGATTTAATCAATTTTTAACAATTACACTATACACAAATAGCCATCTACCGTTATAACATACTATATATCTGATAATTGATCAAATTATAAAAATATGATCGTTGATGGGTTTTGCAAAAAACATGGCACAAAAAAAGAAGGCTGCTCAAAAAGATGATTACAGCCTCCTCAATTTATTTTATGACAGTGATTTTAGACTATTCGTTTGAAGCTTTACCAAGTGAAGCCAGAATCCCGCCATCAACATATAAGATCTGACCACTTACAAAGTCAGAAGCATGAGAAGCAAGGAAAATAGCAGCACCCTGTAAATCGTCAGGACTACCCCATCTGGCAGCAGGCGTACGACTGATGATAAAATCATTGAACGGATGTCCAGCCTCGCGTAGCGGCGCTGTTTGAGCCGTTGCGAAGTATCCCGGACCTATACCATTAACCTGAATATTAAATTTAGCCCATTCGGTAGCAAGATTCTTGGTCAACATCTTTAATCCGCCCTTAGCTGAAGCATAAGCAGAAACAGTTTCTCTACCCAATTCACTCATCATAGAACACATGTTGATGATCTTTCCGCCACTATTGCGAGCAATCATTCCACGAGCGACCTGTTTTGAAAGAATAAAAGGACCAACCAAATCGATATCGATAACCTGACGAAAATCCTCAACATTCATCTCTAAAGCAGGAACACGCTTGATGATACCGGCATTATTGATCAGAATATCAACCGGCCCAACTTCTTTGGCGATCAAATCCAGACCTTCGATAACCTGAGGCTCGTTAGTAACATCAAATATATAAGTGAATACTTCGTAACCATCAGCATTATAAGTAGCCTTTGCAGCAGCTAATTTCTCAGGATTAATGTCGTTTACAACAATCTTAGCGCCACTATCAGCCAATGCTTTTGCCATCGACATTCCCAGACCATGTGTTGCCCCTGTAACCAGCGCAACTTTTCCCGTTAAATCAAAAAGGTTATTTTTCATACGTTTATTATTTTTCAGTACATAAATAGCTTGTCACCAAGATCGAAACAAGCATAAATTAAAAATTATCTCAAATCAACAGTGTCCACCATATCCATATCACCATAATCGAGATTCTCACCAGCCATACCCCAGATGAATGAGTAATTGGCAGTTGCAGTTGCGGCGTGAATAGACCAT
>JAHEYR010000049.1 GCA_023251485.1 Bacteroidales bacterium
TGAACTTTGTCGCCCATAATGTTGCTCTCAACAGCCTTTAGATTTTTTGTAATAGAGCCATCACGAATCTCAATCTGAATACCAATATTTCGAATCACATCTGTAATAACCTTATGGACGTCAATCTTTTCTTTTCTCGGTTTTAACTCTCCTTTTTCAAGGATCGCAGTTTGTAGAATCTTCTCTGCCATCTGTCCTAAGCGCTTATTTTCTTCACTGACGATGTTGATATATTGATTGGTCAGCTCTTCCGACTTTTGAAACTCCTTGTCCGAGAGTGCTTCACAAGCTAGTGATATCGTTGAAATCGGCGTTTTAAATTCATGCGTCATATTATTGATAAAGTCATTCTTCAATTCAGATAGTTTCTTTTGGCGAAGAATCGTTGCAATAGTGTAACTAAACGATAAAAAGAGCAATATTATTAGTACGATTGAGGCGCTGAGCATCCAAGATAACTTTAGCAGGACATACTTAATCTGATTGGGAAAGTACACCATCAAATAATTTTGGCTCGAAAAAGATGTGTTTGGAAATAATACAAATCGATAGCCTTTTGTGCGCAAATCAAGACTGTAGAGCCCCGTTCGTTCAATCACCATCTGCTTTCTGGTTGTACTATAGATTCCATATTCAAAGGGGGTGATGATTCCTTTGTTTCTTAATTCATTAGTAAGCAACGAATCAAGGAGATTGACGTTGATTCGTTTTTCAATTTGCTCGGGATATCTTGATTTAAACAGGTCAAGAAAAACCTCACTTAATAACGTTGATTGTCTGAGTAACTCTTCAACGTTTTTTCTATTCATAGCAGGCTTTTTAGCATTCTTTCCTTTTGCATCACCTTCCTCTTCCGGTTGTGCAATCATCTGGTTTGATGATGTCGCTCCAAGAAAATACCCTGTGGAGGTGTCATGCGGAATATCATCATGATATCTATTGTCTTGTCCCGGATCAACAATAATCGGTTTATCATTAGCAATTGACATGGAATCTATCCCAATCTTCGGGTTCTGTTGAGCATAAAACATTTTGCTTAACGAGTCGATGGAAGAATATATAGATGCTCCCTTTTGAAATTTGACCAGCTGTTTGGCTACTTCAAATTTCTCCAACTTATAGATGGTACTCGAAACAGCATCATTTACACTTCTCTCAAATAGAGTTTCGCGAACGGTGATAGCGTTCCTGATCCAAAAAAACTGAATAGCAACTAATGTAATCAGCGTTAGGATTACCAGAGTGATGATGAAGTTTAAGAATTTCTTATTCATTTTCGCAAATGTAAGGGGTGAATAACCTTAATTGCAAGGTTTAACAAAATTTAACGAACAATTCTTATTGCAACATTACGTCCCGGATAAATACATCTCTGTATGACCCATTTTATTTTTATCACTTCAAAAGCTTCATCTAAAATAACTTAATAACTAATTCGTAAAATCTTTTGATGTTTTTTTACTAAATAGCTGATAAGTAATTAATTTTGCGACGAAATTTCTAAAATGCATAATTCATGATTGATCTAAAAGTAGATTTCAGCAAAATCCTTGGATTTGTTGATCAAAAAGAAATTGATGCTTTGCAGGCTGAGGTGACCAAGAGTCATCAGTCTATTGTTCAAAAAACAGGAGCAGGTAACGATTTTCTGGGATGGGTAGATTTACCTTCATCCATCGACGAAGCGTTATTGAAAAGCATTGAAGAAGATGCCGCCCGCATTTCAAAAATGGCCGATATCTTCGTTGTCATTGGTATTGGAGGGTCGTATCTTGGTGCAAGAGCCGTTATTGAGGCATTGAATCATAACTTTAGCAACTTGCTTCCAGGTGAATGCAAACATCCACAAGTTGTTTTTGCCGGTAATAACTTAAGCGAAGATTATCTTGCCGATCTGATTGATGTGTTAGACAAACGTGATTATGCAATGGCTGTAGTTTCTAAATCGGGTACCACAACCGAACCTGCTATTGCTTTCAGAATCCTGCGCGAACATATCGAAAAGAAATATGGTAGAGAAGAAGCCAGCAAACGTATCATTGCCATTACTGATAAAGAGCGCGGCGTATTAAAAAAGCTGTCTCTTGAAGAGGGATATAAATCATATGTAGTTCCTGATGACATTGGTGGCCGTTATTCTGTACTAACCCCCGTTGGATTATTACCTATTGCCGTAGCCGGTTTCGATATTCGTGCCATGATAGAGGGAGCAAAAGCAATGCGTGCCAATAGTTTGGCTTCCGATGTCATCGCCAACAGTCCTGCTGCTGCTTATGCTGCTGCACGTACCAGTCTCTATCGTAATCAGAAAACGGTTGAAATCATGGTAGGTTACCAACCATCCCTTGTATTCTTTGTAGAGTGGTGGAAACAGTTGTATGGTGAGAGCGAAGGAAAAGAAAACAAAGGTATCTTCCCTGCCGGTGTGACCTTTACAGCCGACCTACACTCTATGGGTCAATATATTCAGGAAGGCGAACGTTTTATCTTCGAAACCGTAATTTCTGTTGAAAAGCCACGGAGAGAACTTTCAGTACCTGTAGATCCGCAGGATCTTGATGGATTGAACTTCACTGCCGGCAAACGTTTATGCGAAGTAAACAAACAAGCTGAGCTTGGAACCCTATTGGCGCATGTTGATGGAGGCGTTCCAAACATTAAGATCAGTGTACCTGCTATCAATGAAAATGTAATTGGACAGTTGGTTTACTTCTGGGAGTTTGCTTGCGCCCTGAGTGGTTATATGCTTAAGGTAAATCCATTCGATCAGCCAGGGGTAGAGGCTTATAAGAAAAACATGTTTGCGTTATTAGGTAAGCCCGGTTACGAAGCACAGGGAGCTGAGCTACGTAAGCGTCTGTAATCATAATATTTTTACCGGACCAGGTTACTGATATTTTAAAAAACAGACTTGATTTATAGCTTTTTATTTCGTATATTTATGAAGTAAAAAACAATAGGAGGCTATATGGCAGATCTATTCTTAAAATATATGACCGATCGTCTTGTTCAGCAACATTCACAAGGCAATCTGCACAAATCAGAAGCTGGTCCGGTTATTACCATTTCAAGAGAAACAGGGTGTTCTGCCCGTGAGATCTCACAGTTGCTTTATGAGAAAATCGTTACCGGATTCTTTAATGGCAACCCCAATTCCTGTCCATGGAGATTAATCAATAAAGATGTTTTACAAGAATCAGCGAGTAAGCAATTAGGGCTTCTGCCCTCCCAGCTTGATTATATATTTAAAGAAGTTGAGAAAGGCACCATCAGTGAGATCCTGGATGCGCTATCGACCAAGTATTATCATAGTGATCGCAAGAAGAAGAAGATTATCATCAATGTCATAAAAGCCATGGCTGAGCAGGGTAATATCATCTTTCTCGGACGAGGATCTGTAGCCGTTACCCGTAAGATGAAAAACTCGTTTCATATTAAGTTAATGGCTCCTCTCGAATGGCGTATAGAACAGGTGATGTCTCGTTTTAACTATACCAAGGAGAAAGCCACTACTTTTATTGATGAATCAGACAAGCAGCGTGTTAAGCTGATTGAATGTTTTGGGGGAAATTCAAATTATAGTTTGTTTGATGCTACCTTCAATACATCAACCCTCACCCATGATGAGATAGTAGATCAAATTCTGGTACTTGCCATGCACCGCGGTTTTTTTCAATGCAATGATAGCACTGTTTCGCAAAAGAGCTATCCATTGAGTTCCTAATCAATCAAAGAAACTATAAAATAAAAGAAGGTCACCTCAATACGAGATGGCCTTCTTTTATTTTTAGGAATTAAGTCGATGTTTATATGCCAAATTTGATAAATCTGGAAAGGGCTCCCTTGCCATTCTTATCACCAGGGAATTTGATCGTCACACCTGTTTTGCAATCTGTGCCTGTACCATAATCAATGGTTGTGCTTACACCGGCTTTATTAACTACTACCACAGTACCTGCAGTAGGCGTTTTACAAGCAGCGGGTTTAGTTAAAGGAACCGTAATCGTATAAGAAGCAGTTTCTCCGGCCGAGTTACTGAAAGTAGAACTTCCTGTGATTTTAAAGATTTTGGCCGAGGTAGCACCTGCATTACCTTCAATTAGCTCACGTTGATAATTTGATGACCATTTTTTCCATGTGCCATCTTTCGCCGTAATCGTTAAATCAGTTACCTCAGTAAACAATGCATGATTAAAAGCACCTGTTACGCCAAAAGTAGAAGCCTGTGTTCCAACATGGTGTACATCACTTACATATAAGTCAATAGTAGAAACTCTTGACCATCCGCCTGCTTTAACCCAAGTGAAGGTGCTCGTGATTGTCCCTCTTCGTGCTTTTCCATCATGGCCTAAACACCCCGTTGTTCCAAAGTCAATTTTAAATGTGACAGTAGCTCCGGTAATAGTAGTGCCCGTCAATGTAGGTGTTTTGACAATTGTAACTGTGGCACAACTATCTCGGCGAAGGCCCTTGATCGTGACTGGGGTATTAGCACCTGCAGCTTTTAATGTAGGATCAACAAAAGCAGTAGTATTGATAGATTGATAATCGTCGATAAGATCTGTTATTCCAACCACCGCATTATCAGTCTGTACTGCATCGGCTGCACTAGTGATACTTTGTGGTGTTGAAGCGTTTTCTTTTGTGCAACTAACCACTGCAATACCCACCACACATATCACAGCTGCAAAAATGAGATTAAGTCTTTTCATAGGAATTTAATTTAACAGGTTAATTTATCCTTTTACAAGGATATAGACAACGAAAATAAGTCGAAGTTTAATACGAACTGAAAAATTAACAAATTATTGAGAAAAAATCAAAAATAGATTTTGATATAAAGTTTCCCACCCGATAGTTTAAGCGAATCCACTCATTCAATGTCGCTTCAAAGAGAGAATGTGTTGCTATTGAAAAATGGTTTATGAAAATTATACTGATCAAAAAAACAGAGCCGAATCCATATGATTCGGCTCTGTTTTTTAAGAAATGTCAACTTTTTATGCGGAATATTTTTTGACGGGCTATGTGGTTTGATTTCGTGTAGATTACGTAGGATCAATTGTTTTGATTACCTCATCGATTACCCGGGGGAAGTGAGCATATTCCAATTCATGAATCTTAGCCGCAAGTGAATCTGCTGTGTCTGAATGGTCTACATTGCAGTGAACTTGAAAGATAATCTGTCCCTCATCGTAATGCTCATTCACATAGTGAATTGTGATGCCACTTTGGGCCTCGCCAGCTGCTACAACCGCTTCATGAACAAAATGACCGTACATTCCTTTCCCTCCGAATTTTGGTAAGAGTGCAGGATGAATATTTACGATGCGATTAGGAAATGCCTTAACAAGTGAAGATGGCAATAACCAAAGGAAACCGGCTAAAACAACGAGATCTATCTTTTCATCAATTAAATAGTTAGTGATATTATCTGTATCGTAAAACTCTGAACGGTTAAAAACGATGGCAGGGATAGCAAGATCAGCAGCACGCTGGATGACAAAAGCGTCCTTACGATTTGATAATATTACAATAACCCGGGCATCATTTCCTTGATTAAAATGTTCAGCGATCGCCTGAGCGTTCGAACCATTTCCGGAGGCAAATACAGCAATTTTCTTCATTGAGTTAGTTTTTTTCCTCATTTTTGCTAAAATGATTTTGCAAAATAACGGAATAAACCGTTCTATGGGAGAGTAAAGAACATATAATTTCGTTAAATCAGCGATGCACAAATGTAAAAACGGATAAAAAAAAGGGAAAACTTGAAGATTAGTCGATTAAGATTCATCAATAAAAAGCAATTTGAGAAGGGTGCAAATGCTTTTAAATTGCGGGTTTCAGATATTTTTTTAGAAATATTCAGGGTATCTAAATAGCATAATTTTATGTTGAAATAAAGTTTTGTTAATATGAATATGGGCGTAAAGTTCAGGAAAACAAAAGTATACAGACCTAAATGTCATTTTTTTTATTCGAAATTTTGCTTTTAATCGATATAATTCATTTCTTTGCACCGACGAATTTAAAAAGGAGAAAAATGTCTGACATTGCAACAAGAGTAAAGAACATCATCGTTGACAAGCTTGGCGTTGATGAAAGCGAAGTTATCGCAGAAGCTAGCTTCACAAATGACTTAGGCGCTGATTCACTTGATACTGTTGAACTTATCATGGAATTCGAAAAAGAATTCAACATCGCTATTCCAGATGATCAAGCTGAGAAAATCGGCACTGTAGGTGATGCTATCACTTACATAGAAAACAATAGCAAGTAAGAAATTAAATTGCCATTAAATGAAGGTAAGACGAGTAGTTGTTACCGGTTTAGGCGCACTGACTCCATTGGGGAATAATGTTCCAGATACCTGGAACGGTTTGATCAATGGGGTCAGTGGTGCTGATACCATTACCCGTTTTGATGCATCAAAGTTTAAAACGCAGTTTGCCTGTGAATTAAAAGGATTTGATCCATCTAAGTATTTTGACCGAAAAGAAGCAAGAAAATATGATCCGTATGCACAGTATGGATTAGCTGCAACGGAAGAAGCAGTTAAAGATGCTGGCATAAACCTTGAGACAATAGATCTTGATAGGGTGGGAGTAATTTTCAGCTCGGGTATTGGTGGAATTCAAACATTTTACGAAGAGATTGCATCCTATGTAAAAGGCGATGGTACGCCGCGCTTTAGTCCGTTTTTTATTCCAAAAATGATCTCTGATATAACAGCAGGTCATATTTCGATAAAGTACGGATTCAGAGGGCCCAATTTTGCCATTGTATCTGCATGTGCCTCTTCTGCAAATGGTATGGTAGATGCTTTAAACTATATCCGTTGGGGTAAAGCCGACATGTTTGTTGTAGGTGGCTCCGAAGCTGCAATCAACGAACCTGGTGTTGGTGGTTTTAATGCACTACACGCCCTTTCAACCCGCAATGATGATCCTAAAACTGGTTCCCGTCCATTTGATAAAGACCGTGATGGTTTTGTTATTGGCGAAGGATCGGGTGTTCTTTTCTTTGAAGAACTGGAGCATGCACTTAATCGTGGTGCTAAAATCTATGCCGAAGTTGTTGGTGGCGGTATGTCTGCTGATGCTTACCACATGACCTCACCTCATCCTGAAGGTTTGGGTGCAATGAATTCTATGCGTAATGCTATTCAGGATGCTGGACTTACGTTAGAAGATATTGACCATATCAATACACACGGTACATCAACCCCTCTTGGTGATGTTGCAGAAACAACGGCTATTGCTAAACTCTTTGGAGAGCATGCACCTAAGATTTCTATCAACTCAACCAAGTCTATGACCGGCCATTTATTGGGCGCTGCTGGAGCAGTTGAAGCTATAGCTACTATTTTAGCTGTAAAGAATGATATTGTTCCTCCAACTATTAATCACGTTACTGATGATCCGGAACTACCTACCGGACTGAATATCGTGTTTAACACTGCTGAAAAACGCACAGTAAACGTCGCTCTTAGTAATGCCTTTGGGTTTGGTGGACATAACGCATCTGTCATATTCAAGAAATTTGCTGAATAAGGTCCCTTGACACTAAGATTTAGAATAAAACCGGCTAGGGCTTATTTCTCTGCTGATCGGTTACTGATCAATGGAATAAAAAATATTTTCGGGTATTATCCCGGAAATATTTTTTTATATAAACTAGCATTTCAGCATCGCTCTGCCGCTCTCCAAAGCGGAAATGGTAATAAACTAAGTAATGAGCGTCTCGAATATCTGGGCGATGCTATATTAGGCGCTATCGTTGCCGATTATCTTTTTAAGCTCTTTCCGTTTAAAGAAGAAGGTTTCTTAACTGAAATGCGCTCTAAAATGGTGAGTCGTGCTCAGCTTAATAAGCTCTCCCATAAATTGGGTATTGACAGTTATATACAAACTGCCACAGATAATAATAACCACTTTCGTTCGATCAAAGGTGATGCTTTTGAAGCACTCATCGGTGCTATATATCTTGATAAAGGATACGAGTTCACCCGTAAAATTGTCATTGGTAAGATTATTAAATACTATTTTGATATAGACGATCTCGAAAATACGGATACTAATTTCAAAAGTAAACTAATAGAATGGTCGCAACGCGAAAAACGCACTGTAGAATTTGTGGTAATCACAGAAAAGGGAACGGGATACAATAAACAATATGTTGTAGAGGCTCGTATTGATAAAGTTGCAATGGGAGAGGGATGTGATTTCTCGATCAAAGGAGCTGAGCAAAGTGCCGCTGAAAAAGCCTGGAATGCCCTTAATTCTGAGATTTTATAGTAAATTTAAATAATTTAACATTTTTTTATATTTTCATTTAGTTTGATTTGTAACTTTGTTCTGAATTTAGCGGAAGAATCGATGGTTACGAAACGCATGAGAATTGATATTGATTTTCAGTATGGATATCTCATTGTGGGCATAAGTAGCCTATTAAAAGATTATCGTTTAGCCTATCACCTAAACACAGTTTTAGGGATTGACCTGAAAAGACTCGAAGATCTTCCTGTTAACTTTGAGAAGGAAAATAAGATTGTTTCCTTTCCTTTATTCATCGACAACCTCAATGATAATTTTAAAGTTTGTATCCTGATTGGTTGTAATAGCCAAGGGGTGAAACTTTTTCCATTACTGAAGCATTACGACTACATGCTGTTGTACGAAATGCCTTCTACTGATTGGACCCCAGAGCATGTTGTATCTTCTGTCCGGAAGATTTCGAATGTTCAACTGGCTAAAAATATGTCATCTGAAGAACTAAAAGGTTTTCATCCGATCCTTATGGATCTGGAAATGCATCTTCACCAACTTACGATGAAAGATGTAAAAGTGAAACGAAAAATCTAACAGTAGGTTATGCGATTGTGTTAAAAAGTAATCATCAAACAATATACTGCATGAAGACAAAGATAGTGGCAACCATAGGCCCTGCCTCGCGTGAGAAGGAAGTTTTGAAACAAATGATTCAGGCTGGAGTTGACGTATGCCGGTTAAACATGTCGCACGACACACACGAAGAACATCTTCGTACTATAAAAGTTGTTGAAGAAATCAACGCTGAATTAAACACTAATGTTGCTATACTTGCAGACTTGCAAGGCCCTAAGATTCGTATTGGCGAGGTTGAGAATAATGGTATATTACTCGAAAATGGAAATGAATTAGTTCTGACTACTAAAAAATGTATCGGAACCAGAAATCTTGTTTACATTACCTACCCTTCGTTTGCAAAAGATGTTTCTGTCGGCGAAGAGATTTTGCTCGACGATGGTAAACTCTTATTACGTGTTGTAGAAACAAATGGCATTGATACTGTTCGTACTGTTGTTGAACATGGTGGGATTTTGAGCTCACGCAAAGGCGTTAACCTGCCAAGAACCAGGATCTCATTACCTAGCTTGTGCGAAAAAGATTTAAGAGACCTTGAGTTTATCCTTAACAATAATATACATTGGGTTGGCCTCTCATTTGTTCGCTCGGCCAGTGATATTATTGATTTGAAGCACATGATGGCTTCTAAAGGAAAAAAAGATCCTCCCCGTATTATTGCTAAAATAGAGAAACCCGAAGCACTTGCTGATATTGATGCTATTATTCGTGAAGCAGATGGACTGATGGTTGCCCGTGGCGACCTGGGTGTTGAAGTTCCTTTAGAGCAGGTACCTTTGATTCAGAAAATGTTGATCAAAAAATGTCTGGAAGCATCGAAGCCAATTATTGTGGCTACTCAGATGATGGAAGGCATGATTACAAATATTCGTCCTACTCGTGCGGAGGTAAATGATGTTGCTAATTCCGTTTTGGATGGTGCTGATGCCTTAATGTTGAGTGGCGAAACATCTGTAGGAGAACATCCTATTGATGTTGTTAAAACAATGAGAAGAATTATCGAATCAAGCGAAACTTACGAAGATATCTACTTCAAGGCTCACGAGCCTGTAAATAGTCATGCTGATCGTTTCTTGTCTGATTCTATTCTGTTCAATGCTTGTCAGATGGCCAAGAATACAAAGGCTAATGGAATTATTGTCTTAACCCATTCCGGTTATTCCGCTTTCCGTATTGCAAGTCATCGTCCCAAAGCATGTATTTATATATTCACCAATAACAAAGTATTGTTGAATACACTCAATTTAGTGTGGGGTGTTAGAGGGTTTTATTACGATAAGTTTATCAGTACAGATCATACGATTGAAGATATTAAATACCGTTTGCGTAAAGAAGGTTTACTTAAATCAGGAGATATGGTTGTGAATACGGCCAGTACCCCTTTAAGCGATTTCGGTATGACCAATATGATAAAGCTTAGTTATATTGAATAATATTAACTGAATAAATAATCTAAGGGCTATCAGATATTAACTGGTGGCCCTTATTTGTATATTGACTTTTTATATAATTTTGTACAGATGAGAACTGTTTCAACCATTCTATTGCTGCTACTTTCCAACACATTCATGACCGTTGCATGGTATGGACATCTGCGATTTAGTCAGATGAAGTGGGCACAGAGTCTGGGTTTGTTTGTCATTATCCTCATCAGCTGGGGCATTGCTTTTTTTGAATATTGTGCCATGATTCCGGCTAATCGAATTGGTTTCAAAGGAAACGGCGGCCCCTTTTCATTATGGGAGTTAAAAGTCATTCAGGAAGTGATAACACTGACCATTTTTACAGTCTTTACATTACTCGTTTTCAAGAATGAAACCTTGAGATGGAATCATGTAATAGGCTTTATCTTCTTGATATTAGCGGTCTTTTTTATCTTTAAAAAGTAAATTGGTGATGCAAAATAAAGCGAAATCGAATGTGTTGGTAGCACTTCAAATGATCTGTATCATGCTGCTGCTTCTGATGGTTCCGGTATGGAAAGTCGGTTTTATAGCCATTATTGTGGCTTTAGGCGGCTTCTCTTTGGGTTGTTGGGCTGTTGTGACCATGCGGTTGGATAACCTCAGTGTGCGTCCTGATATCAAACAAAATGCCCGTCTTGTAAGGAGCGGCCCTTACCGCATCATTCGTCATCCTATGTACACTGCTGTTTTGCTTACTTTGGCGCCACTGGTTGTTGATAAACCTTCTGTTTATAATATCATCATTTGGATAATATTACTGCTTACCCTGCTTTATAAATTAAATTATGAGGAGCGGTTATTAAAATATCACTTTGAAGGATACGTTGCTTATATGCTCGAATCCTGGCGGATAATACCTTATATCTATTAAAGTAAAAAAAGCTTCTCTGAATCAGGGAAGCTTTTATATTATTTCGTCATTTCGATCGTAGAGAGAAATCTCCCAAAAGCAAGTACTTCATTCAATAGCAGATTTCTCCCTATGGTCGAAATGGTGGTCTTTGATCGACATGAAGCCGACTAATTATAGTGCAGATTTAAATTGCGATAGAAAACGTTGATCGTTCTCTGAAAACATTCGTAGATCCTTCACCTGAAACCGCAGGTTGGTAATCCGTTCAATACCCATCCCGAAAGCAAAACCTGAATAGACCGTTGGGTCAATACCACAGTTTTCCAATACAGCCGGATCAACCATACCGCAACCCAAAATCTCAACCCATCCGCTGTGTTTACAGAACGAACAGCCTTTGCCTCCACAGAGGTTGCATGAGATATCCATTTCAGCTGATGGCTCGGTAAATGGGAAATATGAAGGACGTAAGCGAATCTGTGTATCGGCGCTGAACATTTCCTTTGCAAAGTAAAGCAGGGTCTGTTTTAGGTCGGCAAACGAAACATTTTTGTCGATATACAAACCTTCTACCTGATGGAAGAAGCAATGTGCACGTGCTGAAATGGCTTCATTACGATAAACACGTCCTGGAAAGATAGAGCGGATTGGTGGTTTGTTGTTCTCCATCATCCGTACCTGAACCGACGAAGTATGCGTGCGCAATGCAATATCAGGATCCTTTTCAATAAAGAAGGTGTCCTGCATATCGCGGGCAGGGTGCTCGAGTGGAAAATTTAAGGCCGTAAAGTTATGCCAGTCATCTTCTATCTCAGGTCCTTCAGCAACGGTAAACCCTAAGCGAGAAAATATATCAATGATTTCGTTGCGTACGATAGCGATTGGATGACGCGAACCAACCTGACCCAAATCAACAGGCAACGTGATATCACCAATCGCTTGTGTTGACGAGTTATCGGTTTCGAAGGCCTCCTTATGGTTGTTTATTGCCTCTTGCGCCTTGTTCTTTAAGTCGTTGAGTAGTACTCCAACATCTTTTCGAAGCTCGCTGGGTACGTTTTTGAATTCATTAAACAAGTCGCCCATAACGCCTTTTTTGCCCAGAAACTTAATTCTGAACTGTTCCAATTCTTCCTTGTTCTGAGCTTTGAAAGCATTGATTTCTGAAAGCAACTGTTGAATACGATCCTTCATCTGATAATAGATTATTAAAAAGCTTAAATAGTAACTGCTTTAATCGTCATGGTCAATTCGGTAGCCGGACGGTCACCATAACCTGTTTTAACGGCTGCGATTTTATCAACCACATCCAGTCCTTCAATAACTTCGCCAAATACAGTGTATTCACCATCAAGATGTGGTGTGCCACCCAAAGTTGAATAGCTTGCAACTTGTTCGGGCGTAAACTCTTTTCTCATCTGACGAGCCAAATAGGTTAACTCTTCTTCTTTAAAAGCACGACCCTTAACAATGTAGAATTGCGATCCTGATGAAGCTTTTTTAGGATTTACCTGATCGCCCATACGAGCTGCTGCAAGTGCACCTTTTTTATGAAAGAACGCTGGTTTGATCTCAGCAGGAACAGTGTATCCGGTGTCTTGTTTTGCAGCTTGTCCACCACCACCCTGGATCATGAAATCCTGGATAATTCTGTGAAAAGGCGATCCATTATACCAGCCCTCTTCTACCAACTTGATAAAATTATCGCGGTGAAGTGGCGTTTCATCATAAAGTTTAACCTGGATGTTTCCAAGTTCTGTTTCGATAACGAAGATGTTATTATTTTGCATAATTCAGATTTTCAAATGGGTGAATAGATTTTACGTTTATTTCTTGTGTTCCTTTTTGGTAAGAACAGTAACCTTCATGATAATGTTTTCGAGTGGACGATCATTTTTATCTGTTGCTTCAACAGAGATCTTCTCAGCCACCTCTATCCCTTCAATAACCTCGCCAAAGATGGTGTACGACCCATCCAGATGTGGTGTGCCACCTATCGTTTTATAGATAGCGCGTTCGTTTTCAGGTATTTTATAAGGTGTTTTAAGCTTATACAAGCTGTCAGCAACCTTCGCCATCTTCTTCATCTCAATGGCATATGTTGTAGTGTCGCTTGTTTTTAAAGCTGCCAACCGTTCCTTGATTGCTTTGTTCTGAGCAATATAATTGTACATCAGGTTCTTTTGGAAGGTCGTATTAATCCGCTTTTCTGTTTTAACCAGTGTTGAGTCAACAAATACCTTTCCTACCACAATATAAAATTGCGAACCCGAAGAGGCTCTTTCAGGATTCACATCATCGCCTTCTCTTGCTGCTCCCAATACTCCTTTTTTATGAAAATATTTCGGAACGTATTCAAAAGGTATCGTGTAGGTTGGGCCACCATCCCCAAGCATCTGTCCGGGTTTAGCATTCTTAGAATCAGGATCACCACCCTGAATCATGAAGTTCTTGATTACACGATGAAAGAGACTCCCATCAAAATATCCCTCCTTCGCAAGTTTGACAAAATTATCTCTATGCTTAGGGGTTTCCTTGAATAGCTTGATTTTGATGTCGCCATATTTTGTATTAATCAGCACAACAGGTTCTTTCTTCGATTGCGCAAAGAGACTACCGGCAAATACTAATCCGATCAACAATAGAACTATTTTTTTCATAACTGCCTCTTTTATAATATCAAGCTACAAAATTACTAAAAAAGAGGCTGTCTCAAAAGAAATATCACAAAAGAATTCTTCTTTATGGTCTTTGTGGGTGGGCTTATTTTTAAAACAACAAAACGCATACTATCACTTTGTGGTTTTTCCAGCCGCCATCTTTTGGTTGAAACACGATCTGCAAAGCGGCTCATAACTTTCGGTTTCGCCCAGCATCACCTGTTGATTGTTGACTACCAACCGATGCGAAAACTGAGCCAGCTCGCCACAATTCATACAAATGGCATGAACTTTGGTTACAAATTCAGCAGTAGCCATCAAAGCAGGCATAGGGCCGAAGGGTCGACCGAGGTAGTCCATATCGAGGCCGGCAACGATTACCCTGATGCCACGATCGGCTAACTGGTTGCAAACTTCGAGTAGTTGTTCATCAAAAAACTGTGCCTCATCGATTCCTACAACATCTGCGTCGTTCAGATACAATAATATCTGCGATGCATTTTGAACCGGAGTCGACTGAATGGCTTTCTCATCATGCGAAACTACCTGAATTTCATCATATCTGACATCGATGGCCGGTTTAAAGATTTCCACCTTTTGCCTGGCGATGCGTGCACGGTTCAATCTGCGGATCAGTTCTTCGGTTTTTCCCGAAAACATCGATCCACAGACCACTTCTATCCAGCCACGTTGGTGACTTTTACTTACCTTTTTTTCGAGAAACATTGAGGATGATGCAATTTAATCAATATCTTTAGTCCAGATTATAATTAACAAAAATATTGAAATTCTTTAACAACCTTACATTAAAATGGAAAAGAAGGCATTAATGAATGAAATATTGGCTTTACTCGATAAAGTAGACCGCCAAGCAAAGATATTAACCATCCTTCCCAATATGGCACGGATTGATGTTGATTTATTGCTGGCTCAACTACGCCAGGTATACGATAAAACGCTTGATCTTCAGGCGCGTGTTGAGGATGGAAGGCATGAACAGAAAACAGTGACCAGGCCTGTATCCACAGTTGAAACACATTTACCAACACCCACGCCTCCTGTTGTCAAACCACAAGATCCATCACTATTTCAACCTGTTGAAGTTCCAAAGCACGAATCTCCGGTTATTATAGAAATTGTACAAGAGCATCCCGAAATTGCTGATATTGAAGAGGAGTTGCCGGTTATAAAACCAGCGATCGTTGTCCCTCCTCCTCCGGTTTTGCGAACAGAATCTAAGCCAATACCACATCCTGTTCACGAACATTCGCCTATTCCCGAACCGGCAAAATCGGTTCATCAGGCCTTCGAAGAGAAAACGGTCGATCATAGTCTGGCATCGAAATTACAGTACAATCCGATAAACGACCTGCGTTCTGCTATTGGCATCAACGATAAGTTTCTGATGATGAATCAACTCTTCACCGGATCACTCGAACAGTATAACTCAAATATTGAGCGTCTGAATAACTTTCATAACTTCGAAGATGCTGATTCTTTTCTCGTTCAACTCAAGGAATTGCACACTTGGTCTGATGATTTGACAGCACTAGAAAAGTTAAACCATTATGTAAAACGGCGTTATCAAAAAGAGTAGCATTTTTTTTCTACTTTTATGGGCTACTAAAAACCTATTACGATGACTCGTATAATATTGATTATTACCGCATCTCTATTTCTTGCGGCCAATAATTTATTGGCACAACAGCACCAATATGCCCATAACGTAATAGATACATTGACCTCCGAAAGCTATCAGGGCCGTGGATTTGTAAATGGAGGAGCAGATAAAGCATCCCATTTTATTGCCAATGAATTTGCTAAGTTAAAACTTCAAAACTTAACACCCGATTATACACAACCCTTTACTGTTTCAGGGAATACGCTTCCCGGCGAACTGTCGCTTAAACTGAATAAGCAGCTATTAAAACCAGGCCTTGACTATTTAGTATCCGCTTCCAGTCCATCCATCAAGGGAAAGTTTAAAGTGATCATGCTCGATTCAGTTGTTCTAAATAATGTGAAGGCCATATCTGATCTCAGAAAAAAAACATTAAAACGAGTTTTTATCTTTTACGACCGAAAAGGTGTGAATAGCAAAGAGGGTGTAGCATTGCTCGATTCACTGCGACGGTTTAATGCTTTAGGCGCTGCAGGATATGGCACTGTAGTTGAAAAACTAACCTGGGGTGCCGGCTTATCTACCCGATATGCAACTATTCCAACCCTTTCTGTATTAAAAACCTCGTTAAAGTCGCCGATTAAAAATCTTACGATCGAAATTAATGCCCAGGTCAACACAGATATTCCTGCCCGAAATGTAATCGGATTTGTTCCCGGAAGAGAGCGTCCCGATAGTTTTCTGGTAGTTACAGCCCATTACGATCATCTTGGATTGATGGGCAAAGGCACCTATTTCCCCGGGGCAAATGATAATGCAAGTGGCATAGCCTCGTTGCTCGATTTAGCATCATGGTATGGCAAGCCTGAAAACAAGCCCCGTTATTCAATGGTCTTCATCGCCTTCACCGGCGAAGAGGCCGGATTGTTAGGCTCTTCTTATTATGTGGCACATCCACTCTTCCCCCTGAAAAAGATCAAGTTTCTGATCAACCTCGATATGATGGGGACCGGCAGCGATGGACTTTCTGTGGTGAATGGCACCGTCTTTAAAAAGGAAGCCGCAGTTCTCACCGCCATCAACGATCAGAAAAAATATCTGAAACAAATATTTCATGGAGGTCCCGGTTGTGCAAGCGATCATTGTCCATTCTACGAAAAAGATGTTCCTTGCTTTTTCTTCTTTACACGAGGTGAGGAGTATGGTGGATATCATAGTGTGAACGACCGTGCTGATAAATTGGCATTTACTTATTGGGATAACGTAACGAGAACTGTCAAAGATTTTCTCGATTCCTTTTAATCCTGCAGATATATGCCTTGTGGAATGGGGTATATTGAATCAATTAAATTACAATTCCGGCTTTAACATTTTCAAATAATAACCAGAAATCATGGCAAAACTCTATATCATCCCAACCCCGATCGGAAACCTTGAAGATATCACCCTCCGCGCATTACGTATATTAAAAGAGGTCGACTTCGTTTTGGCCGAAGATACCCGGGTAAGTGGTAAACTGCTCCATCACTTTGGTATTGAGAAGCGACTGATGGCCCATCACATGCATAACGAGCATAAATCGGTGGAGGCTATTGCCGAGATGATTATGACCGGCCTCAGTGTGGCGATGGTGAGCGATGCCGGTACCCCCGGTATTTCCGATCCGGGATTTATGTTGGTTCGCGAATGTCTGAAACAAGGAATAGAAGTAGAGTGCCTGCCTGGTCCAACGGCTTTTGTGCCCGCGCTGGTCAACTCCGGACTACCTGTCGACCGGTTTCTGTTCGAAGGATTCCTCCCTCATAAAAAAGGCCGTCAAACAAAACTAAAGTGGCTGGCACAGCAACCTTATACTATTGTCTTCTACGAATCGCCTTATCGTTTAATCAAGACCTTAGAGCAGATCGCAGAGTTCTTTGGTCCCGAAAGGTTGGTCTGTGTATCGCGCGAGCTCACCAAGATGTTCGAAGAGAATGCCAGAGGTACCGTCACTGAGGTGCTCAACCATTTCAAGCAGAAGACCATCAAAGGCGAAATCGTCATCATCGTAGAAGGCTATAACGCCAAGAATGAGGCGGCTTCAAATGATAGCGGGGACGATGAAGATGACGAATAGGGCAGAATGAATTTAGGATTGTTACATTTATGAACAATTACGAAAATGGAATACACCTATAAATATCCAAGAGCAGCCGTAACAGTCGATATTGTACTATTTAGCAAGGCAGAGAACCGCGATTACGTGTTGTTGATTCGTCGCGATAATCCCCCATTCGAAGGCTGTTGGGCCATTCCGGGAGGATTTATAGAGATGGATGAAACCCTGTTGGAATCAGCCCTGCGAGAGCTGGAAGAAGAGACCGGATTGAAAGGTGTGACCTTAAAACAGTTTAATGCTTATGGCGATCCCGGACGTGATCCCCGCCATAGAACCATCACCATTTCCTTTATCGGCGTGTGCGAAGGCTTACCGGCAGTAATTGGTATGGATGATGCCCGCGAAGCCGCCTGGCATCCTGTTGATAGTATCCCAACGTTGGGTTTCGACCATGCGTTGATATTAAACGATGCATT
>JAHEYR010000050.1 GCA_023251485.1 Bacteroidales bacterium
ACAATCGAAAATATTTACCAATAAGAAAACAATAAAGGATTGATCCGCTAAAGATCAATCCTTTTTATATTTTATGCCTCGCCTTTCATCAATCCGAGTTTTTCGCAGCTCCAAAAACCTAATGACATTACAACTCCGATAACAGCTGCCAAGGCCATCCCCTTTAATTGTACGCTTCCGATGCTGATAGCAGCACCACTAACGCCTGCGACGAATACAACAGCGCCCGTCACCATATTTCTATTTTTACTAAAGTCGACCTTTTGCTCTACATACATTCGGAAACCTTGTACCGCAATAACACCATATAACAACATCGTCACTCCTCCCATAACAGGACTGGGGATTGTTGAGATGGCTGCCGAGACCTTTCCAACACATGAAAAGGCAATAGCGAGAATAGCTGCTCCACGAATCACCCAAACTGAATAGACTCTGGTGATGGCCATAACGCCAATATTTTCTCCATAGGTTGTATTGGGCGTTGATCCTGTAAATCCGGATAACACGTTGCTGATACCATCACCTAAAAGCGAGAGATGCAAACCGGGTTTCTCCATCAAATTGGTTTCAGTAATTTTACCGGTGACAATCAGATGACTGATATGTTCGGCAAGCACAACAATACAGGCAGGAATAATAATAATGATCGCGTTGATATCAAAAACGGGAGTATGAAATGTTGGCAAGGCTAACCAGGAAGCTTTACTGATCGAGGCAGTGTCAACCATACCCATAAAAAGAGCGAGTACATATCCAACCACAACCGCAAACAAGATTGGAATCACTTGCAAGAAACCTCTGAACAAAACCGAACCGATAATACCAATCAACAAGGTAGTCATCGACACCATTAAAACATGTGAATCTATCACAAATGGCATCACGACTTTCCCAACGGCAGTAGGCCATGGAGCCAAACCAGCTTGTTGAGCTGCAACCGGTGCCAGCTCAAGCCCGATGATGGCAACAACGGCACCCATCACTGCAGGTGGCATCACGATATCAATCCACTTTATACCCCATTTTTTTACTACAAATGAAATAAGTATAAAGAATAACCCGAAAAAGATAAATCCTGACTGGGCATGACTTACGCCACCATATGAACTGATAATCAAGAATGTTGGCGCAATAAATGCGAAACTGGATCCCAGATAGGCAGGTATACCACCTTTTGTAACCCAGGAGTAAAGTAATGTACCTATACCATTCATCAACAATGTTATAGCGGGATCAATTCCTAAAAGTATAGGAACCAAAATTGTAGCACCAAACATTGCCGTTAAATGCTGAAAACTAAGTGGTAAACTTTCTAAGACAGTAAGTTTTTCGTGAATGCCAATAATGCGTCTTGCCATGGAGAGAATCTTTTACAACAAAATGAATCGTTGTTTTGTGTATTTTTTCGGGAGGTAAAGATATCAAATTATAACATATTACGACCTGCTGAAACTATAAACACGTGTATTTTTTTAATTTCCTTTTCAAGCAAAATGATTAGCTAAGTGTGGGCAAGATAGTGACATACTGCGAATACACACAATATGAATTCTATTAGATTCCTATCAATTTATCCCATACAATTTAGGTTTAAAAAAGATTGGAATTTGATGAACTATAAATAATTTCTTACATTTGATCGTTTTTTAGAATAGCTTGTAATGGGAATCTCATCACTACTTCGATTTCGAGACTCCTATATAAAAAACAACGACTGAGATTGCCAACGAATTACATAAAGCGTATATTTACACAGCAACATTTTAAACCACATTAAAATGGATTCTTTCAAGATATTTGTAGTTGAAGATGATCTGATATATGCGAAGATATTAGCGCATCACTTATCACTTAATCCTGATTACGAAGTAGAGATATTTAGGGACGGACCAAGTTTAATAAAAAATCTTTATAAGAATCCTTCATTCATCACACTTGACTATAACATGCCTGACATGACAGGTTTGGAGATTCTCAAGCGTATCCGTAATTTTAATTCCGAATTACCTGTTGTTATTGTTTCAGGACAACAAGACGTTTCGACTGCCGTAGAGCTATTGAAATTAGGTGCTTATGATTATGTCATCAAAGATCAGGACACCAAAGAAAGACTCTGGAATTTAGCTCGTAATGTCAAAGAAAATTTCAATCTTAAGAAAAAGATTTCTGTCCTTCAAGATGAGATAGGGAAGAAATATGAGTTTAACAAAGTAATCAAAGGCGATAGTCAAGCCATTCACAATGTCTTTAAACTTATTGAAAGAGCCTGTAAAACAAACATCACTGTTTCCATTAAAGGAGACACGGGTACCGGCAAAGAATTGGTAGCAAAAGCGATACACTATAACTCGCCACGAAAAAATGAACCCTTTGTTGCGGTTAACGTAACAGCCATTCCACATGAATTGATAGAAGCCGAGTTGTTTGGTCACGAAAAGGGAGCCTTTACAGGAGCACTAGGTAAACGAATCGGGAAGTTTGAAGAGGCAAACCATGGAACGATATTTCTTGATGAAATTGGTGACATGGATCTCAATATGCAATCAAAACTACTTCGTGTAATCCAGGAGGAGGAAGTCACCCGTATTGGAAGTAACCAACCGATAAAATTAAATTTCCGGCTTATTGTAGCTACCCACAAAAACCTGCTGGATGCTGTAAAGAAAGGAACTTTCCGCGAAGATCTGTATTATAGACTCCTCGGACTTCCAATTGAGTTACCCCCTCTGCGTAATAGGGGCACAGACGTCATTATACTGGCACTCTTTTTCATTGAAGAATTTTGCAAACAAAACAAAATGCCCAAATTATCACTTTCCCCACAAGCAATAGAAAAGTTACAATCCTATTCCTTTCCCGGAAATGTTCGCGAACTAAAGGCAATTTCAGAACTGGCATGTGTGATGGCTGATAAAAATGTTATCCAACCTGATGATATCACCTTTTCAACTGGAAATACTATTAACGAGATACTACTCGAAGAGATGACACTTGATGATTATAACAGAATTATCATCAAGCAATTCCTAAACAGATATGACAATAAAGTCAGGCTTGTAGCCTCTAAATTAGGTATTGGTAAAACAACAATCTATCGTTTATTAAAAACCGAGATGGTTTAGTCGCGGATCCTTCCCCCCATAAAGTATTGATTAACCTCTTCGCCCGGATGATGGGTAATTCCATGTATACCTAACTCACGAGCGGTTTTAACATTATCCTTCGAATCATCAATAAACAGACACTCATCAGCTTTCAGACCAGCTAATGAAAGAACTTTTAAGAATATTTCCGGCTCAGGCTTTCGCAACTTCAATTGATGAGAGTAATAACACTTTGTGAAGATCTGATCTAACTTCGGTATCCCGAATTCGGATAAGAGATAGTCATTAAAATAATGATAATGTATTTCGTTTGTATTGCTTAAAAGATAGATATTATAATTCTCTTTAAGTTCTTTCAATAATGCTAAGCGTGAAGGAGGGATATCTAAAATCATAGCATTCCATGCATTATCAATCTGACTATCTGTCAATTTAAGTCCGGTACATTTTCGCATTCCTTCTCTAAACTCAGCAGGTGTAATCAAACCCATCTCCAGATTGAGATATAATCCTGCATCAGCAATCGCCTTATTGACTTTTTCAATATTCTTGACTCCTAATTCAGCAAAAGCCGTCACCATCCGCAGAGGGTCAAGATTAATAATCACTCCTCCAAAATCAAATATCAAATTCTCTATCATAAAGCGTATCAGCAATAAAAAAGTAAAACAAGTATAATCTATCGAAGCCAGATCAAATAAAAAAACAATACAAATCTACGCGGCTAAGAATTTGCAAAGGTATCGCTTTTTGAAATTCTTCATAAAGAAACGAGCAGGTTTTACAAACACAAACACTGTTTGAAATTTAATATGTGAGCGCCATCCGACCTATTAGAACAAATAATTACGAGTGAAACCCATCGTTTAATTTTGAATCAATGCTTCTTTAACCTTGGATAACAGGATGCTGCGGGCAGAATAAAAATAAAAAATAAAGCAAAGGACGCTTTTACAATAAATTCGATGCATTTCTTACTTGTAATCTTCGATTTTTTTGTATTTTTGCACCTGAAGAGACGGCAATGTCTTTTGGTCCTATAGCTCAGTTGGTTAGAGCAACTGACTCATAATCAGTAGGTCCCTGGTTCAAACCCAGGTGGGACCACCCAAATAATCAACCACTTACAGTTTATTCGGTAGGTGGTTTTTTGTTTTACGCTAGGTTTTGTTTGATTTTTAGATTTAAAAGTCTGTCTTAACCCCTATTTATTTGAACAGATTTTCCCAAAAGGTTTAGGTTGTTTTTCTAAATTAAATTTTTGACCTTTACTTAGAAATCATTTATTTAAACAGGTAGTTATGAGACAGTCTTTACTTATTATCACGATTTTAGTACTATTCCTTCCTGATTGCTTTTCTCAACAGTCTATAGAAGTAAACTATGAAAAAGATACCCAGGGAAATTTCAATTTTTACTGTATCAATAATCAGTATAGTAAATATATATTGGAGCTTAAATTTACCGAATTTATAAACCTGAAGTCTAATACTTTTTTCCCATATAAAGGAGTAATCAGTCCGGGGAGAACGAACCTGTTCTCCCTAAAACCTGATAATATTAATAACTCCACATCCTTCAAATACTTAGTTAATTATAGAAAGGGATGTATAAATCCTGTTATAAATCCAGATTTTATCTATTTATTGCCAAGTGGAAAAAGGAAAGAAATTGAAGTACTCGGACTAAAACAAAGGAAGATCAATGAACAAGACATTGAACCTAAAGATTGGTACACACTTGGAATTAAACTAAAAAAAGGAGATACTATTTTCGCTGCTAGAAGGGGTGTTGTTTGCGAAATCAGCGATACTTCAAAATTAAGGGGTTTAGGAAATGACTATTTGGTTACTAACAATTATATTGAGATTTGTCATAATGATTGTTCCTTTGGAAGATATCAGATGTTCCGTCGCATTTTAGTATCCGTGGGGCAGACCATTGAAGCTGGTGACCCAATTGGAATATCAGGAGGCAAAGATGCTTTCAGTTTTGCTATTCATACATTTTCAGTATCTTATAATTATGATAAACCTGATAGTATAAAAAACGCCGATGGAACAGATAGAATAATTCGTTGGGCTTTTGTACCTATGGTTTTTTATACCACTGAGAGCAAAAGTACCAAACTGATTCCGGGGAAAAAATACATAGGTGAATATTCAGAGGCAATTATAACTCAGGAGATGACAAAAAAACAAATTAAAAAATGGAAGAAAACCTAAAGTATAAGTTAAATAATGAACCAGAATAAGGAATGTCTATAATAATTAACGAGATTAAATGCTTGATCTCATTAATTCAATTGTTACTGAACATTAATTAGCAAGTATAGAAGCTGAAAGAACTTTTAAAATCAATAATGCTGTTCTACTAAAAATAACACACTAGGTTCACACTAGGTTTTGAAGTTTATCCCCAAAGCTAAGGCCATTTAATATCTTAATTTGATTATATTTCACCCTGTTTTAACTTTCAATATATTAATAACCAGTATTATATAATCTTATTCTTCATTAACGCTTATTTTACTTAGGTTAAACAGCTCTATATCAGCAGTATTATGACTATTGGATCCGGCGTGAGTCCGGCGTGGGTCCGGCATCCCTTCACCATGCCTTCACTAATATGGTGGAGTTATGGCGAAGGGTTGGTGAAGGCATGGTGTATTCTTTTGGTATTCATATGCTGTTGTATGCTCTTAATAGAACCGTATTATAAGAATAATAGGACAGTATTAGAGGGAGTTTTTTTACAGAACCGGAATCTCATATTCAATCCAAACTCATTTACTTTAAGCAGATTCAGCCCATGAAGTCGAAATGACAGCGTTATTTTATACTATCAATTTATTATTAAAAGGCTTTCATTATTTCACTTCAACTTTTCCGACGGATCCTTAATTATCAATTATGGAGAAACGAATGTATAAGATCAAGATATTTCAATTCGCAGAAATGATAAAAAAGCAATATCAAAACCACTAAAGTGCATTATTAATATTGGCTATATTTGCCAAAAGGCTATAAGATGTCAAAACATTTTACAGGCCATTATTTTTTATTTCTACACTTATGAAATTCTTTTTACTTATTTTCTGTTTAACAATGTGCTTTAATGCATTAGCACAAAACAACTTAAACAAACATGTTATAACCCATAATAAAATAACAATCAATACTAATTCAAAAGTTGGAGAGAAGTTATTTAAAAAATGGGGCGTTTTCCCTGATCATAATACTCCAATCCGAAAAATGATCATGCATGTCACATTAGGATACCCTGATTCGATTCCGATTGCCCATTGGGATTATTGTGATAACATTACTATTCGTCGCCAGGGTGGAGTTAATGGGGCATATCAGGATTATGAAATTGGCAGAATGCTTACTCCCTATGGGAGTAGTTTTACGAAAGGATGGCACTTTGAATGGGAAGTAGATGTTACTGACTTTTCAAAGATCTTACGTGATAGCGTTGAAATAGAATATAGACATAGCGGATATGAACCGGAATCGGTTGGCTGGGCACTAACCATTGATTTTGAAATAATTTCCGGACCACCGATTGTTACCCCCATTGCTATTACAAAATTATGGCAAGGTTCTTATAAATATGGTGATCCAAAAGATGATATTAAAAATAAACTTACGCCCATCTCTTTTTCTTCTTTACCAGAAGCGTCAATTGGAAGAATCAGGATACAGCAAACAGGACATGGAATGGATGCACCAAAGGGTTGTAGCGAATTTTGTTCACGATGGAGAGACATCAATTTTGATGGAAAAAATATTGATCATAGAAACTTGTGGAAAAATTGCGGAAAGAATCCGCTTTATCCTCAAGGAGGTACATGGGTTTATGATAGAGGCTATTGGTGCCCGGGAGATTTACAGAATCCTGATATTTTAAACATTCCGCTTGATCAGGGAAAACATACTGTTGATATGGTAATGGAACCTTATGTTGCTACCGAAAATATTCAAGCAAATGAAAATATTTCTGCCTATTTATTTCAGTATTCTGCACCTTTAAAGGCTAACGATGTTTCGCTCGATGATATTATAACTCCTTCCAATAAGCAAATTTATGATCGATTAAATCCGGTTTGTTTTAATCCAACAATTAAAATTAAAAACGCCGGACGAGAAAACCTTAAATCTGTTTTAATTACTTATGGGACTGATGGATTTCCGAAGAAAACATTTAAATGGACAGGAAATCTGACTTTTAATCAGGGAGCAGTTATTTTATTACCTAGCGAAATTAACAGTAATACTGGAATCAATAAATTTACGGTAACCCTATCAAAACCAAATGGAAGAAAAGATGGATGGGATGGAGATAATACAAAACAAACCGTTTTTGTTTCCCCTGAAAAGTTACCAAATAAGATGGTACTGCTGTTTAAAACCAATAATAAGCCATTAGACAATGAGTTATATATTGTAAATGCTAATTCTGATACACTCTTCCATAAAAAATCAAATGCATTAAAGCCAAATACATTATACACTGATACGATAAACTTAGCCACAGGAAAATATCATTTTATGCTAACCGATAAAAGTGGCGATGGATTAGAATTTTGGGCTGAACCTGAATCAGGCAATGGATATTTAAGAATTCTTGACTTAAATGGAAGGATTTTACATGATTTCGAAAGTGATTGTGGTAACGGACAATTCTTAGCCTTTGAAACCAGTCCATCATTTGTAGCTGATACACTAACACCTCAGTACACCTTCTCGGTATATCCACGCAGAACGAAAGATAAAACAGTACTTGATTTCTATACAACGAAATCATGCAAAATGCAAGTTCGTATTACTGCTGATGGAGTTTTAGTTGAACAACATGATTATGTGTCTGTTAAAAGCGGACAATTTACTTATGATTTAAGCTATCTCTCAAAGGGTCGTTATGCCCTCGAAGTTTTTGTTGATGGTATCAGTCGTTATAAAAGCCGCTTAAACAAAGATTAACGATTCCAATTTATTAAAAAAATAGAATTAAAAGTAAAAACAAGAGGCTATCTCAAAATCGAGATGGCCTTTTTTTTATTCTAAACTTAAAAATATTAAGCTCAAAAAGGTTTTGTCAGTATTTTGAAGGTTAAGTTTAATAAGCCAAATTGTGTTAAAAAATCTAAACTGTTTTATTCCAATAAATTTAAATTTAAATATTAACCATGAAAATTTGTATTTTTGACGACGATAAACCGCTTTCTATGAAAAAAGTACTTTTAATTATTCTATTATTTACTACCGCTATGGCCTATGCGCAGGACGGAGCGATACCTTCTGCACAGGACGGCAAGGTTAGTTTTCTTAAACGATTGACCACCCGAGTAGATTTGTTTACCGACATCTGGAAAGGTGGGAGCGACACAATTAAGCCTGGCAAGATAAACCCGGGAATTAGTTTCTATATCACGATAGATAACCCATTGGGAGAAAAGAAAACACCTTGGAGTTACTCTTATGGTTTGGGCCTGACTTCTGAAAATTTTTATAACGACAACTTTATCGGTTATAGAAAGAATGCCAGTGGTGTTTACGAAACATACTATTACAAGATTCCGGTTAAGACTACCGACAACCTGGCGACAGTTTCATACAAGAAAAACAAAATGGTGCTTACCTATCTTGATGCCCCCCTCGAATTCAGATATCATAAAGGAGCATTCAGAGCAGCAGCAGGTATGAAATTTGGTCTGTTATTAGGAGCACATACAAAATATGTAGGTGATGATGTCAATGATAAACTTGGAAATCTAACGATTAAACAAGCAACTACCCGTAATATGGATGCTACCCGTTACGGTGCAACATTTTCAATAGGATACGGTATTTTATTATTCAATGGCTATTATCAATTATCGAAAGTCTACAAAGACGGTCTCGGTCCTGATATTTATCCTATTTCATTAGGTATTTCGCTACGTCCTTTTAAATAAGAGGAAGTAAATAAACGATAACCATTAAGAAGACTCCCACACCATAGCCGGTATATACTTGCGAAGGGTTGTGGGAGTTTAATTTTAAACGAGAATATCCTACCAGACCCGAAAACAATATAGCAATAGCAATTAAGGGGAAAACATCTATTCCCAACCGAAACGACATTCCTAAGAATACGCCTGTAAGCCCCCCCATCCCCAACATGTGGATGCTGATCTTCCAGAAATGATTGACTACCGTTGCGACAATAATAGCAGCTAAGCCCCCCAATAGAAATGCATAATAGAGCATCGGCAAGCCCGTTCTGCTCAATAAGTAATAAGCCATTCCCCAAAAGATACCCGTCATTATTAAAGGCAGAAACCTTTCAGAACGATTTTCCATATAGAAAGACGAAATTATTTTTGCTCTGTATAGAAAATAGATCATCACGATAGGCATAGCAAAAGTCATGACAAAGATCATCCCCTGTATCCATAAACGAATACTCAACGGAATAACAAAAGCCATGAAGACGTTGAGATTAAGCAAAGCCAGCATTACAAAGGAAGGGATAAAAAAGGGGTGCAGTATAATAGATATACCGGAGGCAATTCGTTTTTCCATATTTTCAGAGTTCTTTACGCAGACGGGCAACAGGAATGTTTAGCAGTTCACGATACTTCGCTACCGTTCTGCGGGCAATATTATAACCCTTATCACGAAGGATGTCAGTCAACTGTTCATCCGTCAAAGGCTTATGCTTCTTTTCATTCGAAATACAATCGGAGAGAATCTTTTTAATCTCACGAGTCGAAACCTCCTCACCAGAGTCGGTTTGCATAGATTCGGAGAAGAAACTTTTTAAGAGAAAAGTACCAAATGGGCTTTGGACATATTTACTATTAGCTACCCGTGAAATCGTTGAGATATCAAGATTAACAATTTCAGCAATATCTTTTAGAATCATGGGCCGGAGTTTAGTCTCATCACCCGTTAGGAAATATTCCTTCTGATATTGCATAATGGCATTCATGGTCAGATAAAGCGTGTTCTGGCGTTGTTTAATCGCATCAATAAACCACTTTGCCGAATCGATTTTCTGTTTTATAAAAGAGAGCGCTTCTTTCTGGGCTGAATTTTTACTACGTCCTTCGGCATAAGTCTCCAACATATCAGTATATGTGCGACTGAGTCTGAGTTCAGGCGTATTCTTCGAATTCAATTGCAGATCCAGAATTCCCTCCTTTGTGTTCACAATAAAGTCGGGCATAATATAATGATTACCTCTTCCTGTATCGCTTAAAGAACCACCCGGCTTAGGATTTAGTTTTAAGATCTCGTCAATAGCAACCTTTAGCTCGTCTTCTTTGATGTGCGCTTTCTTGATAATTTTATCGTAATGTTTACGGGTAAACTCATCAAAATAGCGTGTTATGATATTGGTAGCCAACACAACAATAGGTGTCTGAATCTTTCGTTGCAGTTGAAGAATCAGACACTCTTGCAAAGTACGGGCACCAACTCCCGCAGGATCCAGATCCTGAACAATTTTCAGAATAGTATTCAGTTCTTCTTTGGTGGTATGTATATTCTGAGAGAAAGCCAGATCATCAATCATGGCATTCAAGTCGCGACTCAGATATCCTGCGTCATCCAGATTCCCTACAATATTAAGGGCAATCATGTATGTACGTTCATCAAGAATCCGAAGTCCAAGCTGCTCGATGAGATTCTCCTGAAAGGATATTCCAGAGACAAAAGGCATCTCTCGATACTCATCATCCTGACTCGAGTTATTAGTATTTAACCTATAATCAGGAATATCATCTTCATCTACATAGTCGGTGATATCGAATTCATCATCATTAGATTCCTCAACATCATCGTCTAGTTCATTATCGGTTTGGGGTTCTTCATAGTCCTCGTCAAGCTCCTCAAGGGCAGGATTTTCTTCAATTTCCTGCTTAATCCGTTGCTCCAAAGCAATAGTAGGCACCTGCAACAGTTTAATCAATAAGATCTGTTGGGGCGATAGCTTTTGGAGTAACTTTTGTTGGAGTCGTTGATTCAGCATATAATAATCTCAGATTTAATACTTCTCACAATAATAAAAACAAAAAAAGGGCCTGATTATTGTGAGAAATATTACAAATATAATTAAAACTCTGCATTCTGCGGAGTTCTTGGGAAAGGAATTACGTCACGAATATTCGCCATCCCGGTAACAAATAATATTAGGCGTTCAAAACCAAGTCCAAAGCCACTATGTGGAGCGGCTCCAAATCTACGGGTATCCAAATACCACCACATATCTTTTTCCGGAATATGTAGTTCCTGAATACGAGCGAGCAGTTTATCATAGTTTTCTTCACGTTGCGAGCCACCGATGATCTCACCAATCTTTGGAAATAACACATCCATCGCTCTTACCGTCTTTCCATCTTCGTTCTGCTTCATATAGAATGCTTGATCTCTTTTGGATAGTCAGTCAGAATAACCGGACAGTTAAATACTTTCTCAACCAAATAACGTTCGTGCTCACTCTGTAAGTCGATACCCCATGCAACAGGAAACTCAAATTTCTGTCCCGAAGCAAGTAAAATTTCTACAGCTTCAGTATAAGTCAGTCGCTTAAATGCATTATTCGTCACAAAAGTCAGACGCTCAATCAGCTCGTTATCATACATTTTATTTAAAAACTCAAGATCGTCCTTACAGTTTTCAAGTGCATATTTAACTAAGTATTTGATAAAATCTTCTGCCAGATCCATGTTATCTTTGATATCATAGAAAGCAACTTCAGGTTCGATCATCCAGAATTCAGCCAGATGGCGAGGAGTATTTGAGTTTTCAGCTCTGAATGTAGGTCCGAAAGTATAGATCTCTGATAAGGCCATAGCGCCTAGCTCACCTTCGAGTTGTCCCGAAACGGTTAAGTTTGTGCTTTTACCAAAGAAATCCTCTTTATAATTAATAGCACCTTCTTCTGTACGAGGAAGATTATCAAGATCAAGTGCAGTTACCTTAAACATAGCTCCGGCACCTTCAGCATCCGATCCTGTAATGATGGGAGTGTGAAGATAAAAGAATCCACGGTCATTAAAATATTTGTGAATAGCATAAGCCATATTATGACGAACTCTCAGTACAGCACCAAAGGTGTTCGTACGTGGACGAAGATGCGCAATCTCGCGAAGAAACTCTAATGTATGTCCCTTCTTTTGAAGTGGATAAGTGTCTGCATCAGCAGTACCGTAGACTTCAAGTGTTGTTGCCTGAATCTCCACAGCCTGTCCCGATCCCTGTGATTCAACCAAAATACCGTTTACATTAATGCAGGCTCCGGTAGTAACAAGTTTCAGATCATCCGGATTAAAACCGGCAACATCGATAACAATTTGAATGCTATGAATGGTAGATCCATCATTCAGGGCAATAAAAGCAACGTTCTTATTGCCACGTTTTGTTCTAACCCAACCTTTTACATTAACCTCTTTACCTATTTCCTTTGAGGCAAGGAGTTCACGGATTTTAGTTCTCTTCATCGTTTCCATCCTAAAATAGTTTTTTGCAAAAAAACGACTTTTTCGCCGTATTATCAAGCTAGAAGAGTAAAGGTTGCAGAAGAATAGTGATTTATAGCCACTTTCGCCGTCTAAAATAGTATAGCAGACCAAAAATGATAAGAATACTAATCCCGCCCAGATATAAAAACATGTGCGAATCCTCCTGATATGGAAGCTTAATATTCATCCCATACAAACTTGTAATCAGCGTTAATGGCAGCATAATCGATGAGAAAAAGGTAAGCACCTTGATAATCTCATTGGTTCTATTGGTCTGCAACGAATCAAACGTTTTAGAGAGTCCTTCGATCATCTCTTCGTAATCTTCAATCATATCCCACATCTTCTGATAGTAATCTAAAATATTACCCCAGTAATCATTCATATTCTCCTGAAATCCTGAGATCTCTCCCGATTCAAACTTCTGAAATAATTTCAGTTGGGGCTTGAAGATTGTATTAATCAATATGATATTTCTTCTTGTCAACGAAATACGTTCAATCGTTTTTTCTGCCCTGGTATTAAACAGATCCCGATTAATCAGTTCAACCTCTATCCCGATCTTCTTGATCAAAGCAAAGGTTTCGATCATCAGATGTTCTAAAATCTTATACAACAAGGCATCACTACTCTCAACCTTTAACACACCATGAATATCTGATTCCTCTTTTGCACTGTTAAACAAATCTTTCACAACCCAATGCGACTGACCAATGGTGATGATAAAGTCTGCGCCCCAAAACACCTTCACCTCACGCGTCTTCAAGAAACGATTCCAGCGATCGAAATTTGGGAAGTGTAAAATCAGAAAATAATATTCAGGATAAATATCTATTTTAGGTCGTTGGTTTACACTTCTGCAATCCTCTATATCCAGGGGATGGAAATGATATGTATCTCTTAGAAATTGAAAATCATCATCATTTGGGTCCAGAATATGATGCCATTTTAATGATTCTATTTCGATTGTCTCAACCATAGATGATTTCTGTATTAATACTGGATTTCTATATTATTTTCAATAACGAGCAACTATCGCAAAGGTAGAGAAATATTTGAAGACTAGTGATTTCGGCAGATTCTACTTTCTGAGTAATTGCAAAAAAAATCATAAACCCTTTCATATCCTATCACTGTTTAAAGAATAACACTGCGAATTAAATTATATTTGCAACGAATTGAATAAAAATATGCGCAAACCTAACAAACTACTAAAGACGATTGCATTCTTTGTAGCTCTGAATATTTTCGGAGTTTATGTTGGCGCATTGTTCAATTTCCACATGTACCATATCTTTCATAAGCCGCTTCTGCCGCAGGATATGGTTTGTAGTAGCAACAAACAGAAGTATTTATACTCTGTTTCCAATAACCATCAAGGTGATAGCTCGCAGCTACCGAACCACGATGGAATGATTGCATGTGATCTATCTTCACCACTACAATCTTTTATTCCTTCCGTTCGTTTATCATCTCATCAACAAGAGCAACATCTCACCTCCTATACCGGCTATAGCCAATCACTTAGAGCGCCTCCGATTAACCTCTAATCATCCCTATTATTTTCTTTCATTCTCTATTTTGCTACACGCACGCATGTGAGGCAAGAATAGTGTATATCATGCATATTGACGTCATGACTATGCATAGTCATTTTGGTCAATCATTTTCTTCATTATTAAAATGCAAACAGCATGTCTAAACGCATAAATCTAAATAAAATCAACCCTTTTGGTCAGAGATCACTCATGGCCATCCTTATAACAGGTCTTTTTCTGACCGGAATTACGATCCATGTTTCGGCCCAATCATTCGTAACGTCACAAAAAGACACCCTCAAGAACCAACAGGATTCAAAAACACCGCTAAGGACGATCGATTTAAATCCGGTAGTGGTAACCGGACAGTTTCTTCCAACCCGCACAGACCGATCGATCTATAATGTAAAAGTATTAAGTCGGCAACAAATACACGAACGGGCCGCGAACAATCTGGGCGACCTTTTAAAAAGCGAGCTAAATATTCGTTTCACACAAGATGCTACCTTGGGTACCGGAATGAGTCTGGCCGGCCTTTCGGGTGAGCATATCAAATTTCTGATCGACGGCATCCCTGTGATTGGACGAATGAATGGCTCCATCGATCTTAGTCAGATAACCCTTCAACAGGTCGACCACATCGAAATTATTGAAGGCCCCATGTCTGTTGCCTATGGCAGTAATGCGCTGGCAGGTGTAATTAACATCATCACACTGAAATCAGCTCAGAAAGAAGGTGTTTCAGCCAGTGCCAAAGCTTACTATGAATCTATTGGCGTTTATAATATCGATGGACAGGTCGCCTACAAACAAAATAATCAGGCATTCACACTATCTGCTGGACGGAACTTCTTCGGGGGATGGTCAGCAGCAGATAGTGGTCGTGTACAGCAATGGAAACCACGCGAGCAAATCAACACTTCAGCTGGCTACCAATTCAAGACCAACCGTTTAACACTAAATGTTAACGGCACTTATTTCAACGAATTGCTTATAGGCAAAGGAGCTTTACTCCCACCCTATTTTGAGGGTGCTTTCGATAACGAGTTCAAAACAGATCGCTACCAACTATCCACAGAGGCAACGTATAAACCCGCAGTAAACCATACCATCTTATTTACAGCGGCATGGTCTGGGTACCAGCATATCCAAAACACCTGGTTTAAAGATATGACCACCCTTTCACGCAGCCTGACCACCAATGCAGGCGATCAGGACACCACTACTTTTAATGCGTGGACCAGTCGAAGCCAGTGGAGTTGGCAGGTCAACAAAAAACTAGCATGGCAATCGGGCTACGACATCAATATTGAAACCGGAAACGGACAACGTATCGGAGATCACCTCCGCTCTATCGAAGACTATGCGTTCTTTAGCAGCCTCCGATATACACTGTTACCGGGTCTGGAAATTCAACCCGGAGCCCGTGCGGCATATAACACCCGATATACTGCTCCCGTGGTGTGGTCGTTCAATGTAAAATACAATCCACTGAGTCAATTAACCCTCAGGGGATCGCTGGCTTCAGGCTTCAGAGCCCCTTCACTTAAAGAACTCTACATGGATTTTGTCGACATCAACCACGACATCCATGGAAATGTATTACTGAAACCAGAACATTCGTTGAATAGTAATCTCTCTGCTAATTATACATTCCCTCTGTCGGATGGGATGCTTGAACTAGAAGGAAAGCTCTTTTACAATCGTATCAATGACATCATCACACTGAAAGAGACCGGTCTGAATGTATACAACTATACAAACATCGATCGGTTCGAAACAAGAGGACTGATTTCCACCCTAAGCTGGCAATACAAAACTACCTTACGGATAAAAGCCGGTATCGGTACAACCGGACAAGCAAATCACTCTGCAGAATTAATTGGTGTATCTGGCAAATTCAGATCTACGGTCGATTTCAATGGAGAGGTTTCATGGAATCTGGCAAAGCCACAGCTTACCATTACGGCAAATTACAAATACTATGGGCACCAACCCTATCTTTATGAAAACAATAATCTCTTAAAAGAAGGGTACACCGATCCTTATAGCCTGATGGATCTGATTGTTTTAAAGAAATGGTTCAATAACCGACTGGAATCCTCTGCAGGTGTGAAGAACCTCTTCGATGTCAGAGAAGTTAAAAGCGTTGGATCCGATCCAGGTGCTGTACATGCCAGTGCTGCCAATCAGACCAATGTAGCCTGGGGAAGAACCGCATTCATTCAACTAATATGGAATCTAACAAAGTAATTTTATGAAGATGCTCAGAAAAACAGCGCTATATAGTTCTATTATCCTCTTACTTTTTGCAACCACATCATGTTTTAAAGAGGATTCACGAATAACAGCACACCAACCCGGTACCATTGCTTCAACAGTCATTCCCATGACCAAAGACTATCATGAACAAGTATATTTCAATTTGAATCAGAGCAAGATAGTCTCTCAGAATGGAAAATCAGAATGGGATTTGGGTTTCCAATCTACATCCGATGGATGGAAGGTAATCCTGAATACTGCCGTCACAATGCATGTAGCGCATACAGGAAGTACCGACATCACTGTACCTGTCCAGACCTCCACTCTTAATTGGCAGTTCGATCTCTCTGACGGATCAACTGCAGGCAACGCCATCGGGACATGGTATACTCTCTCCGGAACACCTGTCAGCAAAAAAGAAGTATTGGTTATTGACCGTGGACTGGATGAGAACTATGCTCCTCGAGGATACAAGAAGCTGATTATCGACACTCCTGATGCACAAGGCAACTACCGTATCATCTTTGCCGAATTGGATGGAAGCAATGTACAGCAACTAACCATTCCAAAACAGATTGGCATAAACTTCGTTCGGGTGAGTCTGAATAACGCCGGATCCATTCTGCAAGCAGAACCGCCAACACCAGGATGGGATCTATTGTTTACGCAATACACCACCTATATCCCCGGTCCTGGTGGATTGCCCTATCCCTATTTAGTAACAGGCATTTTACAGAACCCCGCAGGATGCGTTGCTGCGATCGACTCCGTACACACTTTCGATCAGGTCACTTTTCAAACCGCCTCAGCCATGACATTGAGTACGGCTAACGATCTCATCGGCTACGACTGGAAGATGTTGAGTGGCGATCCCTCCCAAGGTCCCGTAACCTATCTTCCACGCCCTAAACGAGTGTTTATCATTAAAGATAACAAAGGGTATTCTTACAAACTACGTTTCACCGGTTTCTACAACAACCTTGGGGTGAAGGGGTATCCAACTTTCGATTATCAACAGTTATAATTTATTTGAGTATTATAAGGTGGTCGCAAAAAACGACCACCTTTTTTTATTGTATAGCATATAAATACCCATCAGTACTTCCAAAATAAACCACTCCTTTGTCTATAGCCGGAGATGAAAGGATGGAACCGACTGAATATAAAACACCCATTACATTAACCATAGCGTTGTAGTTGTTGCAATCTTTGAATACTGCATCGTTTATTTCGCCCTTGTCATTCAATACGTTCAACTTGTTCTCCTTAGCATTTTCGACCGTAAACTTCCAATCAACAGCTCCGGTCTTTTTATTTACCGCGAAAAGTGACCCACTGAAATCCCCAATATACAACCGATTCCCAGCCAAAGAAGGAGAAGAAAAAATAAATGCCTGCAAGTTTGCATTGAAAATAACCTCTCCGGTAGCTGCTTTCAATGCAATTAAACGATGCGTATCTGAAGTGCCAAAATAAACCACATCATCCGAAACTGCCGGAGAACAAATTACCCACGAATAATTATTAAAATACT
>JAHEYR010000051.1 GCA_023251485.1 Bacteroidales bacterium
GGATGAAAAATAAGAGTAGATTACTACCTATTTTTAATAGTGGGTTTTGTGAATTCCATGCAAGATTGTCGATAAGTGCGAAAAAAAGTAGCGTGAGAAGTACTATCCCTGTTACTGATTTGAGGATAAAAAGAAAAACAATAAGCCAGATGAAGAGGGCAAGAAGCAAGACCCTGATAGAAAGCGATGGTAGCTTTTCTTTGAAGACCAGATTATAAAGAATGATGAGTGCCATGCACACATTTAAACTAAGCCGGATGTGCGACATGAAAGGTGAAAGCGCACGGGTGTCATTAATAGGCTGCGTTAAGTAAATGAAGAGGCTTACAAATGTACTGGTTAAAACAGCCAGACAGTAAATGAGTAAAATACAACGAAAAGACCTGGTGTCAAAAGGTTTGAGTCCTGAAAACAAAAGAGGTAATAACAAAAAAGGGAGCTTGATTCTAAGCTCTTGTGCCATAAAATGAGTATTACTACTCCATAAAGAACCCACTAGGTATAGAAGATAGATGGAGGTAATGGTTATGGCAATACGATGGTGAATGAAACGTGTAAGTTTTTCCTGGAGGTTGAGGATGAATTTTGAACGGAAAGTAAGATTTATCCAGGGAGATAAACTGCTTTGCGGTTGGATGTTGTTTTGAAACAACCAGTAAAGAAAAAGCAGGATGATGGATATTGAAAACAGGAAATATGACAGTGGAAGCGAAGCAGCCATTAGGCCAACAATAATTGTTGCCGGGGATGTCTGCTTTAGCCTCATAGGTCACTTTATTTAAAGTTTTGTTAACTTACAGTATGGCTGATTTTTAGTGTAGACGAAGTTGAAATATTATCGTTGGATGGAGTAGTTACACCCTGTGTTGTAGGAGTCGTGCTATTTTGTGTTGGTGCAGTTGGATTCGCAGGTGCTACGATGGGTTCATTCTTCTTGGCTGGCAGCGTGCTTTTCGGCTTTAAAAGTTCGGCATATTTGGCTTTATTCAGAAGGGTCTGGGTGGATGTGTCGATTTCCTTGTCGTAACTGATCGATGATTCAATACGTCCCTTTTGAAAATAATAGCGCGAAACGATTTCAGATTCGAGAACTTCACAGATCTCACTTTTGAATTTGGTGAGGTCTGCATTCTTATCTCGGATCATCTTATTGGCTAGTGTTTCATATTCGCCCTTTATGGCCTCGAAGTATTTTTCGCGTTCAGCTAATTTCTTGAATTCTTCCAGTGCATGTTCGCTACGGGTTGTATAAGCGTAGTCTTTATCGCTAAGGAATTTTACAAAATCATTGAATTCAGTGTCGTTTAGCCTGAATTGGCTTGGGGCTGAAATGGATGAATGCTCTTTAACAAACTTATCGGCATAGTCGAATGTTAACAAACGTCCTGCAAGTACAGCGACAATGTTGCTAAAGTAACGAGGTGCAATTCGAATATCGGGATCAATACCTGCTCCATCAAACACCTCACGCCCAATCTTGGTTTTGAAAGGATGTCTCAGAGAATCGGGGATGACAGGAGATTCGCCATTGAGGTCTTTTTTAGAATAATCGATGGCCTGGATGCATCGTCCACTAGGGGTGTAATATTTTGCCACGGTCACTTTAAGTTCGCTGTTGTAACCTACCGGAACGATATTTTGTACCAGTCCTTTTCCAAAAGTGCGTTGACCAATTACTACACCACGATCAAGATCCTGAAAGGCTCCGGCTAGGATCTCAGCAGCAGAAGCCGTTTCGTCATCAACAAGTACGGCAACTGGTAAGTTTAGATCTACCGGATTAGATGAGGTGTAATATGCATGATTTTTGTCGGATAACTTACCTCTGGTTTCAACAATAAGTGCCCCTTTTTTTACAAACATGCCAATGATGTTCACCGCTTCGTCGAGTAGCCCTCCTCCATTGCCTCGTAAATCAATGACTAAGCCTTTTAATGGCTTGCCATCTCTGAGCGATAGAAAAGCTTGTTGGAATTCGCGGAATGAGCCCTCAACAGTAGAAGATAGCTTGATATATCCAATGTCGTTTTTGAGCAATCCGGAATATGAAACATTCGGGATTGCAATAGTTTCGCGGGTTAGCTCCAAGTCAATAACTTTGCCCGTAACCAGTTTCTTTACTTTTAACTTCAGTGTAGTGCCTGCCTGTCCTTTTAAGAGACCACTCACCTGATCCACAATTTTGTCATCGAGTGGATGGTTGTCAATAGTAAGTAACCGGTCACCGGCTCTTAAGCCAGCCCGATGAGCCGGAAACCCTTCATAAGGGTCCGAGATGACGGTTTCATTATTTTTTTTATGGATCAGGGCTCCAATTCCGCCATATTGTCCTTTCGTGATTAGAGCCAGATCTTCTTGTTCGCTTTCAGGAATATAAATAGTATAAGGGTCTAATGAAGCGAGCATTCCATCTATGCTTTTGCGAATCAAGTCTGTATGTTTTAATTTCTCAACATAATTAGTGTTTAACTCCTTATAGAGATTGAAATAGATTTCCAGATTCTTGAGTATGTCAAAGTTTTCGGGATTTGAATTCTTGCCGACACTTGAATTTTGATCCGCATTTTGAGCCTGAATAGTTATTGAAAAGAGTATGCTTATGATAAGGATAGCTGATTTCTTCAACATAATGGTCAATATTTATGATTTAAGTAATGAGTAGATATAGTTTATTGTAGAAAAAACAGAAGGCTAAAGTAATAAAAATAATTTTAAGGTACGGGATCATAACCACTTCCTCCCCAAGGATGACATCGTGAGATCCGTTTTATCGTTAACCATCCACCTTTAAAAGCTCCATGTTTCTTTATAGCCTCAACCCCATAAGCAGAGCATGATGGAGTATATCGACACGAAGGAGGGAGTAATGGGGAAATAGTATACTGATAAACTCTAATTAAAAGAATGAAGAACTTAGCCAGTAATTTTTTCATATTCTTCGGATAAACGACATAAAATTAGGATTATTGCAGATTCAGCCTCAGCTGCTGTAATTATTTTTCTACCGGTATAAACAATTGCAAGGGCACATTGCTTTTGCTTTTGTTGTAAAATTGAATAAAAAGGATCTTTATTTAGTCGGTAGGCTTCTCTAATCAAGCGTTTAATACTATTTCGTTGCCATGAATCACGCATATATCTCTTTGGAACGGTAATTAAGAGTTGAGCAGGGACTGAAGTTAAAAGCGGGGTGTCAATCCAGAGCGTTTTAAAAGGCTTGATATAAAATGAATTGCCTTTTTCAAATACGTCAGTAATCAGTTTCTTGCTACAGAGCCGTTCAGCTTTTCTAAAGGTATGTCGATTTATAGGGTGCTGAGTACTCACGCTGCAAAAGTATTAGAAAAGGAGCGCAGATTATGCGCTCCTTTTTATTTTTTATTATTCTTCTGCAAAAATTGGTCAATGGCCATAGTCATTGATGGAGTGGCAGGAGACGGAGCAGTCACTGAAAGTTCTAATCCTGCTTCTTTTAAGGCCGCAGCAGTAGTTTGTCCGTAGGCTCCTAAGAATTGTCCGTTTTGAACATAATCCGGCCAGTTTACTAATAATGAGCGGATTCCGATAGGACTAAAAAATACAATAAGTTCATATTTCTTAATATCAATATCGTTTTTTATCAGATCGGGTACCGTTTTGTAAATGATAGCTTTTCTGAAATTAATCTTATGCTCAGTAAGCAAGGCATTTGGTTGTTCATCGTGTTCGCTTGAGCAAGGGAACAGGAATGTTTCGTCCTTATGCTTCAGGATAAGATCAAGTAGTTGGGTAAACGTCTGTTGGCTATGAAATATTTTTCTCTTTCTGTAAGTAACGTACTTTTGAAGATAAAGTGCCGTTGCTTCAGAGATACAGAAGTACTTCATTGTGTCGGGCATTTCCACACGCATCTCTTTGGCAAGTCTAAAAAGATGATCTACAGCTGTGCGGCTAGTCAAGATAATAGCCGTATGGTCAAGAATCTGTAGTCTTTCTTTGCGAAGATCACGAGCCTCAATACCTTCGATTTTGAAAAATTTTCTAAACTCTATGTTTACATTATGCTTTTTGATAATGTCAGCATAAGGTGACTTTTCAATATCTACCGGTTTGGGTTGTGAAACAAGAATGTTTTTTACTTTCAAGCGGATCAGATTTTAAGGTTCAACAGTTTTTTCGGGGCAAGCCCTGATAATCAACATTCTTAGTGTAATATGAATATTTTAGCTACTACTGCTAGCGGCAAAATTTCAAGGGCACAAAGGTACAAAATTAAATATAGAAATGAAAACTTTGTATTCGATAGACCTACCATAAAACCTCGGAATAGGTTGAGTATTATTCCTAATGATATGATAATCATTCCGGTAGTCGAAAAAAATATGGCATCCCGAAATACTGCAGCAAGTGCAATGGGTAGTAATATTAATCCGTTAATCTCTAGGTATATAAGTCCTGTCAGGTTGTATTCAGTTGAAAATATCTCGGTTTTAAAAATATGCCCCAATAAATTAATCAGGCCTATTTTCAGAAGCCAAAAAACAAACAACCCTCCCAGAATAGCAGCAAAGGTGGCTTCGGGATATTTTAAAGTTCCCCTGTTTTGAACTGGATAAATTGGAAAATGACAGTAGTCGATGTTGTGAAAAATATAAACATTAATCCTATTGTAATTCGTTCTCCAAATAATCCTCCATCACGCACAAGCTGATTTACATAGCGCCGGGCTAATGCAGCTTTGAAGATTTGGCCAATTCGTTTCCCGTAAAGAAACTGAGTTGCTGAATAAATAGCAAAGCTAAGTAGCAGGATAAATGTTAGCCAATTGTATTCGGTTTCGTTGTGAAGCAATGGCGAGCTTTTGACAGGCTGTAGCATGTGTCCATTGAAAATAGACTTTTCAGTGTGAAGACCTTTTGGGGTTTGATGGACAGACTGCTGAAAGCTTCCTATGGTTTTCGCGAAAGGATTTAGATCTAATTGCGCAAACAAACTATCTGACGGTTTGGTGTTTATGTCAGCATACGGCGGGAGCCCTTGCTGGATACTATCGGGCAAAGCTGCTTTAAGGGGACCGTATGTAATAGTGTCTTGTTGCATAAATTGGTGCAAAGATACACAACTTAAAATTTCTATTCATTAAAGACAGAAAAACATGGTTGAAAATTCGAAAAAGTATAAAATACTCTGTACCTTTGCAAAAGGAAACAACCTAATCATAAACTCCTAAAAATAAACAGTTTAGTATGGGACTCATGGAAGAAATTCGCACTAATGCCCAAAAGTACAACAAGACTATTGTACTTGCAGAAGGGACAGAAGAGCGAACACTAAGAGCTGCGGACATTATCCTTGGCGAAAGAATTGCACAAATTATTCTGTTGGGTAACCCCGAAGAGATATCGAGGTTTCAGAAAGAAAACAACCTGAGTAATTTAGACAGGGCCACGATCATTGACCCAAAGAATAATCCTAAAAAGGATTTTTATGCACAGATGTTATTTGAATTACGTAAAAGTAAAGGTTTAACCATCGAAGACGCCAACAAGTTAGTTGAAGATCCTTTGTATTTGGCAACACTCTTGATTAAAAACAAAGAGGCTGATGGTGAAGTGGCCGGAGCACAAAACTCGACAGGGAATGTGTTGCGTCCAGCTTTTCAGGTAGTTAAAACATTGCCTGGAATTAGTGTTGTTTCCGGCGCGTTTATTATGCTTTTTGAAAAGCATGAATTTACTGATAATGGAGTACTCGTTTTTGCTGATTGTGCTGTTCATCCAAATCCAACCGATGCGGAGCTTGCTCAAATAGCTGTAGTAACAGCTAAGACTGCAAAAGCTATTGCTGGTATTGAACCACGTGTTGCTATGCTTAGCTTCTCAACCAAGGGTAGTGCAAAACATGAAATGGTAGACAAGGTCGTAAGTGCAACACGTATTGCTCGTGAATTAGATCCTACTCTTCAGATTGATGGTGAACTACAGGCTGATGCCGCTATCGTAGAGGCTGTTGGTCGCTCGAAAGCTCCGGGAAGTAATATCGCCGGTAAAGCTAATGTATTGGTTTTCCCAACGCTCGAAGTTGGAAATATTGCCTATAAATTGGTTCAACGTTTGGCTGGTGCCGAAGCTATTGGCCCAATCCTTCAAGGAATGGCAGCACCTATCAACGACCTTTCGCGTGGTTGTTCTGTAAGCGATATCGTTAATCTGGTTGCTATTACTGCAAATCAGGCAGCTGCAATGAATGGATAACTCAATCAAAAAAATAAAATATTAAATAAATCATGGCCGAAACATTAGATGATTTCAGTTTAAGCAAAACAGTCAAACATAAAGGCTCCCTACAAAAGGTGGGTATTGTTGGCTGCGGTTCTATGGGACAGCAGATTTCTATCCTGGTCAGCCAGGCTGGTATTGAGGTTGTTTTTATCGATATTACCGAAGAACATGTCGCTCAGTCAATTCTTGAAATAAACGAAATGCTTGACGACCGCATTAGCAAATGGGGACTTACAGGCGGAGAGAAGAAACTCATCCTTTCGCGCATTTCAGGATCGACAGATTATAATACGATTGCAGACTGCGATTTGATTATAGAAGCAGTGAATACGAACATGAAAGGAACTCAACTAGAGGTTCGCAAAGATGTATTCCGTCGCATTGAAAGAGTCGTTCGTCCTGACGCAATTATTGCATCGAACACCGCGACCCTTATGATTAGTGATATTGCCGAAGTTCTGGACTATCCTGATCGGGCTGTGGCACTTCACTTTGTTAGTCCTGTAAACAAAGTTAATGTTATCGAGATGGTTCCATCGGTGCATACCAGCGAGGAGTCAATCGAAATGGTGGCTAAGTTTGCTCGTATGATTGGTCGTAAACTGATTCATGTTAATGAATCTGCCGGTCATATCAGCACACGCATGATCTGCTCATTGATTAATGAAGCTTGTCAGTTATTGATGGAAGGTGTTGCCACGGTTGGTGATATTGATGAAACAATGAAGGAAACTTCAGGACATCAGTTTGGTCCTTTTGAACTTGCCGACCGTATTGGTTTGGATAAGCTATTAAAATGGATGGAAAATCTATTCGCTGAATTTGGTGATTCGAAGTACAAACCATGTCCTATCCTGAAACGTATGGTAAGGGCTAATATGGTAGGTCGCCGGACGGGTGAAGGTTTCTACAGGTACCAGGATGGTAAAAAGATTGCAAAAAAAGGCCCAATCTCAAACCTTGGCCGCGAATAAACTGATTGTTTTAAACTTAAGAACTTTTTAAGATAATGAAGATTATTGTATTGAATTGCGGTAGCTCATCAATCAAATACCAGCTTTTCGACATGCCTTCGGCAGAAGTGTTAGCCAAAGGACTTGTAGAGAAAATAGGCCTTAAGGGCTCATTGATTAAGCACAAACGGAATGATGGAGCTGAGGTAAAACTCGAAGGAGAAATTCTTGACCATCAAGCAGGTATAGAATATGTTTTGGGTATTTTAGTTAGCGAGAAATATGGTAGTGTAAAGAGCCTTGAAGAAATAGATGCTGTTGGACACCGCGTGGTTCATGGAGGAGAATTTTTCAAGGGATCAATTTATATTACTGACGAGGTGATTAAGGCATTAATTCAATGTATTGATCTGGCTCCATTGCATAACCCACCAAATTTGGAAGGTATAAGCTCGATTACTAAGTTGTTGCCAAATGTGCCTCAGGTAGGTGTATTCGACACTGCTTTCCATCAGACGATGCCTGAACAGAATTACCTATATGGAATTCCTTATTCACTCTATGAAAAACATAAGATTCGTCGTTATGGATTCCATGGTTCAAGTCACCGATTCGTATCTCTTCGTGCTGCCGAAATGTTAGGTAAGAAGTATGAAGACCTTAAAATCATTACTTGTCATCTTGGAAATGGTGCGTCATTATGTGCGATTAAAAATGGTAAGTCGTTTGATACCTCAATGGGTATGACTCCGATTGAAGGTCTGATGATGGGTACCCGTTGTGGTGATATTGATGCAGGAGCATTACTCCATATTATGAACAGCGAAGAGATTGATATCGTTTCGGCTAATGTCTTGATCAATAAGCACAGTGGGGTACTTGGTATCTCTGGAGTCTCTTCAGATATGCGTGATGTTGAGGATGCAGCAAAAGAAGGTCACAAACGTGCTCAATTAGCATTGGATATGTTCTATTATAGAATTAAGAAATATATTGGTGCTTACGCAGCTGCTATGGGCGGTGTAGATGCCATTGTGTTTACCGGTGGTATAGGCGAGAATGACGTTCCGGGTCGTGAAGCGATCATGGATGGACTCGAGTTCTTGGGTGCTGAATTTAGCAAAGAAGCTAATCATGGAAAACGTGGTAAAGAAGTTGTTATCAGCACGCCGACTTCAAAAGTTACAGTCATGGTTGTTCCTACTAATGAAGAGTTAGTAATTGCGCAAGACACATTAGAAATTGTTGATGCGTTGAAGAACTAGTTGAACCTATAGTATATGACATAAAAAAAGGAGCTCATTCACAAACGAGCTCCTTTTTTTATGTCATTGGATTAAATTATTCCATGCTATCCATCAACTCGTCGGACATCTCCATGTTATGAAATACATTTTGGACATCATCGTCGTCTTCTAATAGATCAATCAGTTTCATTACTTTTTTAGCATCTTCCAGTTCTACCTTGACATAAGTTTTGGGTATACGTTCCAGTTCTGCGTTTTCAGCCTCTATGCCTAGCTCTTCTAATCTTTTTAGCATCGCTCCGAAGTCTTCTAGCGCAGTAGTAACAGTGAATACACCGTCTTCCAGCGTGATGTCTTCAGCGCCTGCTTCAATCATCTCCATCTCGAATTCATCCTGAACAAGAGTGCCTTGTTGAATCGTAAAGATTCCTTTACGATCGAAAATGAAACGCAATGAACCGTTTGTGCCAAGGCTTCCATTATATTTGTTCAGATACATTCTGACATTGGCAATTGTTCTCTTCTCATTATCCGTAGTACACTCAATAAATATGGCAACACCATGTGATCCATAAGCTTCGTAAGTGGTTTCAGAGAAACTAGCGCCGCCTTTTTCTGAAGCTTTACTGATAGCCCTGGTAATATTTTCTTTGGGCATATTAACACCTTTTGCATTAGCAATAGCTAAACGCAATCTGGGGTTATTCTCAGGATCAGCATCACCCTCTTTTATCGCTACATTGATATCTTTAATGATTTTGGAGAAAGCCTTTGAACGTTTTGCATCCAAGGCTCCTTTTTTACGTTTAATGGTTGACCATTTATTATGACCTGACATATGATTTTTGAATTTTGTTGTCTTGAAAAGAAGACAAAAATACAAAAAAAATCTGAGATATAGCATGATGGGGTGAAGCAATCCGGCTGCTTCACCCCATCATAAATAACGTATTCATAAGTAGTTGGTCGAGTATGTTATTTAGTCAAAAACTAATCTTAAACCAATACTAAATGGGCGGAGCTCAGGTCCTTTCCCGCTTTTAAACATATCGGTTAAGGCATACGTACTGTAGAGATTGATGTTTCCCCATCCGATTAATACCATGGCATCAAACTTTAAAGGGTTGAGGAAGAAGTCGTCACGTGTTTTACTCTTCTGCGTGCCTCCGTCATTATTTTCAAACTTCACCTTTGAATGCGACCCTATTCTGAGACCTGAGTTAATACCACCAGCGATATGAAAGCTGGAACGGTTTGTAAAGCGGTTGGTCTGTAATTCTAAGAGAAGTGGAATATTAAGATATGTGGCTAATAATTTACTTTTTTTATAGTTCGCATCGGTCATTAATACGCCTTGAAAGGATGTAGTGTTATCTTTGAGTACCAGGTTGTTTTGATCGAATCGGTAATTACGCCACTCTATACCCAAGCCTGTTACTAATCCTGCATTTTCGGTTATCTTGAAGTTCTGCTCAAAGAGGTTTAATTGAACATTGGTTGACTTACCCAGGCGAAGCGACATGTTATCGTAAGGAGCAGGAGGATCTAATTTGCCATTAGGCGTTAAGAAACCGTTTATTCCTATGTAAAATCCTGCCCAATGTCCATGAAATGAGTTCTTTCTTTTGCTTTTGAAGAATTGAACCTTGCCATCTTCGTCAACGATAAGTTTATTTCGGCCAATGCGTACTTCTGTCTGATCACCCTCTTTGACAGCGATGTCAAGATTTCCTAGTCTGACTTTTGTAGAATCGCCCTGTGTGTTTACTTCCATAATAGCTGAAGATTCAACCTTTTCGCTATTTCCGATACGGACTATATTTGAGGTTCTGGAAGAACTGTTTTGTCTTATTTCCATGTTCTCATGCGAAACGTATTTGATGTTTGAAACGCCACTCGCATCGGCTGATAATGACTTTGATGCATTTACATATGCATTGGATACGCCACTTGCATTCACCTTTGCTTCCGTTACTTCATATTGTGAGGCTAGTAATTTTGATGTCCCAGAGATATCTGCGCTTAACTCATCGCCTGAGCCTTGAAGCTCTAACTTAGATACGCCTGAAAGGTTGCAACTTAGTTTGGTTGCTGCGGCTGTTATACCGGCATATGCAACCCCACTGAGATCGAGTGAAAGTTGTGGCGTGACGACTTTGTTTGTCGTGTTGAATTTACTGGCACCACTCAGGTTAAGTGACTTTAAGTCTTTGGCTGTGATATATACCATCATGCGGCCCGGGTTTCTGATACTTCCTCGAACGCTGATATCTAAAGTGGATCCGTTCACACTGGTGGAAACATTGTCCATTAACTCTTCAGCTGTTTCAATCTTTACTGACTGAGGTTCACCTTGTGTAAATACTACTTTAAATACAGCGGAAACTTTAATTGCGTCAAATGGGGCGACGTCTCTCGATTGAGTAATCACAGAACGGTTTCTGCCCTGAGCCAGTACACTTGCAGCGAAGAATAGCATTATCAATGCTAGCGCTCCTCTTTTTAATATTCTCTCTTTCATGGCTAGTTTTTTTAAGTTTTCAGTAGTTGTTTTCTTCCATCAGGTTCTTCTGATTTCGTTGTTTAATGTGTGACGGAGATCATAGCTTAGTTGTTACACCAAATGTTAAAAAAATATTAAAATAATTATTCGCGATTAAACCCAATGATCGCGTTGAAATGTAAAATGCTATAGCTGGATAAGATCAGGCAAGGCAAATAGAAGTGATGAAGATATCTCAATTGTTCTTTATTTGCTGTGTATTTGATAAAAATATTTTCATCTGAGGGATGTTTCTGTCTTTTTTATAAAAGTAAGTGCTGAAAAGAAATTATCAACTAAGAATATGGTAAAAATTGTAATTTTGTTAAAACATTATCCAATGGTTATTTTGGATATTGAGAGATAAAATCAACTTTGTTGGAGCCATCAATTTAAAGGATTACTAAAAAATATCGAGATGTTAAGCAAACAACCAATTCCATGGGAAGATCGCCCAGCCGATTCTAAAGAGGTAATGTGGAGATTTTCCAAGAATCCTATTATTGGAAGATATCATACTGCCATATCAAACAGTATCTTTAATAGTGCCGTAGTCCCTTTTGAAGATGGTTATGCCGGAGTATTCCGTTGCGATGATCGGAGTATACGGATGAATATTTTTGCAGGGTTTAGCAAAGATGGTATTAACTGGCAGATTGAGGACACTCCTATTCAAATGAGTGCAGGCAATACAGACTTGCTGGAGTCTGAATATAAATACGATCCACGTGTTGTGTTTATAGAAGACAGATATTGGGTGACCTGGTGCAATGGCTATCACGGTCCCACAATCGGAATTGCCTATACTTTCGATTTTAAGAAATTCTATCAGTGTGAGAATGCGTTCCTTCCCTTTAACCGCAATGGTGTACTGTTTCCCAAAAAAATCAATGGTAAGTATGTCATGTTAAGTCGCCCAAGCGATAATGGTCATACTCCATTTGGAGATATCTATCTGAGTCAAAGTCCGGATATGAAGTACTGGGGTGAGCATAGAATTGTGATGAAGGTTACACCTTTTCCTGAAAGTGCATGGCAATGTACGAAGATAGGAGCGGGGCCGGTTCCCATTTTGACAAAAGAAGGGTGGTTATTATTTTACCATGGTGTCATCCATACTTGTAATGGTTTCAGGTACTCAATGGGGGCAGCCATTCTTGATGAGCACCAGCCTGACATTGTCAAATACAGATCAAGACCTTATTTATTAGCACCAGCTGCTCCTTATGAGTTGATGGGCGATGTACCCAATGTTGTGTTCCCTTGTGCTTCAATTTATGATGAAGCAGGACGAATTGCCATCTATTATGGTGCCGCCGATACCGTTACCGGTTTGGCATTCGGTTATATTGATGAGATTATTGATTTTGTCAAAAATAATTCACTCTAGCGATTTGCTCTTCTAGGGAATCTGGATATTCTGCGATCTCCATCAGACAAGGCATAACCTGTCTTTGTTCCGGTGGAGTCGTATTCCGGGTTGAGTGATAAATTTCTATCAGCAATCAGATTGTAGCCCTTGAGTCCAAGTCGTGCTATATCCGATAATGAAATTCTTCCGTGGAGTAATCCACTTGCTTCGGGATCTCTTGCTATCGATCCGGCTGCTTGTGAGATACCTTGTGCCAAGGCATATCCTAGTTTTCCGCTGATGACTCTTCCGTCAGAGTTTAAAGGAGCCGCATCAGGATCCGGATTAAAGTAAGCCGTTGAGGTGACACCATCAAAATCAGTACGTCGCGCAATAGATTGTGGTACCTGCTTTGTGTTTATGGCAAGATCACCGGCATATCTGGTGCTTAACAATGTAGTAGGCAGGGGCGTGTTGATGCGATTGCTTATACTTGCTGCGGTATTTGCCTGAGGCTGGTCAAGGGTTGCTAAAGTCGGATTAGTGTGAGCTGTATTAATTGCAGTCTGGCTGTTGTAAGTCGCAGTACTTGTAGTCTCCTTGATCTTGTTTTTTATAGTATTGGGCTTAATTACCGTTTGAGCTACTTTTTGCTGAATTGTAGATGGTGAAGGCTGATTGATGTATTGTGAATAGATCGTGGAGAAAAGAAGTACAGAAGCTGCTATTGCAGAAACTGTGAGGATTCTCTTAACGTTAGGTAAGAAAATCATCTTTCTTTTTAGTTTCGATTTATAAGGATAGACTATTTCCAGATCGGGCTTGATAATAGTATTTGCAAATAGTTCAAATTCTTTAATCAAAGATGGCTCCTCTTTTAAGAAGTTTGCAAGCGCAACCTGTTCGTCTTCATTTAAATCATTTTCGTAGAAACGGATAAAGTATTCTTCACAATTCTTGGATGTGATAAGAATTTGTTCCGGCGATATATTCAGGGATAAGATGTCATTTTTTTTGAGTGCAGACTTGCCTAAGAAGTTTACGGACTGATCAGGTTCTAACATAATCAAATCATTATCCTCAATGAGTTCTCTCAGATCAGGATTGTTTTCAACAAAGATCAACAACTCAGCTGTTTCTTCAGCCGGGAGGTTGCCTTCCAGATAATCCAGAAAGTATATCTCGTAATTGTCTCTGTTGATATTCATGATTTTTTTAATTCTTAGTCTTTGTTTTGATTATTAAATTACGCTGTCAAGATTCTTAATGTAACTCTTTAAAAATGATCGAGCCCTAAAGATATAGACTTTGACCTGTGATTCATTTAAGTTCGTCATCTGCCCGATCTCATCATAGGGATATCCCTCATAATCGCGAAGCATCAATACAGACCGCTGAATGGGTGGAAGTTTTGCAACAGCTTCATCAAGTATCTCTTTTAAATCTGAATAACCATTTTCAACGGTTTCTCTGTCGTGTTTGAAGTCGTCGAATACGGTCATCCTCTGATCTTTCCGAATCGAATCAATCAATGTGTGGTAGGCTGTAGTGAACAGATACGAACGAGCCTTGTCTACAGGAATCTCTTTTACTTTTTCCCACATTTTAGTAAAAGAGTCTTGTACAACATCGCTCGCTTTATCCTGATCCTTAATGTTCTTAAGGATGAAGCGATAAACTGCATCTGAGTGCTGGTCTACACATTGGTTAAACTCTGCGGTAGTCATCAGTAGATTTGCTAGTTATGTTTGCGATTTTAATACTGTGACGGATAACGAACCATAAAGTTACAACACGATTAAAATAAATTTCTATTAATTTGAAGATCTGAGAATAAAAAAAACACCCGGACGTTTTTGCTTCCGGGTGTTTTATATCGTGATCGAGAATAAGCACTCAATGGCGTATTTTTGATTAATCTAATTTCAATACAGCAAGGAAGGCCGTTTGTGGAACATCAATATTACCTACCTGACGCATCCGTTTTTTCCCTTCTTTCTGTTTCTCCAGAAGCTTGCGTTTACGTGTGATATCGCCTCCATAACACTTGGCGGTAACATCCTTTCTGACAGCTTTAATTGTTTCGCGGGCAATGATCTTTGCACCTAGAGCTGCCTGAATAGCAATCTCAAATTGTTGCCGTGGGATGAGTTCTTTCAATTTGGAACACATCCTCTTTCCAAAATCGTAAGCATGACTCCGATGAATCAATGTGGATAATGCATCTACAGAATCTCCGTTTAATAAGATATCGAGCTTGACCAGATCGGCATCTCTATATCCTATAATATGGTAGTCGAAAGAAGCATAACCTTTCGAAATACTCTTTAGTTTGTCGTAAAAGTCGAATATGATTTCAGCCAGTGGTAATTCAAAAGTCAACTCAACCCTGTCGGAAGTGAGATAAACCTGGTTTTTCAGAATACCACGTTTATCAATACAGAGTGTCATAAGTGCTCCGGTATATTCTGATTTTGAAATGACCTGTGCCAGAACAAAAGGCTCTTCGATACGATCGATTTGTGTTACATCAGGCAATCCGGTTGGATTATGTACTTCTATTAAGCCACCTTTGGTAGTGTAACACTTGAATGAAACGTTTGGAACCGTTGAAATAACGCCCATATCGAACTCACGATCCAGTCGTTCTTGAATGATTTCCATGTGCAATAATCCAAGGAATCCGCAACGGAAACCAAATCCTAAGGCAACCGACGACTCAGGCTCGAAAACAAGAGATGCATCATTTAACTGAAGCTTTTCCAACGAAGCACGTAGCTCTTCGTAATCTTCTGCATTTAGTGGATAGATACCAGCATAAACCATTGGTTTAACGTTGCTGAAACCCTCTATTGCTTTTAAGCATGGATTTTTAACATGGGTAATGGTGTCACCCACTTTTACTTCACGCGATGTCTTGATCCCGGAAATAATATATCCTACATCACCTGCATATAATGTTGTTGCAGGTTGTTGTGCTAAACGAAGAATCCCAATTTCATCCGCGTTATACTCTTTTCCGGTATTTACAAATTTAACGAGATCGCCCTTGCGGATTTGTCCGTTAAAGATTCTGAAGTAGGCTATGATTCCTCTAAAGCTGTTGAATACAGAGTCGAAAATCAAGGCTTGTAATGGTGCGTTGATATCTCCTGTCGGAGCAGGTATTCTTTTAATAATAGCAGCCAGAATCTCTTCAATACCCATTCCTGTTTTACCACTTGCAGGTATTATCTCTGAAGGATCGCAACCCAATAGTTCCACTATCTGATCTTCTACTTCAAGGGGCATCGCACTATCCATATCCATCTTATTCATAATAGGAATAATGGTTAGATCGTGCTCTAAAGCAAGGTAGAGGTTGGAAATGGTTTGAGCCTGTATACCTTGTGTTGCATCAATGATCAATAGCGCACCTTCGCAGGCAGCGATTGAACGAGATACCTCATACGAAAAGTCAACATGACCGGGCGTGTCGATTAGATTCAACACATATTTTTCACCCTCAAACGGGTAGTCCATTTGTATAGCGTGGCTTTTAATGGTGATGCCACGTTCGCGCTCAATGTCCATATCGTCGAGCACCTGAGCCTGAGAATCGCGTTCAGAAACAGTGCCGGTAAATCCCAACAAACGATCAGCCAAGGTGCTTTTACCATGGTCGATATGAGCAATGATACAAAAATTTCTAATATTCTTCATCAAGTGCAAAAATAATAAAAAAATGAAGTCGTTTTACTTGCAGAAAGAGAGCCCGATGTTATTCATTGATACCTGGGCGACAAAAATAATAAAATGAAAAGAGGTAAAAAAATAGGGATAAAAGATTTATTATTGAGTCGACTACCGGTATCTCAAATTACTTTTTAATGTTTTTCAATTAACAAAGAAAAAAATTATACCTATCTTTGTAATCGAAAAAAAAGCATTTTGGGAAGAAGAAAAATTCATTTCATTCTTTTCTGATTGCTTTGATTTATTCACTCACGGTTTTATCATATATAGGTGAGTATAAGTAAGAAGATCATATTACAGTTTATTTTAATATTTTTCAATTATGGCAAAAATTAAAGTTGGTATTAACGGATTCGGACGTATCGGAAGATTAGTATTCCGTGCTTCAATGAATCGTAACGACATCGAAGTTGTAGCTATTAACGACCTTATCGATGTAAACTACATGGCTTATATGCTGAAGTACGATTCTGTACACGGTAGATTTAAAGGCGATGTTGAAGTTAAAGATGGTAAATTAGTAGTTAACGGTAAGACTATTCGTGTTACTGCTGTTAAGAACCCTGCTGAACTCAATTGGGCAGAAGTTGGTGCTGAGTACGTAGTAGAATCAACAGGTTTATTCTTAACAAAAGAAACTTGCCAGGCTCACATCGAAGGTGGTGCTAAACGTGTTGTTATGTCAGCTCCTTCAAAAGATGACACTCCAATGTTTGTAATGGGTGTAAACCACAACGAATATAAAGGAGAGCAATTTGTTTCTAATGCTTCATGTACTACTAACTGTCTTGCTCCTATTACTAAAGTTTTGAATGATAAATTCGGTTTGGTAGAAGGTTTAATGACAACTGTTCACGCTACAACGAATACTCAAAAAACTGTTGATGCTCCATCTGCAAAAGATTGGAGAGGTGGACGTGCTGCTGCTGGCAACATCATCCCATCATCTACAGGTGCTGCTAAAGCTGTAACTAAGGTTATTCCTTCATTAAAAGGAAAATTAACCGGTATGGCTTTCCGTATCCCTTCTCTTGACGTTTCAGTTGTTGACTTAACTTGTCGTTTAGAGAAAGCTGCTACATACGAAGAAATCAAAGCTGCTATGAAAGAAGCTGCTAATGGATCTATGAAAGGCGTTCTTGGTTATACTGAAGATGCTGTCGTTTCTAGCGATTTCATTGGTGATGCTCGCACATCTATCTTTGATGCTGAAGCAGGTATCATGTTGAACCCTAACTTCGTTAAGGTTGTTTCATGGTATGACAATGAGTGGGGTTATTCAAACAAAGTTCTTGAACTAATTGCACACATGGCTACTGTTGCTTAATTTTTAAGCTTCATATATAAAAAAAAGGGACTGTCAGTTTTGACGGTCCCTTTTTTTGTCAAAGGGTTTCAAATTATAAAATTCACCTATAGAATAATCAGGGAATACCGGGGTAATATTAGGGTAATATTACCCTATATCTACCATAAGCTATATACCCACTCTCTATTCACTCCGGAGCTACTCCATACTTACTCCGACTCCTGGAGACGGAGTAAGTATGGAACGCATGAAGAGTGACGCTTTGGTGAACATGCCGGAGAGTAGAGTTATAGGGTAATATTCCTGCTGTCTTACCCTGATTATTCCAGGATTGTCCCTTACTGAAATAGGTATACACATTTAAGCAACATTACTAGAAAAAGTATACAGTAAAAAATCATTTCACTAAAATAAGTATACATTCCTAATAAATTAAAGTTAGTGATTTATT
>JAHEYR010000209.1 GCA_023251485.1 Bacteroidales bacterium
TACCTCATCTCTTCCGGCTGTTTTATATAGTGATATTTATGGGCATGACGACTATATCAGCATGATTTCCACTGCTTCTTTTGGTGGTCTGCTTTGGTCACCGGAGCTACGTGATGCTCGGTCTGAAACTGATTTTATTCGTCGGATGCAGACCATGTTGATCGCTCCTCAGTCTGTTGTTAATGCCTGGTATCTAAAGAATGTGCCATGGTTTCAGTTGAATAGAGAACAGAATAATGCAGGTGTCAAGCATCCGAATGCAGATAAACTGGAAGAACTTGTCCGTAATCTGTTTAGAGAGCGGATGTCATTGATTCCTTACCTCTATGCTGCTTTTGCAGATTATTATGAAAAAGGACTACCTCCTTTCCGTCCGCTTGTTATGGATTATCCTAAAGATAAACGGGTTCGCTCCATTGCAAATCAATTCATGATGGGTCAGAATATAATGGCCGCTCCAACGACAAAAGATAGCACATCGCGAATTGTCTATTTTCCAGAGGGAACCTGGTATGACTATAATTCTCTGAAACAATATGCTGGTGGAAAAGCTTATCAGATTGAAATACCAATGGATAAACTGCCACTGTTTGTAAAAGCAGGGTCTATAGTACCCGTTGCTACTCCTCTTAATTTCGTTGATGAGCATACTGTCTTTGAAATTACGTGTAAGGTTTTTGGAAATGTATCTAGTCCTTTTACTCTTTATGAAGATGATGGCGTCACCTATAATTTTCAGCAAGGCGACTTTAACAAGGTGATATTAAGTGTTGCCAACGGGAAAGGTTCGCTAGAACGCAAAGGCAGTTTCAAAGGAATTCGGTACAATATTAAGGGATGGGATTTTATTAAATAAATTTCTTTTTTAATCGATTTCATTTTCAAAATAAAAGCCTGTTGCATTTTTTTGCACAGGCTTTTATTTAAGTAGATAAGTGAAAAGATTAATTGCCTCTGATGTTTTTAATAAAATCATCAGCCTTCTGACAAAGTGCATGCTTATAGTCTACTTGGTCTGAAACCTCTTTCACTGCTTTGATAAATGCGGTTCCGATGATCCCTCCATTGGCATATTTGCTGGCTGTGTTGAATGAGCTCGCATCCTGAATTCCAAACCCAATCAACAATGGTGTGTCGGGTAATATTTTACGAACGCGTAAAAAGTAGTCGCTGCTGTTTTCCAAATTTGGACGTGAACCTGTTATTGAGGCAGTGCTTACCATGTAAACAAATCCTTTACTTTCTCTTCCCAGCATTTCAATTCGTTGATCTGGTGTTTGTGGTGTTACCAGTGGGATGTAAAAAAGATTGGATTTGGCAAAAATAGTAGCGTAATCCTTGATATATAATTCGATTGGAAGATCCGGGATGATTACACCTGATACGCCTGCCGAGATGCAGCGTTTACAAAACTTCTCCATGCCATATTTGAAAACAGGATTCAGATATCCCATGAGAATAATTGGCATCGTGATGTTTGCTTTTATTTTTTCAAGTTGTTCGAAGAGGATGTCTAGATTCATCCCATTTTGAAGTGCATGATGGCTGCTTTCTTGAATGACGACACCATCGGCCATGGGGTCGGAGAAGGGAATTCCTACCTCAACCATATCGGCTCCGGAATCTTGTAGTTGTTGTAAAATTGCAGTCGTGTCGTCTAAATTGGGAAACCCGGCTGTGAAATAGATGGAGAGTATGTCGTTTCCTTTTGTCTGAAATAAGTTGTCAATTTTATTCATTGTCGAATCCAAAATAAGATGTATACGTATCCATGTCTTTATCGCCTCGTCCTGAAAGGTTGATCACAACATTCATTTCAGGCGTCAGTTTGATTTTGTTCAACACAGCAAGTGCATGTGATGATTCGAGTGCTGGAATGATTCCTTCAAGACGGGTAAGCTCAAGGGCTGCATCGAGTGCCTCGGTGTCGGTGATCGGAAGATAGGTGACACGACCCGTGGCATGAAGATGTGAGTGCATTGGGCCAACTCCCGGATAATCCAATCCTGCCGAGATAGAATAGGGCTCTGTGATTTGACCATATTTATCTTGCATCAGCAGGATTTTACTTCCATGCAAGATTCCGATAGATCCAACAGCCATGGTCGCTGCTGTTTCAGGCGTATCCGCACCTTTTCCGGCACCCTCAGCTCCAAATAATTTGACATTGGGGTTGTTGATGTAATGGTAGAATGCCCCGGCTGCATTACTGCCTCCACCCACACATGCAATGATTGCATCAGGATATGGACGTCCGATCTTTTCTGTAAGCTGTTCGAGCATCTCTTCGGAAATAATGGATTGAAAGCGGGCTACTAAATCAGGGTAGGGGTGAGGGCCTACCACTGAACCAATGATATAATGCGTGTCAGCAGGATTACTAATCCAGTCGCGAATGGCTTCGTTGGTAGCATCTTTCAGCGTTTTGTTCCCTGAAGTCACCGGTACTACTTTGGCTCCCAGCATCCGCATGCGGGCTACATTTGGTGCCTGACGTTCTACATCGGTAGCACCCATATAGACAATGCATTCCAGCCCTTTCAAGGCACATACCGTAGCTGTAGCTACACCATGTTGACCGGCTCCGGTTTCTGCAATAATTCTTTTTTTACCAAGCCGTTCGGCTAACAATATTTGTCCTAATGCATTGTTGATCTTATGCGAGCCGGTGTGGTTGAGGTCTTCGCGTTTTAGGAAGATCTTCGATTTATAATGTGCCGAGAGCCGGGGTGCAAAATAAAGGGGCGAAGGTCTGCCTGCAAAGTCGGTCAACAGCATTCGAAGCTCTTTTTTGAAATCGGACTCATCCATAATGCGGAGGTAGCTTTCCAGCAACTCGTCGACGTTGGGTTGAAGCATCTCCGGTATAAATGCACCCCCAAAGTCGCCATAGAAACCGTCTTTGTCGATGTTATAGATTGATTCTTCCATTTTATGCGTGTTTTTGGTTTTACCTGAAGAGATTTTCAGATAATGAGCTGTCATTGTTTAGATAGCAGCTAAATTTTTTATGATTAGGAGCGAAGTGTCGTGATAAAGCTTTGAACTGACGCTACATCTTTTAGTCCGGGTTCTATTTCGAATTTGCTGTTGATGTCGAATCCGGCTAGATGTGGATGCTTAACGGTTTTCAATATTTCCGCATCTTCAAGTCTGATTCCTCCACTTAATAGGAATGGGGTTTGTCCATTATATGATTGAAGCTTCTCCCAGTTGAATTGTGTGCCATTTCCACCATAACGTTTGCCGTCGGCATCGAAAATGAAGAACCTGCAACTTAAAGCATAGGCCTCTGTTGATTCGAAAGAGAAATCATCACTAACTCTGAACGCTTTGAAAACAGGAAATCCGGTACGACTGATTGTTTTACATAGCTCAGGTGATTCATCACCATGTAGCTGAACGGCATTCAGTCCATATTTTTCAACAGTACGGATGATCTGATCTGCTGTTTCATTTACAAAGACACCTGTCTTGATAATCTTCGGTGATAATTTTTTTAGATCTTCAGGTGTAAGATAATCGGCCATATTACGTTGTGTGCCATCGTAAAAGATAAATCCCAGCATATCTGGTTCTGCATCTGCTACATTTTGCATGTTTTCGGGAAACTTCATTCCACAAACTTTGATTAGCATACGATAAAGGTTTTAGGTAATATATTCTTTGTATAATGTTATTTATTAATGAGTTGTGATTTGACTGACGGGATCTGTTGAATGAAATCAGCACAGGCTTTTGCCGGATCAGGTTGACTCATAAATCGTTCGCCGATTAAGAATCCCTGATAACCTGCGTTTCTTAATCTCGCTACATCGGCACCTGTTTTAATTCCACTTTCAGCAATCTTAACAAACCCTTTCGGAATCTTTAATGATAGATTCTCCGCTCTTCCGAGATCGGTGGCAAATGTTTTAAGGTCGCGGTTATTTACTCCAACCAACGAAACCTCATCACAAAGCCGTTCTAATTCATCTTCAGTATGAACTTCGAGAATGCTCTCCATCCCCAGATCAGCTGCTATTGAAGCAAATTTCTTCACCTCTTCATTGGTTAGTATAGCTGCAATCAATAATATAACATCGGCTCCCAACGCTCTTGCTTCATAGATTTGATATTCGTCGATGAAGAAGTCTTTTTGAAGCATAGGACAAGTGTTGTTTTGACGGGCAATGCTGAAGTTGTCTAATGAGCCACCAAAGTAACGACTTTCGGTAAGTACTGAAAGAGCCGATACGCCTGCAGCAGCGTAGCCGGTCGTGATTTTGACCACATCAGCCTCTTTATTGATCACGCCCAATGATGGTGAATGTTGTTTAAACTCAGCGATAATTCCACTGGCTCCTTCAGCAGAAAGCCTTTCACGAAGAGAGACGGGTTTTGTTGAAAAGGGTATACATTGATGTATGAGGTCAATAGAATGGCGTAGGCTGCGTTCTTTGATCTCAATTCTTTTGAAGTCGACTATTTCGGAGAGAATGGTATTCATTTAAATAGTATTATTACTGATTGCTCAGTTTGATTAATGTATTGAAGGCCGAAAGCGCCTTTCCTGAAAAGATTGATTCGTTTGTTAATGCAAGACACTCATCCAGACTTTTTTCGCGATGCATAACTTGTAACGCTAACGCTGAATTGATATTCACTACAGCATTTTGAGCCTCTGTTCCTTTCCCATTCAAGACAGCCATAAAGATATTGGCAGCTTCGTCAACCGTGTTGCCTCCAAAAAGCTGTTCGGAAGTTAAGGTTTTCTTGCCGATACCTTCAGGTGTTAATAACTGTTCCCCATTTTTTGTGATGACACGGAACGGACTCGTCAGAGATATTTCATCGTATCCATCGTTGCTATGGATAATGGAGTAGTTGGTTGAACTTAACTGATAGATGTAATTGTAAAGCCGAGCCAGTTCATGACTGTAAACACCAACCAGCTGATTTTTCGGTTTTGAAGGGTTTACCATTGGACCCAGCATATTGAAAAATGTTTTAACTCCTAGCTGACGCCTAATT
>JAHEYR010000052.1 GCA_023251485.1 Bacteroidales bacterium
TCTTCGCTGCAATTGGCTACTCCTTCAAAGATGTTGACACCTGCATTCGAGATAAGGATATCCAGTCGTCCAAAATGGGCAATGGTTTTTTCTACAAGATGTTCTAAATCGTTGGGATTGGTGACATCCGTTTCTGTATATAATACATTCTCTCCTTCATCTTTTACACTTTGTATAAATTGAAGAATTGCGTTACTGTCTTTACCCGACCGTGCACAACCTGATACTGAAGCTCCTGCTTTTGCAAACATAGCAGCTACTCCTGCTCCGATGCCTGAGCTGACCCCGGTAACCAGAACCACCTGATCTTTAAGACTGATTTCGAATGCCATATTTTTTTATTTTCTGATAAAGTTATACATAAAAACCAGCGCGTGGCTGTAATATTCCGGGGTGCTTTTCCATCTCTTCCTCAATCAGATCGACTCCTAAACCCGGACGATTACTGAGATGAAGATGACCGTCGTGGATCATCTCTTTAATCGGGTGATCGATAACCGTATCTCGCCAGCTCACATCGGTAAACATAAATTCCTGACGGAAGAAGTTAGGAATTGAAGCACAAACATGTGCTGAAGCAAGGGTTGATAGTGGTCCATTAGGATTATGTGGGGCAATCAAAACATTGTAGGCTTCGGCCATTGTTGCCATTTTCTTCATTTCTGAGGGTCCACCACAGCGCGTGATATCGGGCATGATGATATCGCACACATGTTTTTCGAGCAGGGTTCTGATTCCGAATCGGGTGTAATGTCGTTCGCCTACACAGATTGAAACATTAGATGGAATCCGTTCGCGCATTGCTCTCAGGGTATCCGCATTCTCTGGCCCTGCAGGTTCCTCATACCATGTAATATCTAACGTTGATAGTCGTTCAGCCATCTTCACAGCAATACGGTAGTTCAACATGGCATGGGTTTCGATCATGATATCGAATTCAGGTCCCACTGCATCCCGTACAGCCTTGCTCACATCAAAAGCTGTGTTTTGTTGTGCAGGCGACAGCGTTAGATTTGATGAAAGGTCTTCACCATAAAGATAATTCGTATGGGCAAATGGATCGAACTTCAAGCCGGTAAACCCAGCCTCCTTTACCATCTTAGCCTGTGCTGCATAGTCATCCGCATTATGGCCCCCGCCTGTAAACCAGTAGTTGGCATAAAGCAATATATCCTTTCGATAAGCGCCCCCTAGAAGTTCATAGCAAGGCGCTCCCAATACTTTTCCTTTCAGGTCGAGTAATGCCATATCTATGCCGCTGATAGCACACATACTGGCTCCAAACGGACCTATCCAGTTCAGGTCACGATATAGTTTTGTCCAGATGAAATCGGTTTGCATCGGATCAAGTCCTATAATCCTTTCGCCAACATGTTTTGCTGCATGATACACAATCGGACTTCCCGGCCAGTTGGTAGCTTCACCAACTCCGGTATATCCTTCATCGGTAAAGATCTTTATCAATGTCCAGTTATATTTTACACCCTCTACAAGCCAGACTTTTACTTCCGTTATTTTCATTGTACTTAGATTTTTATTATCTGATTGTCATTTTAAAAGAACCTTTAAGATGAGATCCTTTGGCGAATTCGGGACGAGGACCTGTAAAGAAATAACATGATCCGGGGCCATTAAAACCTGTAATGAGTAGTGCTGTCTGTCCATTTCTGACCCATGTTCTTACACTTTGCGAATAATCTGAAGAGACACACAATTCATGATGCATTTGATCTTTTAAAGATGCGAATAAAATATGTTCTTTGGTTCCCTTAAAATCATTACGCCCAAGTTTATTTGAATTGTCTTTCCATAAGTGCGAAGGTACTTCGAGTGCCGGTTCTACATATTTAAGGTCGCGAGGATTTGCTTTAGCAGTCCCCTTTAATCTATTGGGATCCCATGAAGGATATATTGACCAGAGACCTTTACGCTCCCAGCTTAATTCATCAAACGATTTGGGTAATTCAAAGAAGATTCCCCCTTGACGTAAAAGCTGATTGGCTTTGGCTGTAAAGTCGGTCAGTGTGGTATAATCATATTTGATGCTTAGCGCTCCGTTCGTCTGAAAAAGATATTCCTGATACCCTGACAATTTGCCTTCATAGCTTCCTTCGATGTGAACAAGAATTTCACCATTGGGCTGGTTGGTAATCGTTATGTCAGTGGGTTTCCAGTTCTCAAGCGTATTATATTCAAGTGGTTTTATGTTTTGTGTATAATTATTGCCTGCAATATTTGGCGCACCTCCATCATCTTCATTATGTGGTACTAACATCATCATGCCACCTTTCGTAACAATGATATCATTACCTGATTTTAGCTCTTCAATCAGGCCATTGCTTTTGTTGATCTTAAAGCTGATCTGATCTGCATTGATGATATAATCGCTTGAAGTAGTTGTGAAACTTTGTTTAACCTTTGCCGGTATTAATGATTTTGACGTTGAAGATTGTTCCGTATTACTTAATGTAATATCTTCTTCCTGACAGATTCTTCCGGTTGGATCTTTAAATTCCAGATGCAGAATATCTGTGGGCAAAGCTCCTTTGGTACTGATTTTTATTTTTCCTTTCGATAGCGGAGGAATACTCACTACCGGAACAGGTATCACTTTATCTCCAAGTTTAGCAACCACTTTCAGATCTGATATATTTAGAAAGTTGTATCTGTTTTCGATACAAAGGGTGATGGATTCTTTATCAGAACTATCCGGTGTCGTAATTCTTGAAACGATTACCGGGGCATAAGCTTTTCGCATGCCTGTATATTCAGGCTTCTCTCTTCTCCAGCTATCAATGATTCCCCAAGGGCCATATCCATTAATCGAGTCTTTTGTATAATGGAAGATATCATCAATGCCCGACCAGATTGCTCCACCTAAACAAGCGGGATAGAAATATACTGAATCGACCATCTTTTTCAATGTATTTGCCCATGCATCTGAACGGACAGATGGATCGGTTTCAACTTCACGTCGACTATAGGTCTGGATATGCATATATTCTCCAAACAGGGTTGGACGGGTCTTATCCTTTTCACATTCTGCGGGACCATTAAAACCTGGGTAATGATAATTTGCCAGATCCGCTTTACTACCGGCATTGTTAAAACCACCCCAGCACTGATCGTGGAAAGAGGTTGGTCTGCTAGGGTCAAGCTTTTTTACTTCATTGTTTACCCTTTCCCATAAAGGACTCCAACGCGATTCATTACCCAAAGACCAGATAATGACTGAAGGGTGCTGACGACCAGCTAATATATTGTCCATATTGGCTCTGACCATATAGGGGAGATATTGTGTGTCAAGATAATTCCACTTTTCCCAGATAGGACTAGCGCCGTGTTGAATCCAACAGAGAGAGGCTTCGCTCTCAACAAACATTCCTGATTCATCACATGCCTCCAGAAACTCTTCTGAAGGTGGATAGTGTGAAGTCCGGATATAATTGCAATTCCCGTTTTTGAATAATGCTACATCTTGCCTGCAAAGCTCAGGGGTGAGGCTTCTACCTAATAACGGATGTGTTTCATGTCTATTTACACCTCTTAACTTAACAGGATTATTGTTTACAAAGAGTTGATTGCCTCTGCGTTCAATCTGACGGAATCCTATTTTTTGTTGGTTTACCTGTAAAACCTTACCATTCAACTTAAGGGTGCTGATTAATGTATAGAGATACGGCTGTTCACTATTCCACTTTTTTGGAGCATTCACTAAAACAGAGAAGTTAACCGGAATTGTTTTTTGATCTTTAGCGACTACAATCTGTTTCGTGTTGTCAACTAAGGGAACAATCTTTTCGGAAGCATCTTTTAATGTATAAGTGAGGGTGGTTTTTCCGCTGCATGCTGTTTCTGCGTTAAGCTTGCTGTTTAAGAACAGATGTGCATTGGTGTAACTTGCATCGAACTGCACCGTGTAGAAGAAGTCGGATATGTTTATTTCAGGTAAGGCAAAAAGCGTTACTTTTCTTAATATCCCGCCGACAGGATGGGCTGCATATTGTGATGTACATGCAAGGATATCCGAAATTGTTTCACATTGTACTACTACTTCCAGTTTATTCTCTCCGGCTTTAACGGCTTGGGTTATGTCGAATTCAAATGGAGCAAAGCTTCCTTCATGTTCTCCAATCTTCTGCCCGTTGACAATGACAATGCCATGTGAACTGACTCCATCGAATTTTATCTTTATTCTTTTTTCAATCCAGTCAGATGGAATTAAAAATGTTTTAAAATAGTATCCGGGTGTCCCTTTTTTTACATTAAATCCCTGCATCACCCATTCACCTGGTACCTTAATGTTTTTTGCATCGCTGACGTTGTTCTCATTGGAATTGAATTTCCAGCCACTATTTAATGAGATAGATGGGTTTGCTACTCCTGAAATGAGCTGTGGTTTGGGTGATAGCCTTGGTGTTTCGAAAACGAATTGAGCGATCACATTACGCAATGAGTCTTGCGCGCTGCATTGCCCAATATATATAAAGGAGAGGAGGATCAATAGTTTTTTCATTCGATAAAAGTTAAAGCTAAAATTAGTGTTTTGAAATTACATAATACCATATTTGTCAAAAGCATCACGTGCACTCATTCCCTGGAGAATGGCTTTCTGAACCGTTTTCTCGCCCCGTGCTTTCTCTAGTGCTTGTAATATTACCTGCTCTTCAATTTCCTGAGGGATAACACAAACGCCATCCATGTCGCCTATCACGATATCTCCTGGGTTTACTAAGACTTCGCCAATCTGTAGGGGGACTCTATAGCCGATTACTTTTCCACGGGGTGCCTGATCCTGTGCAAATCTGCCATATGAAAATGTGGGAAAATTCATCTTGAGAATTCCTTCGGTATCTCTCGAAAATCCATCTACAACAGCTCCAACAGCACCTAACATCATAGCCCTTGTACTCATCAGTTCGCCCCAAAGTGCATATTGAGGCGAAGAACCTGAACAAACATATACTTCGTTTTTTTTCAAATCATCGAGCGCCTCCAGCATAACACCAAATGATTTAGCTGCCATCCGTGTCGCAGTCTTCTGATCCATTTTATCAATATCCGACTCTAAAACAGTCATCGCTCTGCCAACCAAAAACATATCGTGGCGCAATGGCTTTAACATGGGAGAGAGAAATTGATGTAACCGCCCCATCTTATCCATGATATCGCCTATTACTGCGGTAAATAACTCTTTTTTGATAAGTTCGAATAACTCATCATCATTTTTCCATTCTGCCATTTTTATGCTTTGTTTTATTGTGTGTTAGCTTGATTGTGTTGATGATTATTGTAGTTTTATATTGATGGAATCACTGATGATATCACCTTGTTTCAATGGTTGATCCATTAGTTGTGCATGTGGCCGCATAAATCTTTCGGCACCCATATTGCTGTATCTGGCAACCAATATATTTGTTCTTTGATTTTCAATCCAACATCTGATGTGTTGATTGCCATTAGATTGTACCTCAAAACTGCTTTTGCCATCAGAAAGGGTAGCCCTGTTAATATTCATTTTTGTTGATCTGAAATCATTTGTTCCCAACTCATTCTGATCCTGACTCCATGAATAAGCCGGCAAGTGATCAGGTCCTGCCGGACCGGTCATCTTGGTTGCATTTGAAGCATTAGCTGTTCCTGTTAATCTTCCTATATGATCATCAGGATAGTAGTTCCATAACCCATTCCGGTCCCAGCTCAGGCTGTTAAATGATAAAGGAAGGGTGAAAACCAGTCCCCATTGACGCGGATTAATATTGCGTTTTAGCTCATAGGCATAGCGAATGATCAGGTTGTCTTGCCGATCAAGCGTATAACTTGTCGATCCAAAGGCTTCATCGTAAGTATCAAAGATTGTTAAAGTGACCTGATCAGGTTCGATTTTTATGTCTGATTTTAAAAAGATCTGGTTTTTTGCACAGGCCGTAAATCCTTCAAAATGGGTGTTTTCTCCTGTCATTTGAGTTCCGTTGCCTTCTCCGTTTAAGGGTAGAATCATGAGTCTGGGCATCACAATCTGTGTTGATCCATTGATTGCCTTATTCGTTCTGATGGTTCCACTTTTCTTATCAAATAAAAGAATACAGTTCTTTGTTTTTACTGATAGTGACTGTTCATCCTCCTCAATAATTGGAGCATCCGTATTTATGACTTTCGCAATATTGACTTGTGGTACAATTCTGAATTGATATTGATCAATAATAACGCCTCTGTGATCTTTAACTTCCATATAAAGCTGTTCCCCTATTACGGGTTGAGCCTTTAACTGAACGGGTATCGTAACTGTTTTACCGGTTTCACCTTGAGGCTGGATGGTTCCCTCTTCTTTCCCACACTTCCATGTGAATGTTGATTCGTTAAGGTTACTAAATAAAAATCGGTTTTCAATAGTAAATTGGATTGTTTTATCGGATGCGTTGTAATTTGAACTCTGTTTGATCCTGACCGGTGAATAGGTCTTCTTAACATGCCAGTATTCAGGTTTTGTTCTTCTCCAGCCATCTAAGGGCCCCCATGTTCCGTACCCAACCGTTTTTCCATTGGGTAAAAAGAACGAATCATCTATTCCTGCCCATATAGCTCCTCCAAGAATTCCCGGTACGTTTTGCATCCGTTCCCACATCCGCGAGAAACCTATTCCCCATGCATCACGAACGCCAGGATCAGTGTATAGCTCCAATCGGTTGTATGCATTCAAATGGCAGTATTCATCAAAGGTGATGGGACGTATATATTTGGCATAAACATCAGGGCCGGTAGGACCCGGGTAATGATGATTCGCTATTTCAAGGGTTCCTTCATCACCATCAGGACCATACTGGCTAAAGTTCCGGGGTCTGGAAGGATCCATTTTCTTAACGATACCTGCTACTTCACTAAAATATTCTTTAAACTTACCCGATTCGTTACCAAGTGACCAGATTAACACAGAAGGATTCGAACGAAACGTATTCACCATCTCGACTTCGGGCTGGATGAGGGCTTCATACCGTCGGCTATCAGGTACCACCGTTCCTTCAGCCCAACAGAAAGGAGCTTCAACTTCTACAAACATTCCCAGCCGATCACACGCTTCAATAAATTCAGGAGCTGGTGGATAATGTGATGTCCTGATGTAATTGACATTGGCAGCTCTGAACAACAACACATCTTGTTCCCATTGTCCTTGCGACAATGATCGTCCTCTTAATGGCATCACTTCATGACGACAAACACCTCTTAATTTTATAGGAACGTTGTTTACGAATACCTGATTGTTGCGTACCTCTATCTGTCGGAATCCTACCTTTCGACTGATCGTCTCATTAACCCGATTGTCTTTAAGTATGTCGAGCTTTAAGGTGTAAAGGTTGGGGTGTTCAGGGTCCCATTTCTTGGGCTCGGACACATCGAAGACAACCTCTTTACTGATCGTTGCCCCAGCTGGAATATTCTCGTCGACTTTCTCTTCGTGCTGGGCCACCAACCTGTTTTCGGGTATGGAATAGAGCTGATATCTTAATTTGATGGATTGGGTTGTTGATGCAGTTTCATTCGCAATCTCTGTAATAATATGTAACTGTGCATTTTTATAATCCTTATCAAATGAGGTCGTATAATGAAAAATGGCCCCATTGACTTTAGGCAGAGCCACAAGAAATATCTTACGAGATATGCCACCCAGTTGATGAACAGCATATTGTGATCCACTAGAAAGCGAATCAGCGATGCTTTCACTCTTCACCTTTAAGGTGATATAGTTCTCTTTTCCGACTTTTATTTGTTTTGTGACATCTAACTCAAAAGCAGTAAACCCTCCGAGATGTTTTCCAATCTTTTCTCCATTGATAAAGACTTCACATTCGCTATAGACAGCATCACATCTTAGTTTTACCGCTTTATTATTCCAATCTGAAGGGATCCGGAATGTCCTGGCATAGCCGACCCAGCTATTCGGTTTTACTTCATACCCTTGCATCACCCATTCGCCGGGGACTTCTATCGTCTTCCAGCTTTTAACCATCTTCTGATTTATTGTGAAACCAGGAGAAGGAACGGTGTTGAACTGCCATTTTCCAGTTAGGTCCATGATGAGATCTTTGTCTTGTGGCAAAGGACTTAACCGGGGAACAGGTTGACTCTGTCCGAAAGAAATCTGGAGAAAACAAATGAGGGAAAGTAGTATCAGTTTTTTCATATCGCTGTTTTAAAATGCTTTTTTTATAAATTGGTTGCCCCAGTCGGTTATCTGAAAATATAATAGAGTGTGATCGTAGTCAATATCAGTAAAAGTCCTGCAATGAGAATGGACTTCTCCGGTTTTATAGTGATATCATTTTTTACGGGTAGTGGCTTAGGCTCTTTTAATGGTATGATAAAGGTAATCACTGCCATAATCAAAACAATACATCCAAAGGTGATGGCCATTCTGTTGAGAAATGAGATTTGGGCAGAAGCAAAGGCATGCAGAACTCCATAAATAGGAACATTGGCAAGTAATCCAATCACACCGGCCATAGCTGGTGTGCGTTTTACGATGAGTCCAAACACAAAAGCACAAAGTATCCCCGGTGAAATATATCCCTGGAACTCCTGGATAAAAGTGAAGACACCACCAAATGATGGGTTGGCCAGTTGAGGGGCGATGATACAGGCAAGCACTACGAAGAATACCGTCATCACTCTACCAACCCGAACAAGTTTGCGGTCGGAAACGGAAGGATTCCAATGTCGACGATAAAGATCTAAGGTAAAGATGGTCGCACTAGAATTTAGCATGGCAGCTAATGCACTAACCACTGTTCCTGCAACTGCAGCAAAGATGAATCCTTTTAAGCCAATCGGGACGATCTCTCTGATCAGGGTAGGGTAGGCCAGATCCTGATTGATCGCAATCTGGTCTTTATATAGCTCGAAAGCAATGATACCGGGTATCACTACAACCAATGGGGTGAGTAGCTTCAATGCAGCCGCAAACAGAATGCCACGTTGTCCTTCTTTCAATGTACGTGCACCCAACGTTCGTTGGATGATATATTGGTTTAATCCCCAATAATAGAATGCGGGAATCCAGAGTCCAAATACCAATGCAGTCCACGGTAACACTTTATGTGAGGCCGGAAGTATCATGTGCATTTTCGCAGCTCCTTTTATATAGAAGTTATCAAACCCACCGATGAGATGAATTCCGATAAACGTTACGATCAAACCTCCTATGATGAGCGCAGAGCCCTGAACTAAGTCGGCCCACACAACAGATGCCAGTCCTCCATACGTGGCATACAAGGCTGCCAGGATGCCTATAATGACAACCGACCAGATCATTTCAATTCCCATCATCCGTTCTAAAAACAAGGCTCCACTGTATATAACGGCTGAGTTTGAAACAGCTACAAGAGCCGTCATACTGTAAAAAGCAACGATGCCCCTTGCTGTACTGTTATATCGGTACTCCATGTATTCTGGAATCGTAAAGATACCACTACGAATAAACCGGGGAAGGAAAAATAGTGCTACGATGACTAAGGTGATACACGAGATCCATTCATAGCTCGCAACGGCCAGTCCCACATTGCCTGCAGCACTTCCCGACATCCCCACAAACTGTTCGGTCGAGATGTTAGCCCCTATTAAAGATATACCGATCAAGCCCCATCCCAGCCCTCTTCCTGCCAGAAAATAGTCTTCACCGGAATGATTTTTCATGGCTTTTCTTCCTTGCCATGTGCTCAATCCTACCACTCCTGAAATAAAGAGGATGAAAATAACAATATCAAAAATAGATAGGCTCATAATCAGGTTTTTATGTGTGGGTGCACTTCTGTTGTTTGTTTGCTAAATGTATGACGAAAATGAGAGGGTGCTTTTTATTAGATTATCAAAGATTGGTATTAAATTATCCTATTTGTGATTAATTGTAATAATAATAGTTATTATTGTATAAAATATAAAATAATGAAGCCTCGTTTGTATGATTTAGGTGTGAATGAGAATCAGCTGGTCACCATGAAGATGATCGACACACCTTATTTAGATACCCATTTCCATTTTCATCCCTATTGTGAGCTGGTGTTGATCATCGAAGGTTTCGGGCAACGCATAGTAGGAGAGCATATTGACTCGTTTTCAAACGGTGACCTTGTATTTATCGGCCCCGATCTACCCCATATCTGGAAAAATGATTCTCTCTTTTATCAGGAAGAAAATGGACTTCGGACCAAGTCGATGGTGTTATATTTTGCTTCAGCATCTATCTATAAGATCCTCGACGAAGAGACCCAAGCAGCTTTTCATGAGCTAATCCATAAAGCTAGCAGGGGATTACGGTTTTTAAACGAAAGCAGGCAGCGGATCGAAGATAAAATGAAACGACTGTCACAAGTCACCGGTATCAAAAGAATCATCCGTCTGTTGGAGTTGATAGAATTGTTGATGGTCGAAGTGGATTACGAAGTTTTATCGAGTGGCAATTTCGGTAGTATAAGTAATGATAAAGATGCCTCTCGAATGAATCATGTCTATCGTTTTGTGATTGATAATTTCAAGCGACCGATATCACTCGAAGAAATTTCAGCACTGGCCAATATGACCCCTAACTCTTTCTGTCGTTTCTTTAAAATTTGTACACAGAAGTCATTCTCGACATTTGTTAATGAAGTTAGAATCAGTTATGCCTGTCGACTACTGCAACATCCGGAGTACTCCATAAATCAGGTCTGTTTCGAATCGGGATTTCAGAATATCACAAACTTTAACCGCTTTTTTAAATCAATTACAGGTGTCACTCCTACGCTCTATCGTAAAAGAGCTTTTGACTTACTGGGTAATATCGATTTATGATCAGGATAAGATGGAGAATATTGATCTGAAAAACAAAAAGGGTAGTCATATAAATTCAAACGACTACCCTTTTTGTTGCCTGTAAAAAATCCTATTTTGTATCCTCCCAGTTAAAATTAACCGTTTTCCCCATTAACTTCCATTGTTTTGGTTGTATCGTTTCAAACCAATCGAGAGGCTCTCCTAATGGTTGAGCCTTTGATCCGTTTAAGAGGGCAGTGGCGATCACCTGTTCCTGTTCGGGTGTTACGGATCCTTTTTTAAAGGAGATAAACAATGGGGTGCCTGATTGTGAAACCAGTTGTAACCATTGACTGTTTAAACTCCATGGGATGATGTCTTTTTTTGTCTGTCCCACACAGTCGGCATCTACCGCAAAGAAAGTGTTATGTTGTGGTGCACGGAAAGCCAGACAGTTGACGCCCATTTTCTTTACCCTTTCCCACTCTTGTCCGCTGGTGTCATCGCCGATACGGCTTATCTCGAAGATTCCGGCTGCGAGATGTCCAATGGTATTACATCCAATGACTAAGGCATCACCACCGGCTTCCCTGATACTTTTATAGTGGTCGAGAATGATCTCTGCAGTGGTTCTACTACGATCGGAGAAGGCCCATGTAGCTGTGTCGGCAGCTCCTGCACTACCACCCCACGATCTGGAGATGTCATTCGTAGAATAATCGTGTTTGATTAGCTCATAGCCCCAGGTTCTGAGATTCTTTACAATACGAACCACATAACTGCGGACTTCGGGTTTCGAGATATCTAAAATAGCGGGGTAGTGTTTCAGTCTCCATGATTCAGGTTGATCTTGTTGTGCTGTTAAGAGATGAACCCAGATTCCGGGACGTACATTCATCTGTTTGATGTCTTTTGCCAGTTTCTCCATTGAAGAGAACTTCTCGTTGCTGCTATCCCATGGACCACCATATCCCGATCCACCACCTTTAGCCTGCCATCCATCATCGATGACCATGAATGGACGATTCGCTCCTTTGGGAGCCAGGCGAGCGACGAAAGCTGCATAGTAACGAACGTTATCTTCATTGTTCTTTCCATAGTCGCAATACCAGTCGTTGAAGCCATAAACCGGTTGTTTGGGAAGTCTTGGGTTGGGACACATCACTTTGCAGAAGGTTTGAGCGGCTTTAAATGCTGATTCTCCGGGTTTGCCTTCTCTGGATACGATGGTACAGACCTGGAGTTTTCGATTACCTAGCTCAACACCAACACCACCAGAGCGGACATCGGCACGGAGAATCGCTTCGGTAGGTGTTACTCTCCAGCTGCACATTGCATTTGGTCCCGTTTTAACACCATAACCATGTGTAATGGTTTTGTTGCTTGCCAGAAAATACCAGGGCATTATGCGTGTACTATCTAATGGAAGCCATTGGAGGTTTCCATAAGCTCTCTCCCATGCATCACCCAGATAGACCATGTCCATAGATGGGCGTATTTTCCATTTCAGATAGATGTTCTTTATAGGATGTTGGGTGGAGGTGAGATCGACCACCAGGCTGTTTTGAATATTATTGATACTGATCACGATATCATTTCCGATCCATTGTGATCCTCTTTTTGTGAGCTTTATTATGGATTGATTCGTCTCAACCAGAATTGTAGCGGGTGCTTTTTGTAGATTTAGAAACGTAGATGACGTTTTTTGTCCGTTTCCAATAGCTAAAATGAATATAAATAGTAAAAGTGCAACTGTTTTTTTCATTGATGTGATATTTTTTTTGATTGACTAAAAGTAATACTTTTTAGTTTTTATCTATGATGTTAAATGAAAAATAAATATATGTCATTGTTATTCAGATGATTTGAAATAAAAGGGCATGGTCTCGTTTGATTTGAGATTTGATAGGTGAGGGCTATTTAATAAAAAAAATATTTTTTTTCAAAAATATTTCATTTTTTTTGAAATTATTTGCAATAACCATCTATTAATGTTTATCTTTGTCGGAATTAATTATCACACATTATTATGAATAACGGTATCGTAAAATTTTTTAATGACACAAAGGGATTTGGGTTTATTAAAGACAAAAAATCAGAAAAAGAATTCTTTGTACACGTTTCAGGACTTATTGACGAAGTAAGAGAGAATGACGAAGTAACTTTTGACCTTCAAGAAGGCAGAAAAGGCTTAAATGCAGTAAATGTTAGACGAGTTTAATCTCTTACATTGAAAACATACTTTGATTTTGAGCTTTACGTTTTAACGTAAAGCTTTTTTTTATGTCTTTACTTTTTTGAAATAGCAGCAGATCTGTATTACGGATCAGTCGGAATAGTTGTGGAGTGTTTCTTTAAGGTCTTCGATCTATATGCGATCATGGTTTAATAATTAAAAAATAAAGAAGAGATCATTTACATCTAGCCTTAAGCTCATCCTTTCTGATTTCTAAACTCATTCTTTTCTATCCCAAATACTTGTATAGAATAAGAATAGGGTCAGAATAGGATAAGAATAGAATATGATTAGGCTTACAAATAAATGATCTCTTCATCATTTTTCGTTCATTTGGTAAATATAGAAGGTCTGTGGAAAAGATATCTATAACTTTCAAAATTACTGCCATTTGAAACATCACGGGATATTTTAAAGCGGTCGTGTGGCTACGGAAAAAGAGAAGGGCTGGTACAAATTTTAAATCTGGACCAGCCCTTCTCTTGTCAGATCAACTGATTAGTTTTAATACCGTATACTCCAGAACGATGGTTGTTCAGCTTTTCGTTTTTCCTCAAAGTGCTTTCTTAGGATGGCGAAATAAGCTGCTTCTTTGATCTTCTTTCCTTTGACCTTTTTGGGAAGATCAAGTTCAGTCGTCAGTTTCTTCTGCTCAATCTTATCGGCAGTGATGACTAATGCGCCGTTGTTTATATTGACTTCAAGAATGAGTCCCGGTAGTCCAAAGAATCGTTCAGGCCCGCCACCGTTTGGAATGTCGAGTGCAAACCAACCAACAACCTTCTGCTTTTTAACCGTGTCGTTCCAAAAGGCATTCATACAGATGTGACCGGCTATCTCTTTCATCTCATTTAGAATCTTCCAGTTGGGCGTGCGCAACGAGTCTTCTATGATATATGTTTTGCCAAGCATATCGATGACATCACGCATCGTCTTCTTTTCATAGTTACGGGTGATGACGTATTCGTCTTTTAACCAGGAATATCCTGGATCATCTTTCTGCGCACTCTCCTCAGAGTCTTCATATTTGGATTGAGTGGCATTGAGCGTTAGTTTGGAGTAAGTTTTGTATTCCTCCTCATTGCCCCACATATAGGCGTAACGATCGACAGCTTGTTTGCTCATATAATCGACCGCTGCCATTTTCTTAACCCAGTTATGAGCCATGAGATAGCGCACAGTCCCTTCCATCTTTTGAGCAAAACTCGTTGTTGAGAATAGCATAAGCAATGTTAAGGCTAATGCTTTCAGTAGCTTATAATATCTTTGCTTCTGATTATTCCCGTTAAACGGGGTGGATTGATTATGTTGTTGCATCGTATGTTTTTTATAAGTGTAAAATATAAAGGATAGAACTACTAGAACATTCCACCATTCTTTTTTAGTTTAGTCTCAAATCCTCTGATATTGTAACTAAAGCTTAGCATGAAATATCGGGCAAGGGTTTGGGCCTGGGTGCGGAGGATGTAGTTTTGAGCTCCTGTTTGCGAAATGCTCTGGTTGCGATTGAAGATATCAAAAGCTGCCAGACGCATCTCTATTCTATTGGCTTTACCAATGATTTGGCGAATAGAGGCATTCCACATCGGGATACTTTGGTTGAATCCAAAGGTTGCATTCTTGTAAACTGAATAGTCGAAGTTGGTTTCCAGATATGATTTTGATGCAAATTGCCATTTAGCAGAGGTGCTTGAAGAATAGTTTCTGATCTTCTGATTTTGCTCTTCTCTGATAGAGTAGGTGATATCGTTAAAGTTGATAGACCCATTGATGCTCATCAATAATTTAGGCGTAGGGGTGAGGTTGAAATAGGTTCCGATGCGGTATCCATTGTTTTTGGTGATATTCTCAATGTCGTTAATATAGGTAGGTGATTTGCCGAAATTAAGATTTCCATAGATATTCATGGTGAGTTTTGTCTTCACCAATGGGAAATTTATCCCTGCATAAAGTGAAAAACTCTTGCCACCATTCACATTTGCAGGTGTTGAAACGGTTTGCATCCCTACTTTATCGACCATGGTTATGGTTTGGTTGTACACAATCTGGTTTTCATAGCTTTGATAGCTTATCCCTGAATATATACTTGACAGTGATGCCTGGTTCCAATATGAAGCACCAAAACGCATATAATGACTGCGTTGTGGTTGCAGATCAGGATTACCATCAATACGATATGCCAGATTATTCACATTGGCAATAGGCATTAGCTGACTAACTGTCGGTTCTGTGACATCAAAACTGTAACTTGAATTCAAATAGACCGTTTTTGTAATTTGATAGTAGATATCTACATTTGGAACCCAATTTGAGTAAGTTTTGTCAATAGGATCTTTGAGATTGGGCATGTCCTTTCGCAGGGTGTATTTTCCTTTGAGTTGCAGTTCTTGATCTGCAACACCCACGGATGCATTCAGGCCTTTGTTGGAGTAACGGAAGCTTGTTCCGATTCGATTGTATAATACATCATTGGTATAATAAGCGGTTAAGCTATCGACTCTTATGTTCTGCAGCGCAGCGTCTTCGGTTAGTCTGTCCTGAACGTTTCGGGTTGTGCTAAAGTTGTAAAAGACCTCCCAAAAGAATTTTTTTGATAAAGGTTCGGTAAGCAACGCGCTCGACTTGAATTGTGTAGACGTGTTGTTATTGTTGTTACTTAATATTCTGATTTGATCGGTATAGGTATTGGCTTCAAAAAAGCGATTAAGCGAATAGGGATTTTCTAAACCATCTGTTTTACTGGTATTAAAACCACCACTCAAAGCGAAGTTTGCCCCTTTCTTTTTAAAACGATGACGATAGATAGCTGCACTTGTGATGTTCCATGCATCCAGATTGTTGTCGCTCACTGTCTTTAGGGTACGTGTTGGGATATCACTTGCATCAGTATATTGTGAAAAGAGCGAGTTGTTATCAGTTGATTTACTGAATTTTATGTTGGCTTTTGCAATAATAATATCGTTTGAGTCTATATTCTGTTCCAGGCGCATGCCTACGCTGTGGTTTCCTCTGAAGTCTTTTCCATGGGTTGTATCGGCATTCTTAAAGCTGGTGTTTTGAAGGAATGTCTCTTTCTTTGATGTCTGGTCGAGAGTACGTGTGGTTTCGTTATAGAAGTAGCTGGAGTTGAACTTGGTTTTCTTATTGTCGAAGTTGTAATTTACTCCTGCTCCATAGTTCTTGGTGAGTCCTCTACCATCAAAATTGTTGCCTATATCATCTCCATAATAAGAATAATACATGCCACTACTAAAACCAAAGTCGCCGTTGTCGTAGTTATTGAAGGTGTTTTGACCTTTGAACTCGCCATAGTCTTCCCAGTTTACACCGGTTTGATTGATGTTGTTTCCATAACCGATAAAGGATAGCTGTTGTGTTTTATTAAATCTGTTGTAACTGCCACGCATGGCCCATCTGTCCTGATCTCCTCCGGCAGCAGTGAGCTTTCCGAAAGATCCTTTTTTATAGGCATCTTTCAACGCAAGGTTCATGGCTTTATCTTTTACCCCATCGTTAATACCGGTGAGCTTTGCCTGTTCGGATTTCTCGTCAAAGACCTGTACTTTGGAGATTGCTTCTGCTCCCAGGTTTTTTGTGACACTTTTAGGATCATCACCAAAGAATGATTTACCTTCTACATAAATACGTTTGACATCTTTTCCTTGCGACTTGATGTTACCATCTGCATCGACATCTAAACCGGGTAGCCTGCGTAAGAGATCTTCAACTGTCGATCCGGGCGGAACTTTGAATGAGGAGGCGTCGTATTCTATAGTGTCACCTCTGAATTTGAGCGGTGCTTTGGCCGCTTTGATAACGACTTCCATCAACTGTTTGGAGATTAATTTAAGTTTGATTTTTCCAAGGTCGTTGATTTCGGTTTCAGATACTTTAAGGCTTTTCTGATAGGGTAGGTAACTCATGTGAGACACCTTTAGCAGGTATCCACTGTTTTTGAGACCTCTAAATTCGAATACTCCTTTCTCATCAGCTTGGGTGAAGTTGACAAGGGTAGAGTCTTTAGCGTTTAGCAACATGACCATTGTCGATGGAATGTATATACCGGCAGTGTCACAGATTTCTCCTTTAATCGTTGCTCTTGAAGGAAACGTTGATTGGGCAAAAAGATTGTTAGAACACAACAATAGTAAGCCAAGAAAGCAGAGGAGTTTTCTCATTTTAATCTAGATTGGTTGGGTGGTTTAGTAATTTATAATTTTTTTGTTTTGCATCAAATACAGTGCCATAATATACTTGTCATATTGTATTTATTGGCGTTTTTTATATTTGAAAGTTGTTTTTATAGATATTTAATATTTTTGGTTAATGTATCGCGAAACTTCGCGAAACACAATTCTAAAATCAGCCAATAAGATTCTAAACAAAATCCCTTCTACGTAGGCAAGAAGGGATTTGTTTTCCTCAAGGAAAGGATTTGTTTAGTGGTTCAAGTGATTATGAGTTTGTTTATAGCAGGCTATTATTTCAATTGTAACTGGAATTTGATTGGAATACAGAAACTGGTATTGATGGGTTTCCCGTCTTTTTTCCCTGGAGTCCATGCCGGCATTAAATGAACGACTCTTAATGCTTCTTCATCAATTGATTTACAAACTCCGCGAACTATTTTAGCTTCTTTAACTTCGCCTGTTTTTTGTACAATAAATTGT
>JAHEYR010000053.1 GCA_023251485.1 Bacteroidales bacterium
TAAGAAGTCCCTAGCGGCTTTATCTGGGATAGAGTCCATCGTCTTTCTGTCAAATTCGATATCTCTCTCCGCCTGCTTAGTTCTTTCCTGCTGAATCTCTCCAAGCCGTTGCTGTGCCGCGCCCTGCTGTTTGCTTTGATTAGCCATGTCTTTAGACATAACGCTTGCAAATCCCTTAGCGCCCTCTCCTGCGGCGATAAGTCCGGCGGTTGTGCCGTAACGTAGCGCGATCAAAATTGGCGCTGCTATGGCAATTCCTAACGCTATCTTGTCGAAAGTAGAAAGCTGACCGCTTTCAGCCTGTGTCATCAATGCTTGTTCCTCTGCATCCCAAAGATCTCGGCTTTTCGAGGTAATCTCTTCCCATTTCTTAGCTCTTTCCATCTGTTCGGGAGGAATTGGATTTTCGCTTAGGCTCTGCAAATCTTTTAGAATTTGAGGATCGGATTCAGCTTTATTTATAGATCCGGACTCTGGTTTCTGATCGGGATACTCTTCAATCATCTGTGGAGGGATGGGCTGATCTACTGGAACTGTCGGTTTTTTTTCTTGCGCTTCACCCTGCTGTGACGGTGGCATGAATGGTTTTTGTGATTCCTCTGGAGTCTGAGATAATTTATCCTGCGTCTCTTTAGGCAATAATTGCAGTAAAGATGGATCTTCTTTTACTCGTGAGCGGATAAATTCAAGAGGATCTTGCATCTGTCCCGAATCCGTTTGTGGGATCGCGCCCTTCTCGACTTCTACCTCCGGAGGTTTTCCTTGCCAATGTTCTTTCGTAGCAAACGGTTTAACGTAATCTTTGACCGCTCCACCCACTGAATCTAAAATTCCACCTTCAGGGGGCTCGTAACTTTGCAGATTATCTAAAGCATCCTGGCGGATCTCATCATTATCAGACATTGCCATCGGCAGTTGAGAGATTTTACGAAGATTCTCCAGATATCGTTCAGGATCAGGATTTTGACGTACATCTCCAGGCTCAGGGGGAAGAGCGACATTATTATAATCGATATTTTCTTCGCTTGTGCCTTTAAGATCGGCCGGTATAGGCATTTGCTCGCCGTCCTGCTGATTAGTTAGATTTTGAAGCATGGAGAGTTCATCAAAAATATTTCTCTCATCTGCTACGCCGCGTCCTGTCCTGACTGTTCTCATTGTTTTACCTTACCAAAATATTTTGCAAAATATTGATTATATGCAGACTCTTTCTTTTTGTCCTGCTGCCCTTGAAGTAAATCGCGATATTGAGCCTTAGTCAAGACATCTTGAGCCCCTTTACCCTCTAAACTCGTCAAATACGCAGCTAATTTTCTGTTTGCTTGAGCTACGTCTTCCAACATTATATCCCTAGATGCTTCATTCTGAGCACTCAAGGATTTTCTTTTCAAATCTGCCTGAGCTTTACCACCCCTAATCCCCTTGCTTCCCTGTGAAGAGGCCATCATCCTAGAATAGTTGTCTAAATGTCCGCCGATCTGTACGTTAGCTCTTTCCTGCAAGGCTTGTCGTTCGCGTGGATCCATTCCGGGGACTTTGGTTGTGACATCCTCCATCGCCTCTTCTTTATTTGCCTCCCTATTACCTTTAAGCCTCTCTTTTTCAGCATCCGCCATTTCGTTAGATCGACCTTCTAATTCTTGAGTGTCTTCTCTCGATGGAAGCGGTGTGTTTTCAATGTTTTGAAAGGCTTGATCTCGAATAGCCTCTTCCTCTTTCCGCTTTACCTCTTTATCGGCTTTGACTTTAGCTTTTTTCTTATCCTTTCGTCTATTCCGCTTTTCTATCCATTTTACTCCGTGATGGAGGGGGACAATATTTAAAAATTTTTTAAAAAATGCCATTTTAAACACCTGAATTTATCATTTAAAAAAAATAACAGAAATCGTCACTGGAACGGCTCCGTTATTTATAAGCCTTAAAATCTGTATATCCCAATCTCCGTCCGTAATCAAACCATTTCCCACCTGTCTAACGATAATTCTAGCACTAGGGACGAAAGGGAGTGGGTTTGTAATCCTTACGGTTTCGCCGGGCGGTATCGTTAGGTCATTAACCCTAAAAGACTGGAAATTGTCTAAAAAATCTAGTCTGATTAGTGCTGTAGTAACGTTCTTAGACCATGCAAACATCTCATTTCTTAAATACTGTCCTAGATTGCCCGATGAAGCTAGTTTTGGAGGGTTTTTTACAATCATCGCGCTATCACCCTTCTAAAGTCTGGAGAAATCTCTAATTGAAATCCTTGCAGATTGAAACTTGTATTTAATTGATTTAATTGTAAACCCACTTGAATGGATTTCGTCACAGTTCCGTTTTTAAGTGGAATTACAACAAAAGTGTCTTGATATCCTGACCATGTCGTCCAACTCCAATCAGAGATGCTCCACGGACGGGCGTTAACTTCCGTTGTGATAATTGATTGAGTATCAACAGTACCGGTATTCCAATCGATGCTTGTAAAGAAAAACATCCTAGGCAAATTAGTCTGGAATCGACTAGAAATGTTGTCGAATAACAGAGCCGCTCGAACGAATTTCTTTCTAACTCTAGGCTGAGAGTAATCTTCCCACGATGATATCCATGTAGTACGAACCGGAACAACGTGGTCGGCTTGATCGATTAATAGGTACTGTCTGTGCTGTTTTGCTGATTTAGAAACTGCTTTTCCAGTTTGTGAGGCACGCCGTTCCTGCCAATATAAATTATCATCATTGACGTATATACCGCCAGCAGCATTGATATTAGTCCACTCGAACCAGTTTTTTCCTTGATAATCATAACATAAAATCCTTGAATTATCGTTTGCGACCCTTGGAGCAATGTTTATAGGGCATCCACACGGTGTTTCGCATGGTAAAAATAGAATGTATTGATTGTCTTTAGTGTAGTTTGTGGCTACAGCTCTCGATAAAACGTATTGTTGATTAACCTCTCCGGCTCCAGTGTTATCTCTGAAAAACTTGTCGATAGGAATTGTAAGGGCAATAGGATTTCCAAACTCATCTGTCGGGAAGATCGATGTTTCAGACATCGAGTAGATACCGTTTGTATGAAGAAAATATAACAATTCCCCTACAGACTTGATTGTAGCGTGTGCAACGCACCCTATATTGCTTCCTTGAGCAACAGCTATCAATGTATACTGCTCTGTAGCTATCTCTCCACTGATTGCATAAATAGAAAGGTTCTTAAAAATAACTAAAGTGGATCCGGCCACCCCTACCCCTACTATATCGTCAGAGTTAGAGGGAACTAAAAACCTGTTAGGTTCGTTAATTGGAGATTGCAGTTGATCTACATATTCCGGCTGATCGGGATCAGAATACCAAACAAAGTCGTCGTTATTAGGATCTGCGGTATAAATAACTAAATTGTTAAACGGAAAAACCACTCCAACAGTAGGTGGAGGATCATGTCTGTTCGATGGGAAAATGTACTGTTGATTGAGATCAGCGTCCGCAACATTGTCTTCATAGGTAGTAGTAGCCTGATAAGAATTATTCGGGATAGAAAACACAAAAAACGGCTCTAATCCTAATGCTTTAGTTCTGTAAATATTTATTTTAAGGTTATTAGAGATAGCTTTCTGCCAGTCCGTTGCGTTTGTTACGTTTATCGGAGCTCCATCTATTGTAATGCTCATAGACGTAACAGCTGTAACTAATCGTGTGTGAGGGTTCCCTGAAGTGTCTAAAAGAAACGCACTATCACCTACCTGCATTGTATGACCAGTTTCAACAATGATCGTATTAGCTGTCAGTTGAGGAAACGCGATGATCGCACAATTTGTATTCCACCCTGTACCTTGAATAAGATTATTTACAGTTACTTCAACAATAGAGTCTGTGATAAGCGTGATAGTGTATCCATCGGAAATAACCCCTTCCACTAACCTTCCTGAAGCGTCTATCTGTTCATAAGTGATATAGTATGTGTGATCTCCAGTATCCACATTCCCTGTCGTTCCTGCTGCCGCGGATGGCATCGCGCCGTTTGGCATACCGGCATTATAGACGGTTTGTCCATCGTATTTTTGCACAGGATCAAAGGGGTTGGCAATATAAATGACTTGTTGATAGGCTGCAAATGTAGCATTTCTATAAGCATCTGTAACCAAGCTAGCAACTAATCCGGGGAAAGTTACTGCAAGCGTTCTGTTAACAGATAGCCAGTAGTAATACGTTAAAACAGCGGTTTTTTTATCTGGAATTATAGTAATGTCGCAAACTTCTATAAAAGCACCCGGATAATTCGTTTGTCCACTCGGAGTAGCAACAACTCCGGTAACAGAATTCAGCATTCCCACTAACGAAGTAATGGAATAAGGGGATGAAACCCCGTATCCCTTACCCATAGCAACATTAAATTGAGTAATCAAAGCGCTTCTATAGTTCCCGATCACAGACCCAGTGACCCCTGAGAATGTAACCGTGTATGCTCCAGTGGTATAGTTAATGGTATTGACCCCAACTCCCACGTCCCCAGAAAACGTTCCGTCTCCGGTATCTGATCCCGATGGGTTATCGTATATAATCAGAGCCCCATCTTTCATTTCTATGCTGCCCGGAGCAAGCGGCGCTCCTGGAAGAACCCCGCTATAAGTTGCTGACCCTGTTCCTATTGAAATTCCGTTATACGCCGTCACTTTACCCATTTTGAAATTGATTGAATCGGTAATCTGGGCTGTTTGAGCAATGTTTGAATAGGGATCGAATCGGTAAGTTTGATTATCAGATGAAACTAGTGGATCGACAAATATTTCATAGGCCACATACTCATGTCGATCGGTTCCTGTGAACGCGATATCTATGGTGGCTTTGTGTTTTTTGTACAGATTACCGTCTACGTTTATACAAATCGCTTGTACAGAGTGGTCTATATGATTTTCGTAGATACTATTTCCCAAACCACCCACGCCAGCGGCTTCAAACTGATAACCTCTTCTCGGAGCAAACGTTCCATCTGGAAGCCGGTTAACGTTGACGCAGATATCGGAAACAAAAGCCGGTCTTTTGAAAATAGAATCTGTGGAGAATCCTTTTAACTGCTGGTAGTCTTTCGTGATAACGTGGTTTGTCAAAACACCCCCCTAGATCCAAATGGGTAGGAAGACTGCCGCCAATTCTGAATCCATCGAATAGGATATTGAGTGGGTCTATAACGTCTATAAGCGTTGACAAGTCTCTCAAGAACTTGTTTTTCTTCTTCCATCGCCTGAACCGTTTCTGAGGTGTTACTTTGTAATCGAAGGAACCGTTTCACGGTAAATTCGATCAAAAAGTCCTCGCACTGGCTATCAAGCTGTGAATGTGTTGAGGAATAGATACCCTGAGTTACATATAGCTGAGCACCGCTCATTAAAGCTAGATCGAGAGCTGCCAACTGAGCTGGAGGAATAACATAATCCGGAAGCGCGTTAATAACCTGAGTATTGAAATCATAATTGAAAATGGGAATTCCGCTAACTATTGGAAGCCCATGAACATCTACGATGCAGCAATAGTCCACTTTATCCAAAACGCTTTCTGCGTTCTCTCGCATATCTGTATCTTTTTGACTCTGAGCTACAAAAGATAAAGTGAAGGATACCGGAGAAGCTGTTCTCGATACAACTCTTCCCCTTCTTATATCAAGACTTCGCATTCTTTTTTGGTAGTTTATTATTAAACCACCAATCTTAGAAAGCGATGGAGCCGGACTTAATAAGACCTTTCCATTTCTAATGCAGTATGTGTCAGGAACGTTAATTGGATAGTCTAACCTATCCTGAATCATTCCTTGACGCAATGTAACGAATTCATACGCCTGAGTTCCCCACAGATATCTAACATCCATGATTCTAACGTACAACTGTACGTCCATAGGAATATCGTATGACTGTTGACCTGCCACTGTATCTTGAGAGTACTCTTCAATGTTAGCAGGGTTATCTATCTCTGTGATAGCCATGTACAACTTATCCAGACCCAGATTCATTAGATCTACAGCAACATTGTTATTCCATCCTTCGGTTAGGGAATAGTCTTCCGTATACGAAAGCGATCGCGATGCTGCTATTAACAATTCTGTACGTCTAGTTGCCATTTTAACCCCTTATATTCACTTATACACAGTTATTGTTGTTTTTATGTATAACTAGCTTTTTTGGGCTTTGTCATTTTTTTGGTCAAAACAGCAATCGACATACGTTTTCTTTGATCTTTAGGCATCTTAGGGATCGAGGACGGTTGCGCGCCTTGAGTGATCTCTTTTCTCTGATCTCTCTCATACTCATCGTCGTCTTCCGGAGAAACTGAATCGTAGCCTTCATCGTTACTTTCATCATTCTCTCCGTAAAGTCTATCCTCGTCCGTTGACTCTCCATCTGATCCGTAAATCTGGGAGTGCGGCTCGGTTCGATCATCGAAATCTCTGTTTAGAGACACTCTACGATCTTTTTTGCTTTGATAAAGTGTCATGGGCTTGACTTCTTCATCTTCCATGCCTTCCTCGATATCTGAATCTCCTCGATTGAAAGACTTTCTAAATGTCTTCATAAGCGAGCTACGATTTGATTTAGCCATATTTATTTCCTCACTTTGCCAATGATTGTCTAATTCCGGCTGCTGCTTCCTGTAAAGCCTTTGCCCTAGCTCCCGATAAATCCGCTTGCGAACGTCTAGTATCTTTAGCTGTATCGTGACTACGATTTAAAGCCTCATTTAGCAAGTCCGCGAAGGTTTTTCTTTTTACTTCTCTAATTTTTTTCTTTTCGTTTTTTGCTTTTTTCTTTTCCGACATATAGCCAGCAACCCCCTGCGTTCCAGAGCTTAATGCTGAGAGCGCGGCAAGAGCCATCATTGAGCCTGAGATTGGTTCTGCCATTTTATTTCTCCTCTTCGGGGGTTAGATCTATTTTTATTCCTGTAGATTCGTCTATGGCTTCCTCAACTACCTGCTCTATTGGATTGTCTGGTTTAAAATGCAAAACCTTTACCAGATACAGAGAAAGAAGGGCAAGCGCTATCAAAACGCAAGCCCTGCTCATGGACGTTCCAAAAACACACTTCAAAAAATTCATTTTACCCTACTTTACAAGCGGTATTTCGATATTTGGCTTAATATCAGCCTGTGCGGATGATGTCTCATCTACAATGTCTGTGGCGACTCCATGAGTATCTGTCAAGATAACGTTATAGGTGCACGCCGTCATAAATATTAATGAAAAAACAAAAAACAATGTTTTAAACGTATTGTAGATATCCATTGTCATTTTACACTCTCCATTTTATTTGACTTTTTATGCATTTCATCCTAAACTTCATAGTACCCAAGGAGAACACCATGAAATATATTATAACCCTATGTCTATCATTTACCTGCTATGCTAACGCTGCTATGTCTACATCAGGACAAGAGTCCGAGCATTTTACAGCGGAGTTTTGGCAAAGATCCGATGGCGTCTATTGTGTCAAAATAATTCAATTTGACGATATTGATGATCCAAATAATCATGTTTACGTTTTTAAAAATCTTCGACATTCCGACTCATGCCCCTGCGTTAAATAGTTGTAAGGTTGCTGGATACAGATACGTTATTTCCCGATGAATTCGTACATACGTTACCCCCTGTTGCAATTGTTCCAAGTCCAGTGAAGACATTTGTGTTAGTAGAGGTAATATTATTATTCATAGCAATCATAGAACTTCCTGTACCTACACTAATGCACGATGCTGTTCCGCAGACTAAATCGCATCCGGTCAATCTCGATGATCCCGATCCCGATGTAGTGACGCCAACTACGTTTTGATCGGCTGTATCTATCGTACAATTTCTCATCAATAGACCTCCAACACCAGATTGAAGTAGGGGCATCGTAAAAATCGAGTTATAATGATTTTGAGTTCCTGATGTAGAAGATTGTGTTGTAGATCCTCCAGGATTACTAAATTTGCAATTATACGAAAGAATAGCCCCAGAACCAGTCCAAAGACTAATTCCTGTTGTATCTAATCCACCATCAGTATACATAAATGTCAAAGTGGCTGAAGCGGAAATATTTGCACCAATGAAATTAGCGCATTTATAGAATGAATTGTAAAAAACTGCTCCAGAATTGGTTCCTGATAGTTCTATGATATAATCCGAGTCTGTTTGTACTGTGACATCTTGAAAAAACAATGTCATGGTAGTACCCCCGTCACTGAATTTTCCTGTCAATAGAACAGCTCCTTGAGCGGCACACATTCCAACAAATTTTCTGGGAGTTGTTAGGGTTACACTTCCAATGCTATAAGTTCCTTGTTGAAATGCAATTATATCTCCAGATGTAGTCCCTGCTAAAGCGTCTGCTAAATTTGCAAAATTAGCGCCATTATTTACATCACCTACAATATATTTATATGAATGTAAATCAGAGCTTGTGCTTCCTACTAGTTCCCATCCAGTATTTCCAGTTCCAGTAGATTTTTTATAGATATCTCCTGTATCTCTACTGAAAAATAAAGAACTTGGATTCGCTGAATAGAAAGTATTAGGATTTCCCACACCATTCAGCAATGATACTCCCGTTCCCGTTTGAGCATCGGCAGCCTGATTAGTTGTAGATGGATCTATTCGGAATGCGCCTGCATAGACAATGTCATTTAAGTTTATTGGCATAGTTAAAACCCCTAATTTTGATCTATCATTCTAATTTTTTCATATGAAAGAGCCCAATTATAATCTGTAGCAATCAATCCTGTAACAGTGACTGTAATATAGCTAATAGCGGGGGAAGAGTTGTCTATACTAACATCAAACGTTGCTGTTGTGGTACTTTTTACATTTATATCGGCTGTGCTTACAATCACTCCAGGCCCAGCTGGGGGTCTATTTGCAACAATTAAAAAATCTCCTCCACATGCATCTAAATGGGTTGATGAAGACGCATTAATCCTTCCTGTGAGAGTTATAGATGTATTGTCTAACAATTCTACTTGTAAAATTGTTGTTTCAGTATCATCCGTTGTTGAAATATAGGCTTGTCCAGACTCTGGATTAGAAGCTTTAAATCCTATTCGGGATGAAACCTCGATAAACGTATCGAAAAAGCTTCCGCCACCATTAACCACGTTTGTCACACTACCAATTCCAAATTGACATCCATCAGGTATATTGGTGTTAACCCAATCGCCTTTACAGTTAACAACTGTTACCATAGTACACCCTGAGAAGTCTCCTAAACCGTTGATTGTTGAGAAGTTTCTTGCTGTAAAAGTTCCGTTTGTTGCTGCGTTCATATTAAATGGATACTGCCTTCCTGTTAGCTTAGTATCTTGGCAATTGCTGACATTAAGACTGCAAGAATCCCCTTGGATAGTAATTTGGTCAGAAAATGTGTACCCATCGATTATGATATTAGCGGTTACAGCAGTTGAAAATACGCTAGCTGAAACCTTATCGGAAGCACAGTTATTTATTGTTATGTTAACTAATTGCGCTTGAGTATCATCTGAAAAGAATGAACCCACCCCACTAGCATAGCAATTATTTAAAACTGTAGATTTAGTGGTTTCCCCAGTGTATAGAATGGTTGCACTCGCAGGGAAAGTGCAATTTTCAAGATATAAAGTTCCACCTTGCTGTTCAACATTCTGACCATTAAAGGAAATTCCTTGGATAGTACAAGTGGCATTATCTGGATGAGTATATGGAGCATACACACGAACAGAATTTGATTCTAATAATCCTGTAGCACTATTAAAGCAGTACCCTAAGCCCACAATGTTAATTCCATCCGCACCTGTGATCGCGTTAACATATGTTGCGTTTGACGGCTTAACGTAAATGTTAACTGGATTACTTGAATTATATCCTGCTAAAACTGCGGCGTCAATAGCTGGTTGAATATCTGTAAAATCAGAATTAGTTTCTCCAACAATGTATGGAGACATATTTACTATATCTCCGGGTGGAGGAGTATCTCCTGTTTGACTGAGAGTTTGTATATTGCTCATACGTATTCATACTCCAACCAAAAATCTCCGGTAGGTTCTTCTGGAGGTGTTCCAGCCCATTTAACGCTAAATTGTGTTCCCGGAGCTTCGACCCCATCATTTGTCTTAGAATCAGTGATTCTGCCACTTGCCTTTGGTTGTCTTTTTGTATTAACTCCTACAGGATCAGTATTTCGTCTTAGATAAACATCTCCATTTGTGGTGTTGAATATCGTGACAATGAACCCTCTATGTTGAGAGGGAGCCCCTAGATCCTGATAATCAGTAGTAAGATCAGAGGAAGAAATCTCGCGTATCTCTTCATTTTTTAAAGAATTTCCTGAATTCGACATTTGAGATTTCTCCTTGTTTTACTGTACGTATTGAGTGGTTTGATATTCGAATACGAATATGAACCAATCTTGATCGGCTAGAGGGGTCGTGTTATCGTCCCTTTCTAGTCCGGTCAATGTGAACCCAGTCACTTGATCGCCTGAAGTTGTCAACGCAAGCGTTGCAGCTCCATTATCGGTCAATGGTTGCGCCCAAATATAGGCAGCTTTCATCGATCTTTTAAAAAGTATCGTCTGAACGTTCGTAGAGTCTGCAATGGTCGCGAGCTGTTGCCCACGACCATCTAAACCATCTGAACTCTGCACAGACGTCACTTCCGAGCCATCGATCTTGAATACATGGAGCATACCTCCACCCTGATCCGCAAAAATCGGAAAGGAATCTTGTGTAGCCATTAATCCTCCTAAATAACTGTAGAAAGGTTTTTAATAACTCCCAAGAACGTAGGTGGAATATAAAAATTTCCATAAGTCGAGTAGAACATTGCAAAGCTGTCGAGCGGAGTGCCACTGACTTGAAGAGGGAAAAAGATAGAATCCCCGTTCTCAATGAATCCACCGCACTCTTCTCCAGCCCCAACCGTCTCAGGACGCAATTCAAGGCTGATTTTATTGCGGTTAACGGCATAGATCCTATCGTTCTCTATCCACGGAGACCAATGCACTCTAATGAGCCTTCCGTTCAGTTTAATCGCAGCCACTTGAGATCCAGCTTCACGCTCTGGAGCGATAGTTGGCTCAACATAGATGATCGATTTTTGATCTTCGGAGTTTTCAAACTGAGTCAAAGCGCTAGCGCTAAAGATGTAATCTGTAGGAAGTACTCCACGAGTTTGAAAACGCATTCTTTGATCTAACTGACGGAACATAGGCAAGCTAGGTGAAGCTCCCAAAGCATCCAATACAACCGGCTTCCAACGGTATCCAATAGATACACCATATAGCGATTGTGGAGCTACAGCGTCCGCCACACCCTTCAACCCTAACATTTCATTATCTTTAGATTTCTGCTTGTAGATGTTTTGTCCTGCTAGAGGAACATCCGCACCAGATTGTCTAATAATTCGAATTGTTCGAGCTTCAAGATCGATCTCTGTTGTCAGAAACAATCCTGTTCCCGATGCAACGTTAGTCAAGTCATTCAGAATCCAGTTAGCCTCAATGTAACTTGCGGCTGTGATTAGAATAGTATAATCGCCCGGAGCGTTTGTGGTGACCGTTTGGATCACACCCAAAGAACCAGAACCGTTTCCAAAGAACTGACGAGCAATTTGCATCGCAAAGCTTTCTTTCAAGATCTGCATGGAAAGCTCTGTAGCGTCTTCAAACGCTCCAAGGTTTGTTCCTGCTCGTCGAGCGGCTTTCATAGACTGGTTATCGATAACCGTAGTCGAGTAAACGCTTTTTGCGAATAGCTCTGGTTGAATAATAGCCGCTGTGCTCGATGCAGGCAACGAACCGGAAGATTGGCCTCCGCCGTAGTCCTGTAATTGAGCCATCACTAGCTTATTACCGTTAAATTTTTGGTTTTTTCGGATAGTACCGATCAACTGACGGTTATCCCAACCGGCAGCATCTACTTCAAAACCCCCGTATGAGGTTTGATAAAGATTAGAAAGATCAGCTAGACTTAACTGCTGTACGACTGAACTCATGATTTATCCTATTTTTTTTGTGCTTGTTGTTGTTTCTTCTTTTGTTCAATTTGGTATCTCAAGGCATCTACAGGCTTCATCTTGGAAAAATCGGGGGTAGATTGTGGATCTCTTGTGCCCGTCCAAGTCCGCTGTCTTTTCGACAGCTTTTGAGCAGCTTTTGCTCTCTGTACCGAACCCATGACTTCGGAAGCAATATCGTCAAGATCTTGCTGATCGAAATCAGGATTAGCTCTAAGTAGATTCGACAACTCAAAGACAAGAGGATCACGAGCAGACATAGCAGGTTGGTGTTTCCGCAGGGCTTCAAATGAAGCTTTTTGCGCATCCACTTCTTCGGCTAAGTCGGCAATTCTTTCCATGAGGTCTTCCTCAGTTTCAACGCTTTGCGATAAAACTGGATGGTTCAAAATTTGCTGTCCGTACTCATAAATTTTAGCTTCGGGCAGCCCTGACTCCATCAACTCTTGTTTCAATTCTGCTAGATTTTGCAATTGATCGGCTTCCGACAATCGCTCATCTTTCTCTTTTAACTGCTTTTCCAATTGATAGGCTTTTCGCGCATTCGGCTCCATATGGGCTACAGTTTGCGCTTGTCTAGCCAAATCAGAGATAAACTCGTTAAAATCAGCATCGGGGTCAACTGTCTGGATCGCTCCAAACATTTTTTGCAGAGCCCCCAACGGATCATCTTTGGCGATTCTGCTAAAGTCTTTAAATGGCTCACTAAGAGCCTTTCTTTCATCTGCAACCTGACGCATTCTATTTCGAACTGCGATGCCGCCTGCTGCCGCATCTCGCATTTCTTTTAGAGTCATTTTTATCGGTCGCTTATCCGCCATGAACTCAAATTCGGCATCATCGTCCACATCCCAATTTTTATCGCCTTTTTGGAATTTGAAACCGTTTTTCTTCTCTTCGTTATATTGAGGAGTCGCTTCGGTATCCGCATCCGAGTCTTGCTGGTCGATAGGATATTTGGATGGCTCCGGTTTTTGCTCTCTTTGTTGTTGCCTCTTCTCTATAATTTGCTGAGTTAGGCTCTTAACAATATCTTGGGTATCCTGCATCACTGCTGTCATATCCAAATCTCCTATGTAGGGCTAAGTTGGTTCATTTCTGGTTCGACGATTCCCTCGTCTAGGGGTTCTTCTTGACTAAAAGGAGGAGCTTCCATTTCCGCCGGGGTAGACTTTTGTTCTGGAACTCCTCCAAGCTCTTGATCGCTGTCCATTTCGATTTGTCGGACAGGCTCGTTCATCGGTGTCGGGGTATAAAACATCGGGAATTGTCGTAGATTTGTTAATCTGGCCGCAAAGGTAGGCGACTCTGTCGCCTGCTCGTACATGAGCTTCTCTGTGGCTGTAATATGACGCTCAAATAGAATTTTAACATGCTCTGGGGCGTGTTTAAATTCCTGACCCTGTAATGGTATTCTATGAGCATCCCAGTGTGCTATGAGATCCTCATAGCGCTCAGGCGCTTCGACTGGAACCCCTTCTAGCATCTCTTCATTCTCAGCTTCCGCGCTGTTGATCGCGGAGGTGATCGCGTTCTGGAATTTCTCAGAGTTTCCGATACCCAAATTATCGATGAACATCTGGTCGTCCACCAAATTAGGGAACTCACGTTTAATCGTGAGCATAAATTGAGTCCTTGCAGCCTTAGAATTTGCCAGATTTCCTGTCGTGGTGATGCTGACATCGTAGTTTTTATCCAAATTCTCAGGATTAAAGAATTTCAAGCTGTATCGGTTATTTTTTCCGATGATTTTTATCAAGCGCTGGTCGTCCTTGTCGATATTGTCCTTGCCCAGAGCGATCAATCGGCGGAACAAATGCTCCATAGCCTTAATATGCTGCTTGATGGCCGGCGCGGCTAGCTGAACACGCTGATCTTCGAAATGTTGAAGAGCGATGAAGCTATCCAACTGCGCGTTCGGAGTCTGACCTCGGACAATCGGGGTGGACATTCCCATTTCGATGATATTTTGCTTTAAATCCTCTCGGAATTTGAAAATAGACGTGGTATTTGTCTGAGGAACCGTCCAAACAGGTTGGTGATTTCCTCTCCACTCCATCGCCAATGTTCCGGTAGGCATCCTTTGAGCATCCACCGCAGCCGTTTCGTGAACTAAAAGCTTCGGAGATTCAGCTTGGAGGTTTTGATAGATCTGATTTGTCAATCTATTGTATCCTGAAACGATCTGACGAAGGTTTCTAAATAAAATAGGCGCTCCGCGGCTTCCAATTCCCATTTCCAGATCAATAAATCTGATTAATGGCAATTTACCGCTTTCAAGCAATGAGGGTTGATCTTCAAGCGTTTTATTAATCAACATGTTGTTCTCAGTACACATAATGTACCGTCCATTCGGAAGGAATGGATGACTTCTATGGTAGAAATAAAAAACTTTGGTATGATTTGGATTGCCTTTTTGGCTGTTCGTCATCCCATCGAACTTTTGTTGCTGTGGATTGTCTTTGAAGCTGGTTTTTTTGAATTTCATCTTCAAATAATCAGTTTCAACCCAGTCTACCCAATAAAACCAATTAGCCTTCTCAAAAGTAGGCTGAGGATCGATAATAGTCTCGAAAGGCATCGGGTTTTTCAGATCAGGGTCGCCTTGTCTGAGAAATTTCCTGATTTTAAACGGCTGACCTTCCTCATCGAACACTTCTCTGCCATTCTCATCGAGATAAGGGAGATCTTCATTCTGGTATTGTTTAGCTTCCGGAAGCAGTTCTCCCTTATCCTCGTCCCATTCAGGAACGACAAAAGATTCCCCGAAGATACTCTTTTGAATTTCCCACTTGATCCTTTGAATATCCATATCTAGATCATAGTTCATGGACTCTAACCACTCTCTAGTGATCTTTGCAGCGATTTTATCGTTATAATCGTCATTTTTCGGAAGAACTTGAGGAACAAGTTCATTAGAAACGATTAAACTAACCTGCTCCATGACTACGCGATAGCACTCATTGATATCGATATCATCCGGAGCATCGTATATCAAACCCTGCTGTAGGTATGTAGCAACCAATGGAGAAAAGAAGTTGGGGTTTAAACCTACGTTTAAGAATATTCTAAGATTGTTTTTCTGCTCTCTGAACAACGGATCGTAGAAAGCAGTCATTTTGATATCGGTTTCGCGCATCCAATCGAGGATGGATTGATCGTTTTTGTCTATTGCATAGAATGGAGTGACATAGGGAATTTGTCTTTGAAGAAAGTATCTTTGTGACTGAGTGTTGTCTCCCATCAATCATCATCCTGTTGATCTTTTCCGGTAGACTTAAATGCCGCTCTCAAATTTTTAAAAGTGTCTGTAGTTCTGGCCTTCATTTGAGCTAATTCTACCTTTTCTTTTTGGAACAAATCGATTAGTTCGTTCTTAGCGTTTTCAATTTCACCATGAAGTTTGAGTAAGTTATCATGGATTCCTGAGTTTTCGACTCTACGTAGTCTTGTGAGGTTTGCTAGCTCCTCAGAAGTCGGTAATTTCAATAAAAATTTATTTATCACATCGTATTGCTGTGAAAGGATCGCTTGGTGGTGTTTTAAATGGTCTCTGAGGTTTAAAACACAAATGAAAATAAGAGCGTTCACCAATAAACAAACGATCGCTAAAAAAAGAATAGCCATGATATTCCTAGCAGTATATGTGTGTTATTCGCATGAATAGCATCTTAACATTAAAAATGTAAATAAAAAGTTTATCTATGTCATTTTATAAAGAGCAATCCTCAGTGAATCCGGTTAAAAGATATCGGAAAAAAAAAGTTGAAGATCCTGTCGTTGAAGTAGATCACGAAGAAAAACTGTACCAAGAATTTTTAAAAGACTGGGCGGAACTGCGAACCCATAACGAAGCGCAAAAAATAATTTTGGATGAGGTTTTTGAGAAAGATAAAAAATATATTTTTGCCCGAATAGGAAGAAAAGGGTCTAAAACTACCACGAACATCGATATCGCGTGGAAGTTCTGCATGAAAAAGTCTCGTAGAACTGTCTACATATGCCTACCAACCATTACTTTGGGTAAAGAGGTATACTGGGATGAGAAGAGAATTCAATGGTGTGATGCTCAAGACTCCCATATGTACGACAAATACATCTCACACATAGACAAGAGAGAACTTATGCTCACTTTTGTCAATGGATCTAGCATAAAAATAATCGGAACGTGGAATGAAGCTAGAGGCCGCGGAACGCAGCCCAATCTTCTCATCGTCGATGAAGTTCAAGATGCCTCTGCCGAATATCTCGACGCGATGGAGCCCAACTTAGCGGCTAAACCGGATGCAATTTGCGTGATGACAGGAACCCCTCCAAGGAAAAGAAATCACTATCACGAATGGGAAGAGAGAATCAGAAAAAATCCAAACGGATTTACCGTAAAGTACTCATCCTACGTTAACACGTCTCTTCCTCACTTGAAAGGATGGTTAGATAACAAGCGTCTCGAATTGATCGCTGCCAAAAAAGAGGATGTCTGGCTTCGCGAGTATATGGCCGAAGATTGCTTCCGCTCCGATGATCGTGTACTACCAGATGTAAGTTTTATTGAATTCGATCAGATGATTTTAAAATTAAAATCGCTTGATATTTCGTCATTTCAGCCCATACTTGGGGTTGTCGTTACAGATCATCATATCACTGTAACTTATAACGTTATGATTCATTCAAGGTTCACCGGAACCCAGATTTATACCCTCGAATCACAACATATAAATCGAATTTGGAATCGAAGTTATGAAGAAATTTATGGCCAAATGTGCGAAAAAATGGAAGAATACAGTTGTGTCTTTAAAAAGTCATGGCGAAAGGTCGTTTTTGACGAAACCGAGTCATTTTCCGATGTTATCTCAGGTATCACAAAAGCGCGCGCCGATATGAAGTGGACAAAAAGAGGAATACCCTTATTAAAAGAAATGATATTAAGTAATAAACTATTTTTATCCACAAAAGCGTCCGACATTGGACTAGAAGCACAAAACTTATTAAAGGAAGATGATGTTCGTGATTATCCAATACTATGCGCGATGGCTATGATTGCAAATGAATTCTATCAAGCTCCGTGTATGAACCGGTACGAGCAACAACACTGGGACAAAATGGCTCCTCTAAGAGAAGCCGGCTTAGTAGTAAATATGCCAAAGCAAAAATTTATCCGCCCTTACATGGGGAAATATTCTTGAAAACAAAAGCGAAACTCCAGATCCATAAAATAAAAAAACCCTTCGGTATTAACGAAGGGTTTTCGGATTGTTCCGCTACAGATTCTCTACTCTACACACACCACGAAGTTAGGGTGACATCTAACTTCCAAGCGTCTCTTTTTAGTTTTAATAAAACTAAAAAAGTTCAAAGAGAGCTTGTTAAAAACCTTAATGAGCTTGAACACCTCAAGAAATCAAACAACACTCTCAATGAACCACAAATTCATCTAATCGAAAAACAGGGTTACGAACCTCAGTTAGACAAAGTGACGCACTTGCGATTATCATTTTGCCATTCGATTAGATTTTTTGCAAGTTCATTTCGAAAAATTTTAAGGAAAATAAAATGGCATCAAAAAATAATCTCATCCATGAACCCAACACCACTCAAATTCCAAACGTCATTCTAGATTTTTGGATTCACGAACTCGACCCAATTGAGTTCAAGGTCCTGCTCTTGATTTGC
>JAHEYR010000210.1 GCA_023251485.1 Bacteroidales bacterium
AAGCATATGGAATAGCGCCACCAAGGTACCTTTTTGAAGGGATCACATTTTGTGATACCACGAAATCAATTTCAGTTTCATTCAATGCAAACATAAAATCATCCGGAAACCGTTTTAGATTTCGTCTTACAGCCTGCTTTAATACCCGTGTTTCAACACCGTATAATGATGCAAGGTCAAAATCAAGAATCACATTCAGACCTCTTAAAAAGTATATATGACTGGCAATGTTCTCTTCCTTAATGATTTGTAATTGATTCATATTATAATGGTTAAGGTATCACAATTTGTGATACCTTAAATTTAGATAAAAAACTGTTCTACCTATCAATTATTGAAATAATCTTTATTCCACCTTACCCATAACGCTGTTTGGCCACTAAACGCATCAAAGGTAGAACCTCAGAAAAGCACGGTTAACGCTGGTTTTGTTGCGATTTAGCGGCATGTTGGGCTCAGTTATTTTTAATCTTGCTCAGATTCAATCTCAATCTTTGACAGTTTAGATTCCTTAAAGATAAATGTATATGTTATAGCCATGTCACCTTCAATTAAAGACAAAGTATCACAAATTGAATCCTTTAAGCCAAGTTTATGAAAGCATATTTTTCTATCCATGTCGAAGTCAAACCCTTCATTCATTTTCAAAAAACCATTTATAATGCTTGCAGAATTAAGATAAAAATATGAATCTTTTTTGTCATATGGCTTTACAAAAAATGAAATGAATGAATGATTATCAAAGAACTTGTATGTTCTACTTAATGATCCTTCAAAATACTCGTCAAGACTATCAACTTTTACATTTACGTTAAAACACTTTTTCAATTCATTAATATTGAAATTTTTAAATCCAAAAGAGAATAATATTGATTCTGTAGTATCATTTAATCTCCTTATTTCAATTTTAGAATTAGCCTTTAGTTTAGTGGAATTATTTTTTTTATATGATTGGCCCTTGCATGAAACGAGAAGAACGCAAAAAGTAAGAAGCAGAAAGAAAGGTTTCATAGAATATTGAATTTTATTTATAATTGAGCCCAACGTTGGGCCAGCAGCCGCAGTGCGGGGTTTACTTGTTGTTTCTTTTCCTTTCCTTTATCGTTTGCAGGTTTGGTTAATGCCAGCATTTAGAAACCACCCGCATTGAGGCTGCCAGCTCGTGTGTGCCCTGCATGAGCATCATGCAGCGCACACTTGTTGTAAGCTGTAGAAAAAGATCAAAAATACAAATCTTTTTCATGTGTTACAAATCAAGTGTGCAAAGTTTTCCAGAGGGTGGAAGTCCCTTGCACGTCCCGAGTGGTCAGTGTTTTTTTAACACATGTTTATATTACATTTGGTTATTTGAATTTGAAGTCAAGTTTAAATCCATATAACCAAGGTATTCTTGGATCAACTCCTTGTTGTTCTAACCTAGAAGGTAAATCTGAATAATGTTTATGAAGATTTAAATTTTCTGCAACATTGTACATAGTAACAACAATTTTATCATCGATGACTCTAAGGTCTCCATCGATTCCACGGAAGATATTTTCGGCCATAGAAGTTGCTGTCCATTGCTTATAAGGTGGCGGTAGTTCTTGTCGTAATTGATAAATGACGGCTTGAGCAATCATAGCTAACGACATTTTACCATACCTGACATTCAAATTCATTGTCGAAGCCCTGTTCCATCCCAAATTTCCCTCAAAATTAAAGAACTCTTCAATACTCCAGCGGTTACAATAATCCTCTGTAAGCATTGTTAGAACAGATTCTTTAGCTGTACTGATAAATGCTTTGTATTGATATTCCGAAGGTATCTCCCCTGTACGTTCCACCAAAAGCATAAATTTATTTTGATTACTCCTAAACATATAGTCCGTGCAGGCAATTGCCTATCCGGCCCACATTCTTTTATAGGTCAATGATTTGACCATCTTTTGAACTTTGTCTGTATAAGGGACCGGGATAAGAATATCAAATTTAGGATGGTAATTGATAAATGATAACAGTTCATCTGTAAAATGTTCCGAATCGGCTAAAATTACAGTCGATTGAGGATTGATCTGGTTAGCCAGGTTTAATAAATCAATGGCAGCTTTTGTTGCAGTGAAGCCGGAAGAACCCAGCAAGTGTCCATAGGGTTGCCCTGTTTTTGCATCAATACAAAAAAATGTCTGTAACATTTTTTTAGATGGTTCTTCTGGTAATTTCTTCTTCTTAGGCATCACCCGCTTGGAATAGGTAACGATACGATGCGGATCGATGGCCAATAACTTTCCTTCATAATGTCCATTTGCCAACCTTAACCGACCAAGATTCATTTGCATTTGAATTGCATCTGGGATGGTATGTTGATCCAGCAATTTGTGGATCTCCTCATCGCTAATAATATAGGATAACCCGTTTAATAACTCAAAACCCTGGTGACCTAACGTATGACAGGGTCTGATTCCATTCACACATAAAGCCGATTCATGAACTACTTGCAGTGCAACTCGCGGGGAAATGTCATGATCAGAACAGTGGGTCCAGCCTTTAATCACATCCCAGGTTCCTAAACGTAAATGTTCCGCTATGAGTAACCATAATCCGACAAATATTCCGGATACCTTATGAGATAGCAATTCCCGAACCTGAGTTTCATTGCTTAAGGCTGATACCTTAATGGTTTTTGTTTTTCTTTTTGTTATATGAACCCGGATTGGTTCCTTTGGAGTTTTTAGAGGATTTAGCGTATGCAGTTTTTTTTTGCAAACCATATTGTTGAATAGTACGGCTTACACTCCTGTCGCTGATATTAAATCCTAGTTGTCTCATCTTCTGTCCTATTACTTCTTTAGAAGCATCTGGATCAAGAAAACGAAAACGAATGATTTGATTATTTACCGTTTCGGTTCGTTTTGTGTTTTTTTTTGGGCCTGTTTTTTTATCTAATAAACCTTCTGATCCATATTTTTCAAACCGATCCTTCAAATGATAGTAATGTTCTCGCGTATATCCATATTTCTTTGCCAATTCCTTTTTGGGTATATCACTTGAAATCCCCTCGAATAACATGGCAAATTTCATAGCAAAGTAATCCTCTTTTTTAATTTCTAAACGATCTGCTTTCCCATGCAGGATAATGATCTCGGAGCTGCGGCTTTTCATACTTTTGAACACAACACACCCTTAACCAATACTTCTAAGTTCGTTTTGTCAGTTAATTGTTAAATAAAAAAAAGATGAGTGGTCGGGAAAGTGTTAGCAAGCCGCAAGGTGGTTCACCGTAAGGTGTGCACTGAAGGAAGCGGGACTGCAAAATCCGGTACTGACGAACAGAAACGGTATAAGAGGCATAATTATCCGGGTAAGTAACCACGTCCTTACAAAGCCCAAAGAACAACCAAGGGGTAATTATGTAGATACCGCAGGGATCGGAGGAAGGAAAATGCTCTTACCAGGGGAGATCCCTTTGTGTTGACAACAATGCATCGGGAAGTCAGCAGAGGTCATAGTAGTTACGGGAACGAGCCGGCATAGATAGCCGGAGGCCTCACAACAGTAACGAAGGACTGAACATTAAGCTATTCCAAATGCCGTAGGGAGGTTTAAACTTCGAGTTTACCAGCCTTGCGATAGGCGGAACAGGGAATACAAAGATTAGAGGATGATCAGGAGCATAATCAACGGACATAACCTGCGTCAGGCGTGCCGGAAAGTAATGACGAACAAAGGTTCGGCAGGCATTGACGGCATATCGGCAGAAGAACTGTCAGGTTACCTCGGAATCAGAAAGGAGGAATTGCTGTTTGCCATTGAAGGGGCATCGGAAAAGGATGAAACTTCGATAAACGATCAGATTGTCGCCTTTGAGATGAAAAGGGAACAGATTGTTCAGGAGGTGTTGTCAGGAACTTACCAGCCCCAGGCCATCTTAGGAGCAGAGATACCGAAGGAAAACGGGAAGAAACGCCTGCTTGGCATTCCGACTGTAACCGACCGTATGTTACAACAGGCGGTACATCAGGTTATCTATCCTCTGTTCGAAATTGGGTTCAAATCCGGCAGTTACGGATTTCGTCCAAATCGCAATGCCCATCAGGCGGTACTTGCAGCTCAAAGGTATATCAATGAAGGTCACTGCCACATTGTGGACATTGACCTTAAAACCTTCTTTGATGAGGTTGACCATTGTATTCTTTTGCAGTTGCTGTATCACAAGATCAAATGCCCACTGACGATGCGCCTGATACGCAAATGGCTGAGAGCACCGATGATGATTAACGGTAAACTCACCAAACGCAGAAAAGGTGTACCACAGGGAAGCCCGTTAAGCCCGTTGCTGTCCAACATTATGTTGCATGAACTGGACAAAGAACTGGAAAGACGGGGATTACGGTATGTACGCTATGCAGATGACTTTAGCATCTATTGCAAAAGTCACCAGTCAGCCCGTAATGTTGGAAACGCAATCTACCTGTTTCTAAGAAACAAGTTGAAACTTCCGATCAACCGGGAGAAAAGCGACATCCGGAAACCTGTGAACTTTGAGATACTGGGATTCAGATTTGTATCCTCGTATATCAAAGGCGTCAAGGGGCAATATCAGTTGGTGGTATCAGATAAAAGCTGGAAACGGCTAAAGCAGAAGCTGAAATCCATCACACGCAAGACAGCTCCAAAATCTTTTGATGAACGTATCCGGAAACTTACCGAAGTCGAACGGGGTTGGGTGAATTACTTCCGAATGGCAAGTATTCACGGCAAACTCAAAGACCTCGATGGTTGGGTACGCAACAGATTAAGATACTGTATCTGGCATGACTGGAAGAAACCGGAGAGGAGAAGGAAAAACCTTATCCGTCTGGGTCTCGACAATAGAAATGCCAGATCATGGAGTAAAACGCGTATGGGAGGATGGGCTGTTGCCCAAAGCCCGATTCTGGTAACTATGATCACCCTGAAACGGCTTGGAATGCGAGGCTATAAATCTTTGCTTGATCTTTATCTGAAAGTTTCCCCTCAGTT
>JAHEYR010000001.1 GCA_023251485.1 Bacteroidales bacterium
ATGACTAAAGCATCGGCGTTCGCTGGTGTGGAAACATCAGCTGCAGTTAGAGATCCCTGGGGTTGATAGTTAAGAAAATCCTTTTTACATGAGGTAATGAGTACCACAGTCATTAAAAAGATTAGATTTATCGAAATGTATTTCATGATTTTAAGTTTTTTAATAATAGTGATATACTAAAATTAGAAGTTAACAGTTAAGCCAAATGAATAGGTAGTAGGTACAGGAATTTGGCTTGTATTTGTCCTTTCAGGATCAGAACCGATATATCCTGTTGGAGTAAACCAGAATAGATTCTCGCCCTGGAAATATACTCTTAGTTGACTCATCCCCAACTTTTTTATTATTTGAGCAGGAAAGCTATAGCCAAACTGTAGGTTTCTTATTTTGAAATATGAATTATTTCTAAACATATAGTTCGAAACTCGTAACTCGTTATTATTATTTGACAGTGTAACAGCAGGAATAGAAGAACCTGAATTTTTTGGTGTCCATGCATTTAATGTTCCGGGACCTGCATTATCTCTACTTTGTACAAATAAATCATCTCCGATATAAGGATCTTGACCAATTCTGCCAGCGACTCCTGAACCAAAAATAGCTAAATCAAAATTCTTATAGGCTAGATTTATTCTTACTCCATATTCAAGTTTCGGCAAGGTTGTTCCAAAAAATTCCTGATCTTTTGAATCAATAACACCATCTTTATTGAGATCTTTATATATTAACCTTCCTACACCTGCTCCGACTTGTTTAGGCGCTGCGTCCACTTGTGCTTGATTTTGAAATATTCCATCAACGATATATCCAAATATGGCATATTGAGAATGACCCAGAATCGACTGCTCTGCATTTCCAGCATAAGCTGATCTCACTTCTTCTGGTAGTTTGGTGATTTTATCCTTAGATGCGCCAAAATTCGTAGAGATTCCATAGGATAGGCCATTTTCTAATTTATCAGAATAAGCTAGGGAAAATTCCCATCCTCTGTTATCCTTTGTTGCTCCATTTACCCATTGTAATTGGCCTTCGCCTACTGCAGAAGCAACTGGTGGTTGAATTAAGATATTGTCGGTTGTTCTTGTAAAGTAATCAAAAGAACCGATAAGTTTATTGTTAAAGAATCCAAAATCTACTCCAAGATTTGTTTCTTTGGTAGTTTCCCATTTAAGTGATGCATTTGCTGCCTGGATAGATACAAATCCGGAAGGAAGTGTTCCTGTATTCGCACCATTTATGTCGTAAGCTGTACCAATGTTATAGTACTGACCGAAAAAGTCCGGGATATAAGTATTTGATGATGGACCATATCGAGATTGAAAAAGACCATAATGTGCAACATCACCAATAGACTGATTACCCACTTCGCCATAACCTACTCTTAGTTTAAGATTGGATATTTCTGAAATGTCTTTCATAAAAGACTCATTATTAATTTTCCAACCTAAAGTTGCTGCGGGAAAAATACCATATTGATTGTTTGTTCCAAAACGGGATGAACCATCTCGTCTTACTGTAACAGAGGCTAAATACTTATCATTAAAGTTATAACCAATTTTACCGAATTGCGATAACAGGCTACTTCCTGTAGCAGATCCATCTGTAGTTCTTTGACCAGAAGCGGCACCTAAAACAAAGTATGCTTCTGTTTCAACAGAAAATCCATGAGCTGTAGATATCACACTATTACTGGTAGTATTAATGGCTTCAGTACCGGCGAGAATTTCAAATTTACTTTTACCTAATTTGAAATTGTAGCTAAGTGTATTCGTAAAAGTTAAGCTTGAATAATTTGTGGTGCTTATCGTTAAACTGTTATCGGTTCTATTGACAGATCCGTTTGATATGGTTGGCTCAATATTCTTTTGATTATAGGCATTGTAATCAAGACCAACACTTGACCTGAATACTAAATTATCGATAATTTTTAATTCTCCATAAGCATTACCAAAAATACCTGTATTAGCGGTATTGTCCCATCTATTGGCATACTGCATTAATACAGGGTTATTTCTATCCGAGTATCCACCACCTTCAGGTCCGCCATATATTCCATTTAACCCATATAATGGAATAGTTGGGGCTAATGAAATCGCCAGACCCGGAGTCCATGCACTTCCAATATCCTGGCAAGCATTGGTTTCGTTAGAGTTTGAAAACTGAGAATTTACACCCAGTTTTAATCTTCCATTAAATAATTTAAAATTAGCATTCAGCTTTCCACTATATCGGTCATAATTGGTATATTTTAAGATACCGGTATTCTTAATATATCCAAAATTTGCAAGAACAAATGCATCATCTGATCCTCCGGAAACTGTAAAATCGTTATTGGTAACATAACCTGTTTTATAAGTGGCTGCTTGCCAATCGGTATTGCCTGCGGGCATGTTTTTATCACCGCCTACATAAGGGTTTACAGTTACACTGGTAAGTATTGGGTTATTATAATCATGATTCCAGTTAAAAGTATAAATATCGCCATAGCCAGCAGTTGGATCAGTATGGTCGTTCACACTTGCCTGCCATAATACCTTTCCTCTTTCTAAAGAACTTAACATTTTATAACGCTCAGATTTTTCGGATAAAATGGAAACATTTGTATTATAGGTGATGTTAAATTTTGCACCTCCTTTAGAACTGGTTTTTGTTGTAACAATGATTACACCGTTAGCAGCTCTGGATCCATATATTGAAGAAGCAGAAGCATCTTTCAATACTTGAATGGATTCAATTGTACTTGGATTTAAACTTGCAAAAACCTCAGGTCTTGTAGTCGGAACGCCATCAATGATATACAATGGATGAGTATCGCCTAGCGTGTTTACACCTCTGATCAGAACTGAAGCACTAGCACCTGATGGATTTCCGGATTTCTCAATATATAAACCAGGAATATTTCCCTGCAATGCTTGCATTACATTTCCAGAGCTTAAACTCTGTGTTGCGATTTTCTTCATCTCAACAACAGATATTGCACCAGTAACATCAACTTTCTTTTGTGATGAGTACCCAACAACAATTACTTCATTAAGTGATTGAGCCTTCTCTTGAAGCATTATTGAAAGGTTTGTTTTGCCATTTATCTGTACTTCCTGGCTGGCATATCCTACATAAGAAAAAGAGAGCGTTGCACTCTTCAAAACAGAGATTGTAAATTTTCCAAGGTTGTCTGTAAGAACACCATTTGTGGTTCCTTTTTCCATAACAGTAACACCCGGCATTGATATTCCTGCCTTTTCATCTTTTACTGTTCCTGAAACAGAAATTTTTTGTGCTGATATTCCAGAAGTTAAAATACCTAGGACCAAAAGCAATAGTAGCTTTCGATAGGCTGTCCTGAATTTAAAATTGTAACAAGTTTTCATAAATAAATGATTAGTTTTAAAATTTAATGTAAATTTTACTCCAGACTTTGTTAATAAGATCAATATCCCAATTTATTAAGGATATACGTTGTCATGATTTTTCCATTATAAAAAGGTTGTATTTTGAATCACATCTCTTGTATACATTGGTGTGGCTCCCGCCTGTGAAGTGACATAAGCTCCAATGGCACAAGCCTCCTTGAGTGCCTGAGGTACAATCTTTTTGTCGAATAGTGCCGCAAGAAAACCAGCAAGAAAAGCGTCTCCGGCACCTACAGTATCAACTGTAGCTACCTTAAATCCTTTGTGGTGGTATAGTTCATTTTCATGGAGTACAGAGGCGCCGTCTTTTCCCATGGTCATGATAAGGGTCTTCAGATTCAATAAAATGTATAGCGATTTCATCCGTTCTTCAAGCGTTCCCGATAAGTTATACCAATCAGTGATTGTAATCAACTCATCATCATTCAGCTTTACGATATCGGATTTTTTTAGAAGGGTTTTAACAATTTCTTCAGTATCGAAAGGAGGTCTGAGATTTACATCCATAATCTTCAGGATGTCATTTTCCAGTAATTTCATCAACGTATTCCGGGTTGTAGCGTTACGCGAAGCCAGCGAACCAAAAACAATTGCCTTCGATGCCAGTACTTCTTCAAATAGTTCCTGATTAAGCGATATTTCATCCCATGCAACCGGTTCGCAAATCTCATAAGTTGCGCTGTTGTGTTCGTCCAGATGAACCAATACCTCGCTCGTAGGTAAAGATTCATGATGCTGGATCAGATCTGTTCTTAACCCTGATGTTTCAAGAAAAGTAATCAGGTCGGCTCCTTTTTTGTCGTTTCCAATACTGCTTGTTACAGTTGCATTGATGCCAAATCTGGTTAAATGAAGCGCTACATTCATCGGTGCTCCTCCCGGACGAGCACCAGATGGCAGATTGTCCCATAAGATCTCACCGAAACATAAAACTTTGTCGTTCTTTTTCATGTCTCTTACTTGTTATTGTTTTTATTTCTTCTTTCTGTCAATTCGATTTGAATTTGTTCAAGCGATTTCCCTTTTGTTTCAGGAATAACTTTCCATGCAAAGATGAAATGAAGAACCATCATGAAAGCGAAAAAGGCAAAGATGGCACCACCACCAATAGCGGGTGAATTAGTGACAATAGGGAAGGTCCAGCTAACCACCGCTGCCATTACCCAATGTGTAAAACTGCCAAGTGCCTGTCCCTTCGAACGAACTTTATTTGGAAATATCTCAGAGATAAATACCCATAGTACAGCTCCTTGCGAAACAGCAAAAAATGCAATGAATCCAATAAGATAGAACATCACGGAGTAACCATTAAAAGAGGCGCTATAGAATGCATTTGAAATTAATCCCAGAAAAACGATCATTCCGATCGATCCAACCATTAATAATGTTCTGCGTCCAACTTTATCAATCAGGAATAAAGCCAGTAGCGTAAATAGAAGGTTTGTTCCACCAATAGCAATAGACTGAAGTAATGCAGTATTAGCTGTTAAACCGGTCATCTCAAAAATACGCGGAGCATAATAGATAATGGCATTTATACCTGCCAACTGATTAAACATGGCAATTAAAATCGTACAGATAACAGGAAAAAAGTGTTCCTTACTAAAAAGGTTTGTACTCGATTTGCTTTTATCCTCATTCATCGAATCTACTATTTGCGCTACTTCATTTTGTGGGTCTTCAAAACCCAGATGTACAAAAACATCAGTAGCTTCCTGAACCTTATTCTTCAATACTAACCAGCGTGGACTGGCAGGTACTTTAAATAATAGAAGGAAGAAGATGAATGCCGGAACAGCTTCTACAGCAATCATAGTACGCCATGCATCGGGTGCAATCAGCTTAGCAATAAAGTAGTTCGATAAATAAGCAGCCAGAATAGCTGTTACAACATTAAACTGATTAAAGGCCACCAGTTTTCCACGTATTTTAGCAGGTGAAATTTCTGCTATATACATTGGTACAACTACAGAGATACCTCCAACAATTAATCCCTGAATAAAACGGAAGAATAAAAGCATACTCCAATTGATCGATGAAGCACTTCCGATGGCGGCTAATGTAAAGATGAGGGCCAATGCCTGTAAGGTCTTTCTGCGACCAAATCTATCACTTGGCTTTCCAATAATCGTTGTGCCAATAATCGTACCTATTAATGCGATGGCGACAGTAAAGCCCAATTCGAATTTTGATAATTGAAATAGTGTTTCAAGGGCTGCTGTGGTTCCTGATATTACAGCAATATCGAAACCAAACAAAAATCCCCCCAAGGCAATTACAATTGCATTTAAAGATGCTCTGTTGTTTTTGTTCATTATAGTTTGAGTTTGAGACATTTTTCTTGTTTTGATTTCACAAATCTATTCCACCAATCAAAAAAAGCCATACACTGATGTTACCAATGCTTGTACAATTGATACATTTGCATTTTATACCTTCAATTCTATCAATCATGTTACATTTTGTGATCCTTGTTACATCATTGTATAGAAATAAAGCAGTTTAAAGATTATCCAAAACACAGTATGTCGATTTTCAATCATTATAAAAGAGGTTAAAATGATACATCATCATCTTCGTAAGGTTATATTCCTTATTGCAATCGGTTTCATTAGTTTGGCTGGATATGGCCAAAAGGTATTAAAAGCAGATAAGGCATTAACGTTACAAAGTGTTTGGCCTACAAATCAAAAGGTAACTCCTGCTGATTGGGTGGTACCACAAAGTGGAACAGCACTCTGTCGATGGTTCTTTTTTAACTCGGCCTGCCGTCCGTTTGGAATGGTGAATCTAAGTCCTGATACCCGTACGGGTGGAGATTGGGAGAATGGCTATCTATATAATGATACCAAAATAAGATGTTTTAGTCATGTTCATGGTTGGCAGTTATACGGAGTGGCTGTAATGCCCTTTACCGGTTCTCCAAAAGGCCATCTGGGAATGAGTAGTTATCAGTCAACCTTTAGTCATGCTGATGAAGAAGTGCATCCAGGATACCATAAAGTGAAATTGCAGACTTACGATATCACAGTCGAGCTCACTTCTACCATGAGAGTTGGGATGCATCGCTATACTTTTCCTGCAGACTCCATTCCAGGTATTTATTTCGATTTAGGTGCTACTTTAATGGATACGATCTCTTTTAGTTCTGTGAAAAAAATCAATGATACTGAGATAGAAGGTTGTGCCGTGATGGCTCCTACTTCGCGTCGTCCTAAACCATTTACAGTATATTTTGTGGCGCAGTTTAATCGCCCTATCACCCAATTTAGTGGCTGGATAAAAGGCAAATTAAAAGATGGATCTTTCAATGAGGTTGCCGGTAAAGATGCCGGTGCCTGGGTTCGATTTCAAAAGGATAAAAGCCCACTCTTGATGAAGGTGGCTATCTCATATACCGGGGTAGAAGGTGCACGAAACAATATGAGGGGGGAATTGGCTCATTGGGATTTCAATCGCGTAGTCAATGAATCGCGCAATGAGTGGAACCAAAGTCTAAGCAACATCACGGTAGAAACAGCTGATAACAAAGTTAAAACACGTTTCTATACTGATTTATGGCACTCTTTATTGGGTCGACGTGTCATTAGCGATCTGGATGGTTCTTATCCCGACAATACCGGGAATGCAACTTTAATCAAGCACGTTCGGTTAGATAGTAACGGAAAGCCACTATTCAATCACCATAACTTCGATGCACTCTGGGGCGCCCATTGGTCAATCAATCTTTTATGGTCAATGGCCTATCCAAAGGTGATGGACGAATTCTGCAACACTATGGTTGATATGTATCGCGATGGTGGACTCATTCCTCGTGGTCCTTCCGGTGGCAATTACACATATGTAATGATTGGCGATCCTGCCGCCTCTTTCTTTGCAGCTGCCTATAACAAAGGAATTCGCAACTGGAATGTCGAAAAAGCATGGGAGGGGTTGCGCAAGAATGCATTCACCGGAGGTATTCGCGATCATGCCGGATACGAACACAGTCGTAATGAGGCAGAAGGCGGTGGCATAAAATATTATGTGGAGCGTGGATATGTACCGGAAGGTATTGAAGGCAAAGGAATGCATAAAGACGGGGCTTCGATGACATTGGAATACGCCTATCAGGATTGGTGTCTGGCAGAGTTAGCTATATCGCTAAATAAAACCGACGATGCGAAATTATTCCATCAACGGGCGCTCAATTATAGGAATATATGGGATAGCACCATTAATTACATGCACCCACGTAATCTTGATGGATCATGGATCGCCAATTTCCAGCCGGTAGTTAGTAAAGAAAAGACATTTTCAGCTCTTGGATTTTGTGAGGCCACAGGTGCTATCTACACTCATTATGTTCCACAAGATCCTTATGGGCTAATCAAGCTATTTGGTAGTAAGACGAAATATGTTGAAGCATTGAACAGCCAGTTCGAAAAGGCACAAAAGAATAGATTTGTAGCACCTATTGGTAATCATGCTATGGCCTGGGTTGATTATGGAAACCAACCATCAACAGGCATGGCGCAAATGTTTAATTATGCCGGAGCTCCTTGGCTAACTCAGAAATGGACCCGGCTGGTTCGCGATTCTGTCTTCAGCGATATCACACCGGCACATGGTTATCATGGCGATGAAGATCAGGGCATGATGGGATCGGTAGCTGCACTCATGGCAATTGGCCTGACGGATGAACAGGGTGGAGCTGCCCAAAAGCCAACCTATCAGATTACTGCTCCTCTTTTTGATAAAGTGACGATTAAGCTTGATCCGGCCTACTATCCCGGCAAAACATTTACGATAATCACCCATAATGCAGGACCTGAAAATATTTATATCCAGTCTGCTAAGTTGAATGGCAAACCGCTGAATACCTTTTGGTTCTATCATTCTGATTTTGTAAAAGGCGGAACACTAGAGCTTGTTTTAGGTTCGGAACCTAACAAGCAGTGGGGATTATAGAGATTATTTAGTTAATTTTGTTATTTCAATTAAGTGTATCTAAAATGAACAATAATCTGCAACTGCTTTTTGCCTAAAATAATAAACAGAAAGCAATGGATATAAGCTGCTCTTGTGATTCGATAATTCGACTAAGAGTATGGTCTTTAATACACCAATAGCATCATAGGTGTCAGTAGATGATAATGATAGGCAATAACAGTAATATGTTATAAATTTCTTTCAGGTTTACAAAATGAAGAAAAGGTAAAAACAATGATTCTCCTTTTTAAACTATTCTAACTTATTTTACTAAACAGCAAATAATGAACCATGTTTTTACAATATATTCCATATTCTTTCTCGCTACAGCTTTAGTCTCATTTTTTGTTGCTTTTCTTGCCTGGCAGAGAAGATTGGTTAAAGGAGCCAAAGAGCTTTCCCTACTGATGGTAGCAGTGGGCCTAGGTGCCTTTTGTCTTATATTCGAGACCGCTACATCTATTTTGCTAGAGAAAATATTCTGGTCAAAACTCGAATATTTTGGAGGAATTGCTGCCCCCGTATGTTACTTTATTTTTGCTCTCCGTTTCACCGGGAAAGATAAGTTCCTTTCTGCAAGGCATGTTTTATTGTTGTTCTTTATTCCGGCAGTTACTTATATTCTTGTTTTAACCAATGAAAGGCATAACCTGATATGGTCTGGGTTTTCAGCGATATCCGGAAAAACAAATCTTATAGAGTATTACCATGGATTAGGATTCTGGATAGGCTATATTGTCTACAGCTATATTTTGCTTTTTATAGCGACTGTCTATCTTTATAGTTTTATCCTCCACCAAATAAAGACCTTCCGTTTTCAAGGCTTTATTGTTCTGGCCGGAGGATTATTCCCCTGGATCACCAGTGTGTGTTATGTCACCGGGATCAATATTGTACCGGGTTTAGATATCACTCCGGTAAGTATAAGTCTGAGTGGTATTCTGCTCGTTTATGCTATTGTTTATGCCCAATTTCTCGATTTAGTACCTATTGCTCGTGAAACATTAGTCGAAACATTATCGGATGGTATACTTGCACTTGATAAACAAAACAGAATACAGGATATCAATCAAGCGGCATTACTATTCTTGGGTGTTTCGAAAAAAAATGTCATTGGATATCCTGTTAAATCATCAGGAGCCACTAATGTATTTTTATTAAATGCAGTGACTGATTCTGAATCTGTTGACCAAATAGAAGTTAATACCGATGGCAATATCAAATTTTTTAGAATTATTAAGCAGACAATCAAAAATCAGGCGGGAAGTCGTCTTATAGTTATTCGGGATATTACTGTTCAAATAATCCGGCAGCGCGAGATTCAGGCAGGCGAAGAACGCTATCGCAGCATGTTTACCATGTTCCGCCTGATGTCAGATAACATGCAGGATATGCTTTGGGCAAAAGACCTTGAGAAGCGGTTTATTTTTACTAATAAGACATTCTGTGAAAATATACTGAATGCAACCGATATCGATGAGCCATTGGGGAAAACACATTTGTATTTTGCTCAACGTGAACGACTCAAATATCCAGAACAACCTGACTGGTATACTTTTGGAGAGCTGTGCCAAGATTATGACCAAGTTGTTATCAACTCAAGAAAGCAGGAACATTTTGATGAATCTGGATATATTAATGGGAAATTCTTTTTTTTAGATGTCAGGAAAGCTCCTATTTTTAACGAGAAGGGCATAATGATCGGAATTGTTGGAAGTGCACGTGACGTAACGCAGCAGAAAAGGATAGCATTAGAATTAGAAAAAAGAGATAAATTGCTTAATGCCATCGCTAATGCCACAGCTATATTAGTACAGGGAGATAATCTCGATGAAAATATTATTGCAGCTTTAGAAACGATTGGAAATGCTATAGAAGTAAGCAGCGTTTATATTTTTCAAAGTTTTTATGACCGAGAGCACCAAATGCCATTGATGAGCCAACGTTATGAGTGGACGGAGGGCAAGGTCGAGCCAAAGGTAAATAAAGGTTTGCAGAAAGTTTCATATGAATATGCCTATCTTGGTTGGTTTGAAACGCTTTCTGAAGGAAATGTCGTTGTGGGTAATATTCGTGACTTTCCCGTGCCTGCAAAAACTGCACTTGAATTGCAGGGAATAAAATCCATTCTTATTACACCTATTTTTATTGATAAAAAATTCTGGGGATTTATTGAATTTGATGATTGTGTGCATGAAAGAGTATGGCTCCCCACTGAGGAACGTATTCTGGCTGCAGCTGCAAATACTATTGGTGCCGCTTATCTCCGCAAGAAAAATCAGGATGAACTAGTCGTGGCCAAAGAGAGAGCCGAAGAAAGTGATCATTTGAAATCAGCCTTTCTTGCTAATATGTCGCATGAAATCAGAACTCCTATGAACGGCATTTTAGGTTTTGCCGATCTTTTAAAGGAGAAGGGACTTACGGATGAAGAGCAATTAATGTATATAGACATCATCAGAAAAAGTGGCGTACGAATGCTCAATATTATTAACGACTTGATCGATATTTCGAAAGTAGAATCCGGGCAAATGGAAGTTAATATTACGGCATGCAATATTAATGAGCAAATCGAATATATATACATCTTCTTTAAGCCGGAAGTCGAGAAAAAAGGAATGGAACTATTCTATAAGAATGAGTTGCCAACAGAGAAGGCCATTATTAATACCGATCGTGAAAAGATTTATGCAATCTTAACTAACCTTGTCAAAAATGCCATTAAGTATAGTGATGAAGGGATGATCGAATTTGGATATCATTTAAGTGATGAACTTGTTGAACCCGTCGAATTAACCTTTTATGTAAAAGACACGGGTATCGGAATCCCATATGACAAACAAGAAGCCATATTCGATCGGTTTGTGCAAGCAGATATTACTGACGAAAAAGCATTACAGGGAGCTGGTTTAGGTTTGTCGATTACCAAAGCTTATGTAGAAATGCTTGGCGGAAAGATATGGGTGGAAAGCCAGGAAAAAGATGGCTCAACATTTTATTTTACCCTCCCTTATTCTTTTGAAACACAAATCCTGTAGTCTCCTCCAGTCAACTCCTCATCAATCAATTTCTTGCGGACAACCTTTTTCATTACCACCTTGGAGCCTTCCAATTTTTCAATGATTGTTATTGCATTTTTAATAGAAGGTAGCTCAAATGATGCTGTTGTGTTTTGAGGTATGGTCAATTCAAAGCTGATGTTGTTCTTATTTGTTTTCCAGCTTGATTTAATCTTTCCGAAGGGTGACAGATAAGAACAGTTAACAAAATCAAGCCCAGCTTGGATAACCGGAGCAATCACAAACTTTTTGAAGCCCGGATAATCGGGATCTGGTCTAATCCCACCCAACCATCGGTAGAACCATTCAGAAACAACACCAAACATAGGATGACAGTTTGAATAGACATTATCACTCTCTTTCCATGCCTCCCAAATGGTAGTGGCTCCTTTGTCGACCATGAATCCCCACCCTGGGAATTGTGTACTGTTGACTAAACTAAATACTTGATCGCCCAGTCCATTGGCTGATGCAGCTTCAAGTGCGTATTTTGTTCCGAAGATGCCAGTCATTAAATGCCCTGCAATTCCTTTATTAATAGACATACTCAGCGAATCTTGTGCTGCGCTTGCATCTTTTTCTGGAATCACTCCATGATACAGGAGCGAAGCAAATAGTGTCTGTTTATTGATGGCAGCATCTGTAGGGTGGTTCCAAAATTTATTCAATAGTTTAGCTTTTAATTCTTCAGCCAACACTGCAAACTGTTTTTCATGCTGTGAGTCATTCATTAATTTGGCAAAACGGGTCATGATCTGTGCGCATTTTAAATAATGCGTTGTACCGATCAGTTGAACAGGACTGGGAATCAGTGCCTCATGATCGCTTAATCCTTTATCGACTATTCCATCAGGATGAATGCGCTTTACTTTCTCCATCCACTTCAGATCACGTTGATACATCTCTTTAACTAACGCGACATCATTGTAATAGGTTAACAGATTATCCTGAGTAATAAGAAAAGCCGACTCCCAACTGATGCCACAATAGGAGAGACCCATATAGGGCGCTGTATCAACAAAAACAGAATCCTTCATGGCATCTACCCAATCATAAACAGTCTTTCGATAAAAGGATTGCATATCGAAATTATAGATAAACGATTCACCCACTGCATTTAAGTCGCCTCCATAACCAAACTTCTCACGAGCCGGACAGTCGGACTGTACACTGAAGAGATTTGATAGGAAGGTCTGTGTAGACATTTTCTGGATTTTGTTGAGCAGCGGTGAAGAACACTCGAAATGGTTACGTTGCTCAACGGCAGTATTCATGGGTAGACCTTCGATATCATTGATTGCAGGTTGATATTTCAACCCCTTAATTTCAATATACCTGAAGGTATGGAAAGTAAAATCAGGTGTAAACCAGAAATCAGTGTTCTTTCCAAATCGATAAGAGTCTGTTTGCCAGGCTATATCTGGCGCTCCAGGTCCTCCGGCTCCCTTTCTTTTGATTTGGCCGCATACTGTTGTCATCGGGTCAAGCTCACCGTTTTCGTATACTCTTTCGCCAAACCGCATGATGATAGAATCTCCAAAAGCTCCTTTTAACCTGATTTTATAGGAGCCGGCAAAGTTCTCACCCATATCCACGATATAAAGATCTTTTTGAGGTGAAGTTATAGAAACCGGTGTAATTTGAGTCCTGCTCTTTATCAGAGGGAAGAAGGCTCTCTCCAATTTGCCGCCGGGACCTGTATTCATGATTGCGTTTTTCCATTCAAGATCAGGAAGCCCCTTTTTATTCCATCCTGTAATCTCTTTGCCGGCGTCATACTTTACTCCCAGATAAACATTGTTTCTTACGATCGGTCCATACGAATATTTCCAGGATTGGTCTGTGCAGATCTCCTGTGAAGTGCCATTATCATAATAGATTATTAAACGGGCAATAAATGCAGGCTTTCCAACAGATAACCGCTCACGAAGGTTGATGTTTCCAAACATTTTAAGGGGTAGGGGATTATAGAATCCATTGCCTAAGATAACGCCCAGACAGTTATTTCCATTCTCAATCTGCTTTGTTAAATCAAACTCAGCATAGTATATTCGTTTACCGAAATCGGTCCAGGCCGGCTCTAAGGAAGAAAAACCAATCTTTTCGCCATTGATGGTTGCTGAATAATAACCGGCAGCTGTAATAAAGAGTGTTGCCTTTTTAACCTTTCCATTGCGTGTTGAAAACTCTTTTCTGAAGATAGGAGTAGGTCGATCCAAATAAAAGAGACTGTCGGATAGCGGTAATACTCGCTCATCTGAAATCCAGCATGCTTTATTAAAATCATTGATTGAATTACCAGCAGTTAATAGGGCGGAGGCATTTAGTCTCTTTCTTGATTGCGCACTTGTAGGGTGAATTTGTGAGAATTGAAAAGCCAGAGCGATCAAGAGTGAATACAGAAAGGCGTGTTTGGTCATTGGAATAAATTGTTGATTGGGGTCAATAAAAATACAACTTTTCTGATAAAATCGTTACTATCGCATTTCCTTTAGTTTTGTATAGCTTCAAAGTATTCATTGATAAAAAAAGTTTGGCCTCGTTTGGTTTGATTGATGTCCTACCATTTAAGAATTGTGCCATTCTTATTCTTCCTGTATTAGGTCGAAATCGGGATCGGTCTGAAAAGTTGGTAGCATTTGCTATCCCAATTTGATATAATTCGCCTTGCTTTATGCTTCAATGTGGTTGTAATCAGTACTATATAATCTATATCCTTCGATATCTCTTAGTTTACTTAGGTTAAACTACTCTATATCAGTGGTGTTACGACTATTGGGTCCGCCATGAGTCCGGCGTGACTCCTCCATCCCTTCGCCATGCCTCCACCATATTAGTGGAGGCATGGCGAAGGGATGGAGGAGTTAATGTGAATTCATTTTGGTGTCATGTACTGTTGTATACGCTAAAAAGAAGCGTTTTATAGGAATATTAGGGCGGTATTAGAAAGTGGTTTCTCGCAGAATCGGAGTCTTGCATTATTTCTCAACAATGCTTCAGACTGATCTGTGATTAGGTCAAGTTTTCTGGCATGTTAATTGAGGCTTTGACCAGTATAAAAATGCTTTGTACAAGCTTATTATCAGGAAAATAATGTTGAGAAGCTGTGCCAAAATTAGTGAAAAATTACACACTCAATAAAATGATTGAAAAAAATATACTATCGATTGGATATTTTTTGTAATTTAAACTTTTATTAGCTAGCGTTGTTTCAGTAAGCGCAATGCTGGCGTTTGAGGCATTTTATACTTAAATAATTTTATTGTTTATTTTTTGAATCGGTCTTTTTCAGTTTGAGTTGCAGGCCGTTTTCTGATTAAATACGTATTAATCATTTTGTTAATAACCAAAATAAAGATATTCCTAAATTCTATAGAAATATGAACAACAATGATTTTATTGCAGACGGACAACATTTATTGGTAAATCTGAAAGGTAAAACCATGCTTGTTGTTGATGATGTCGATATAAATATCGAACTCATCAAGGAGATTCTCGACGGAACAAATATGAACATTGTAGAAGAACATAATGGGCAGCAGGCTATTAATAGTTGCTTGAATGATAAAAGCATTGACATTGTGTTAATGGATATTCAAATGCCTATTATGAATGGGTATGAAGCAACGCGACAAATAAAAAGAGTACGTCCTGATCTCCCGATTATTGCACAAACTGCTTATGCTTTTGCAGAAGATATCAGTAAAAGTATGGCTGCAGGATTCAATGATTATATAGCAAAGCCTTTTGACCAGACTAAATTACTTGAGATTATTGTGAGAAACTTTAATTAAGATAGATTTATTTCAGGTTTGGGCTTATATAATGTAAGCTACTTCTTTAATGTTACAGGTGTAGTCATTCCCATTTTTGTCTTCTAACAATAGTTGTCCGTATTCAGAGGTGCCATTGATTTTTGCAATCAGGGTGTTTTCATTGATTTTATAATTGCGCCACTCTCCAAAGCGATAAAGTGAATCTATGTAGTTTTCTTCTATGACCTTATTTTGGTGGCTAGCCAGTTGCATGTATCTGTAATTTAATGAGTTGCAAAGCGAAGCTAAGCAATCTTTGAGATTGGTTTCTTTGTCTGTTAAGTTCTTTATCGATATTGGATTGGGGGCATTACTCTTAAAGAGCGATTGGTTTACATTGAGTCCGATTCCTATAATGGAATCTGACAGACGACTACCCGTAATACTATTTTGGATGAGTATGCCACAGATTTTTTTATCTCCAACATAAATATCGTTGGGCCATTTTATCTTGATGGCTTCATAGTGTTTGGGCAGGATGGATTTTAGAAAGTCTATTATGCCCAGTGATATGGCCTTACTTAACTGAAATTGATCACCTGGATCAAGAAATATTGGGTAAAGGATGATGCTGAAAGTGAGGTTTTGAAAAGGTTCGCTTTCCCATTTGTTTTGGTCCTGACCCCGTCCTGCCGTTTGATTGTATGCTATTATGACAGTTCCTTCTTCTTGTTGTTCAGATCGAAGCAAATTGGCAGTATAGGTGTTTGTAGATGCAGTTTGCTCAATTTCAATGATATGGCTACCTATCACTTGTTTATTCATCAGAATAGTAGTTTAATACAAAAGTATAACTGATCTTGGTATAAATCTTGATAATATGGTGCTATCAACAATTATTTTAAATTAAGAGTGTGGTTTTTTACTACAACTTATTGATTTTAGGTAATAATCCACTTGTTTTTACTTTTGGGGGTTGCTTATTTTGTTTAACTTTGTAAATTGATTTTGTAAAATAACCGAATGATAAAGAGAAATTCAGAGAGATCAGAATCAGCCATGTTAGCTGATATTGTGATTAATGCTATACAAGAAAAAAAAGGCGAAAGAGTTGTCAAAATTGATATGCGACCTATAAATAGTCCGGTTGCAGATTTTTTTATTGTGTGTCAGGGTAATAGCCGTGCACAAGTAGAGGCAATAGCCGATTCAGTAGAACACGAAGTTATTGGTTCGGTAGGTGTACGCCCTTCTTTTATAGAAGGAAAGGAAAATGCAGAGTGGATGTTGATTGATTATTTTGATGTTGTCGTTCATATCTTTCAACCTGAAGCACGCGGTTTTTACAAACTGGAAAGTTTATGGGCCGATGCTGATTTAACCGAAGTAACCGAGCCCGTTTCAGGCGTAATCATGAATGGCACTACTGCGAAAATTGCAAAACCAAAGGTTCGCAAATCTAACAAATTGAAAGCTTAATTGTTATCCGATAAAATATAACTGCAATACAAAATGGCAGACGAAAATAATAAAAAACCGAGCATTCCGGGAACTAACGGAAAACTTCCTAAACCTAAGTTTAACTTCTATTGGATTTATATTCTTTTGATAGGTGTTTTCCTTGCAATGACTTTCTTTAACTTTAACAGCACCACTAAGAAAATTGAGTGGGCCGAGTTTAAAGTGTTGATCGAGAAACAGTATGTCGATAAAATTCAAGCTGTTAATAAAGATTATGCACGGGTTTATATAAAAAAGGATAGCCTTAAACTCGACAGGTTTAAGGATGTGCGAAATTCTAAAGGATTTGGCGCTGATTCTCCACAATATACCTACAAGTTTGGATCGTACGACTCCTTTAAAAAAGACGTTACAGACGAACAAGCAAATCTAAAGAATCCTGTTTATATAGAAAATGTGGATGAGAAAAATTGGGCTGGCGACTTTTTGAGTCTTGTCTTCCCCATCCTATTACTCATCGTTGCCTGGTTCTTTATCATGCGAATGATGAACAAAGGCTCAGGTGGTGGTGGCCAGATTTTCAATATAGGAAAGTCAAAAGCTCAGCTTTTCGATAAGGATACCATGGTTAATATTAATTTCAATGATGTAGCCGGCTTGCAAGAAGCCAAGGTTGAAATCATGGAGATTGTTGACTTCCTGAAAAATCCTAAGAAATATACACAACTTGGAGGTAAAATTCCAAAAGGTGCTTTGCTAGTGGGACCTCCGGGTACTGGTAAGACTTTGTTAGCAAAGGCTGTTGCCGGTGAAGCTAAAGTTCCATTCTTCTCACTTTCAGGATCTGACTTTGTTGAAATGTTTGTGGGTGTCGGAGCTAGTAGGGTTCGCGATTTGTTTAAGCAAGCCAAAGAAAAGGCTCCTTGTATCATCTTCATTGATGAAATCGATGCTATTGGTAGAGCTCGTGGAAGAAATTCATTCACAGGTGGCAATGATGAAAGAGAAAATACGCTGAATCAGTTGCTTACTGAGATGGATGGCTTCTCCAGCAATAATGGAGTTATCATTTTAGCTGCAACAAACAGAGCTGATATCTTGGACCGTGCGCTCTTACGTGCAGGTCGTTTCGATAGACAGATTCATGTTGAATTGCCAGATATAGAGGAACGTAAGGCTATTTTTGAAGTTCATATGCGTGGCTTGAAACTTGAAGGATCTGATACGGATGTGGATTTTCTTTCAAAACAAACTCCTGGATTTTCTGGGGCTGATATTGCTAACGTATGTAATGAAGCTGCGCTGATCGCTGCTCGTAGAAATAAAGAGATTATTGAGAAACAAGATTTTATTGATGCAATCGACCGTATCGTCGGAGGATTGGAAAAACGTAATAAAATTATTACCCGCCATGAAAAGGAGGTAATTGCCTATCATGAGTCAGGGCATGCTGCGGTGAGCTGGTTGTTAGAACATGGACACCCTCTTGTAAAAGTGACAATTGTCCCTCGGGGAAAATCATTGGGTGCCGCTTGGTACTTGCCTGAAGAACGTCAGATCACCACTTTTGAGCAGATGTTTGACGAGATGACGTCGGCAATGGGTGGAAGAGCTTCTGAAGAGATTTTCTTTGGAAAGATATCTACCGGAGCTCTGAGCGATTTGGAAAAGGTAACCAAACAAGCCTATTCAATGGTTGTATATTTTGGCCTCAATGAAAAGATCGGTAACATAAGTTATTATGACTCTACCGGTCAACAAGAATATACTTTTACAAAACCATACAGTGAAAAGACTTCAGAGATCATTGATCAGGAAATTCGGAAGCTTATTGAATCAGCATACAGTAGAGCTAAAGAGGTCATCCTTGCCAATAGAGAGAAGTTGGAATCATTAGCGCTTCAGTTACTCAAAAAAGAAGTTATCTATCGCGAAGATCTTGAAGCTATTTTTGGTCCACGTCCTTTTGAGGAAGAACGCTTATTAATTGAAAATGGTGATGCTAAGCTGGAAGAAAAGGCAGCAGATTCTGAATTACCAGCTATAGAGCCTGTTCAAACTTTGCCTCCAAAAAATACGCCAGCAGATAACGAATCACAAAACCCAGTTTAACAGGGACAACCTATGGAAGAGTCGACGTCCAAGGAAAAAATGCTCAAAAGCATTCGGAATGCACTTATTCATAAATCTGAATCTCCTGTGATTGTTGGAAATCCTGAGAGAAAGATTTATGTTCCAATGACGGAAACATTGGATATCACTTTTGCTGAAGAATTCACAAAAGTCAATGGCAATTTTGTCTATTGCGAGGATATTCCTGCATTGATTGATAACTTAAAAGCAATATTCATTGAAAATAACTGGTCGGCTGTTTTTACTGCTGACCTTCAATTGGAGAAGGTTTTAAAGGCCGCTGAGATTCCTTGTTCGACTTCACAAGAAGATTTTCTGAAAACGAAAGTGGGGGTGACATTTTGTGAATCACTAGTCGCCAGAGTGGGTGCTATTGTGATATCGTCAAAGCAAACAGCAGGACGGAAATTGAATATTTATCCTGAGACCCATGTTGTTATAGCGATGGCCTCTCAAATTGTACCGGATGTCCCGACTGCTTTAAAGACGTTGCGGACAAAATATGCAAATCAGTTTCCTTCATTGATCAGTATTATCACAGGACCAAGTATTTCTTTTGGTATTGAAAATCTGAAAGTAACTGGTGCAACCGGGACACGAAATTTATTTGTCTTTCTTGTTGATGACTCACCTGTAAATCCTGAAAATGGAAATTGAAAATTGGGTAAAAGTATTTAGTTCAGATCAGATATATCTGGTTGAAATAACTAAAAGTATTCTCGAAGATGAGAATATAGAAGCTGTTATCATCAACAAAAAAGATTCATCTTATCTTTTTGGCGAATGTGAATTGTATGTGGAAAAAGAAAATGCGTTGATCGCCTTAAATTTAATCAGTAAAATTGAAAGTGAATAATTTCGTACAACGGTCTCTTACAGGGACTGTCTTTGTTGCTGTTTTGGTAACTGCCATCATAACCAATCAGCTTATTTTCTCCGGTCTTTTCTTTGTAATAACAATGTTGGGCTTGTTTGAGTTCTATAAATTATGGAGAAATGGCGGGAAACAACCACAGGTTAATCTAGGAATGGCTCTGGGTGCTTTAACTTATCTCGGTTTAGCTGCTTTGTCGAATCAATTGCTCGATATGCGGTTCTTATTGCTATTGTTGCCTTTGGTGATGATTGTCTTTATGGGTGAGCTCTATCGCAATAAACTTTCTCCATTTGAAAATATTGCTTTGACATTGCTGGGGGTATTATATATTGCTGTTCCTTTTGGGCTGCTAAATTTTTTGTACCTCTCTTCAAGTAATATTTTCTACATATTGCTACTTTCTTATTTTGTCCTTTTGTGGATAAATGATACCTTCGCCTATCTTTTTGGAATGACCTTTGGAAAGCATCGTCTTTTTGAACGAATCTCTCCAAAGAAATCATGGGAAGGAAGTATTGGCGGGGGATTGACAACTATTCTGGCAGCGTGGATTTTCTCAAGGTTTGAGGTATCGATTCCTTTTATTCATTGGGCGGTTATCGCTGCTATTATCGTAGTTACGGGTACACTTGGCGATTTAGTTGAGTCTATGATGAAACGCAGTCTTCAAATTAAAGACTCTGGCAATATCTTGCCAGGTCATGGTGGTATTCTGGATCGTTTTGATGCAGTCTTGATTTCAGCACCTATCGTATTTGTTTATGTTGAATTATTTGTAAAATAAGAGAGAATGAAAATTCATAAGGAGGGTTACCAGATTATTCTGGGTGCATTTTTTTTAACAGCTGTGATCGTCTTTTTAGCAGCACGTTTTTTGAGCGAAATACCAATATTGAGTTATAGTATTATAGCTGCTATTGTCATTTTCTTTGTCTTTATCGTACGGTTTTTTCGTTATCCGCAACGTCCAATTAGCTTTGGTGCGGACAATATTGTATGTCCTGCTGATGGTAAAGTTGTTGCGATTGAAGAGGTGGAAGAAAAAGAATACTTTAAAGATAAGCGTATTCAGGTGTCTGTTTTTATGTCGCCAAATAACGTGCATGTCAATTTCTTCCCCATAGCAGGTGTCGTGGCTTATTCAAAATATCATAAAGGGAAATATCTGGTGGCATGGCACCCTAAATCAAGCGAATTGAATGAGAGAACTACTGTTGTAGTGAAGGGAGAAAGCAAGCATGAATTATTAATGCGCCAGATCGCTGGTGCTGTGGCACGTAGGATTGTTTGTTATGCTAAAGAAAATCAGATTGCTACGCAGGGTGGTGAGATGGGTTTTATTAAATTTGGCTCCCGTGTGGATCTTTTCTTGCCGATCGGTACAAAAATTGATGTTAAAATCGGACAGATCGTCACAGGACGATCTACAGTGATCGGTCGTTTTCAATAAAAGAATTTTAACAATACATTAACAAGATTGAGCTGCTTTATGAGCAAGAAGGTCTGTAAATTTGTTTTAAACATTAAACCCTTAAAAAATATTAAAATGAAAAAAGTATCATTATTCTTCTCTGTATTAGCTTTCGTAAGTTTTGTAGCTATCACTCCTGTTTCGGCTGCAAATCAGGATAATAAACCTAAAACAGAACAGAAAGTAGAAAAGAAAGCTTGTTGTGCTGATGCTAAAAAAGCAGCATGTTGCAAAGATTCTAAGAAAGCAGCTGATTGCAAAGGATGCCCTAAGGCTAAAGCTGCAGCAGCTACTCCAGCTCCAAAGAAATAATTCCAAATATTTGGTGTAAAAAAAGCCTCCCTTTCGGAGGCTTTTTTTATGATTAGTTTTTTATTTCCAGAAGAGATAATAATTCGGTAAGGTGAGTGACTCTATAGGTGGGGTTCTGATCAACTCGTTCTGCATTTTGAGGATCGTAGAAAACAGTATCCATTCCAACAGATGAAGCTCCTAAAATATCTACTTCAAAGTCGTCACCAATCATTATACTTTCTGTTACTTTAGCACCTGCTTTTTCTAACGCATAGTTAAATATACGGTTGTCGGGCTTTTTACTTCCGGCTTCTTCGGAGGTGACGATACAATCAAAATATCCATTTAATCCGGCATATTCCATCTTTACTTTTTGTATCTCTTCGAACCCGTTGGTGATGATATGCAATTGATATTTGTTTTTTAGCTGCTCAAGAACCTCAATTGTCCCCGGCATTAACATCCCTTTTCGCGGACTCAGAAAGATATACTCCTCTGAAATTTCATTGGCAAGGGTTACATTATCAATTCCGAAATCGTTTAAGGTGATGATAAAACGGGTGTCTCTGAGTTCTTCTTTGCTGATCTTATCATTTCTATATAAATCCCATAAACGATCGTTGTGTCCGGTATATGTTTTCGTAAAAGCTTCAAGAGAAGGTATTCCATTTTGTTTAAGCGAGTACTTCGTGAAAATTTCTTTGAACGTTTCAGTAAAGTTGCTGTCAAAATCCCATAGTGTTCTATCGAGATCAAAAAATAGGTGTTTGTATTTCATCAGTAAGTAATTTTTAGATTAAGGTCTGAGGGAACGCGCATATTAAATTTACATCAGTGCTTGAGTTTGTAAAACGTGCTCGTTTCATTTGTATTTGTTTTATTCTTTAGGAAGATCTCAATATCCTTGCAGGAAACAGCTTGTTGTGTAGCTAAATCGGTTGCAACGATGGATTAATTCTTCATCGTGCTAATTGTTTTGCAAAGGTAAGGTTTTGCAAATTAATATGAGATGTTAAGAAAATAACAAAATAAAAGCAAAATGATATTGACTTTTCGCAATAGATAATATTATATTTGTGATATCATTTTAATATCAAAACAACTAATCATGGAAAAAGAAATTTATCACCGTCCCCTTTCAGGTTATGTGGGGCTTTTGTTGACCTTAGCTTTATTGGGCAGTGGGGCAGGGGTGTTGTTTATAGCCAATGAAGCTGTTTTACTATCCATCCTTGGAGGTATCTTACTTATTTGTGGATTCCTTACTTTCGGGGGGTATCTCGTGATCAACCCTAATGAAGCATCCGTATTGATCCTGTTTGGTGATTATATTGGTACGGCAAATGAAAATGGGTTTTATTGGGTAAATCCTTTTTTTGTTAAAAAGAAAATTTCATTACGTGCACGCAATCGCGATAGTGAACCCATCAAGGTGAATGATAAATTGGGCAATCCCATTATGATTGGCATTGTGTTGGTATGGCGTGTGCAAAACACCTTCAAAGCCTCTTTTGAAGTCGATGATTATGTTCGGTTTGTAGAAATACAAAGCGAATCGGCAATCAGAAAACTTGCCGGGCATTATGCTTATGATAACTTTGATGAAGAACAGAAAGAGATCACTTTACGTTCTGGTGGCGAAGAGGTTCATGTTCAACTTGAAACCGAATTGTCAGAACGTCTTTTGATTGCTGGAATTGAAGTGGTTGAGGCAAGGATCACTTACTTGGCTTATGCACAAGAAATTGCCGGAGCAATGCTTCGCCGTCAACAAGCTACAGCAATTGTTGCTGCTCGCTTTAAGATTGTAGAAGGTGCAGTGTCAATGGTTGAAATGGCTTTAGATCAGTTATCTCAAAAGCACATTATTGACCTTGATGATGAGCGTAAAGCTGCAATGGTAAGTAATATGATGGTCGTACTTTGTTCTGATAAAGATGCCAGTCCGGTCATTAATACAGGAACTTTGCAACAATAGACTATGCCAAAAAAATCGTTTGCTTTACGGATTGATGAAGAGGTTTTGAATGCTGTGGAGAAGTGGGCAGCCGATGAATTTCGTAGCACCAATGGTCAACTGGAATGGATCATCTCAAGAGCATTGAAAGAAGCAGGTCGTCAACGAAAGCGGTCTAAGGGAAGTGAACCAGATGAGATAATACCGAAATAAGCGGTTCTTTTAATTCTGTTGGGGAAATTGAAAAACATTTAGTGTTTGGAAACACGTTTATCGTCCAACACTTCATCATTTCGGTCCCTTGAGAAAAATCAGCTTATGGTGATGACTATTAATAGATTTCTCCCAAGTGGACGAAATGACGGTTGAGGATAGAATGACAAAGCAGTCGAAATCATGATCTCGCCTGCTTTGTCATATTTAGAAAGGATTTATTTCATCATATTGCTTAACCCCATGTCTTTGATTTTAGCCAGCTGGGTTAGCTCCATGATTTTTGCTTTGGGAATTTTTCCGGTAATTGAAATAAGTGAAAGTTCTTTTCCTTCTCTTACGTAGATAACAAATTCTGATATCTGATCTTCGCCTAAAGGTTTAATACAAATTCTAACGTCGGAACCTTCGCTTTTATCTGAGATATTCATTAACTCTTTGTAGCCTTCGTTGAGAATAGGGGTGACAATTTTATTAATGTCAGCTTGTTCTTCGGGTGTTAGCTTCTCACTTGAAATAATCCGCATGCTTTCAACAGCTCCCGCCAGGTTTTTCATTCCCTCGTTCTCACCATTTATCATGGTCATCATGTCTTTTGAGATATTGACAACAGTCATTTTTTTGTTCTCACTCAATTTGCTACATAGATCGGCTATTTTTGACTGAGCCTGAACGGAGCCGGCAAATAGAAATAGTGCTACTAAAAATCCGATGGATGTAAGTTTTGTTAGGTAGGTTTTCATCTTTTATAGTTTTTAAAGGGTTAGATGGTGTAATAATTTGTTTTAAAAAGAGTTTAATTTGGTTACTTTAGTCGTTCTTCCTTTATAACAGGAATCGTCAGGTTGGGAAGATATTTATTCATTAAGTCGAAATATTTGAATTTCTGTAAGGCATGATTAATATCTTCCATCTTATCGAGAGGAGCTAGCGAGTTCTTGATCGTATTATCGATATTTCTGTTTGATGTCTTCTCACTTTCGTATGCCAGTATGGTTGAAGGATGGTCCCCAACGATTGTTCGGGTGGGCTTTCCTTTCTCAGCCTCTTCTTTCTTCGGCTGTTTCTTTGTCTCTAATTTCTTTTGTGAAACAGATTTCCCATACATAGAGTCGTGCTGTTTCGTTATCACTGCCAGTGGATGTAGTTCTTTTTGTGTTGAAGGTAATTGTATCGTAAATAAAAGCAGAATAGTTGCAGCTGTAGAGAGTCCTAATCCAATGATCCACCATAACTTCTTCTGATGATGTGCTTGTTTCGAAGCTGGCATCTTTTTAGTGGATTCATTTTCAAAATAAGTAAACAAATTCTTATACGCTTTCCATTCATTCGGAAGTATAGCGGTCTTGCGAAAGAACTCTTTCAACTCCATTTCTTCACTCAATGAAGAATCTCCTTCAAAGTACTTATCGAGTAAATCCTGAATATGCTTCTTGTTCATGGCGTTCAAAGTTTAGTATAGCTTCTCGTACATTTTGTCGTGCCCGGCATAAAATAACTTTTGCGTTGTTTTCACTGATGTTTAGTGTTTCAGCGATTTCAGATAGCTCGTAACCCTCCACATCACGCAAATGAATTACGGTTCTCTGTTGTTCTGCTAGATTGTTTATCGCCTGATGGATCATTTGTGATTGTTCATTTCGTTCCAGCGGATCCGTAGTCGTGGACTTTAAGCTGTTTTCGTGTTTTTGATCCAGTCTTTCGTTTTTTAACCTTGCAGATTTCAATACATCGAGACAAAGATTTCGGGTCATGGTGAAAGCAAAAGCTTCAGCACTCTTAAGTTTTGGAATCTCTTCTTTACGTTGCCATAACTTCAGCCATACATCCTGAGCAACATCAGCTGCGTCGTCACTGCTGTTGAGCAGCCGTAATGCAAGTCGATATAATTTATCGCGGAATGTATTTTGCCAGATCTCCATTTTTTTTCGGTCTCTTTTTGTATGACGAATGAACTAAAAAAATATTACACTAAATTAAGCGAAATATTATCATTTATTTTTAAATCATCATCTATTCAAGCGTAGTTGGGATAGGGAATGGTTAATTTTTCTGTATTTTTGCTTAAAGGAATTCGATAATCTATATAATCACTCTCAAAACAAACAACCTATGTTTAAAGGACACCCTAAAGGACTTTATGTTCTGTTTTTCTCTAATATGGGCGAGCGGTTTGGTTATTATACCATGCTGGCTATATTTACGCTCTTCCTTCAAGACCATTTTGGCTGGGATGCTACCCAAGCCTCCTGGTTATATGGCACCTTTTTAGCTGCTATTTATTTTGCTCCACTACTTGGAGGTATCATTGCTGACGCCTGGCTCGGCTATGGCAAGACTTGTACCCTTGGAATTATTATCATGGGTATTGGATATGCCTTGCTCTCGCAAACAGGCGCAAGCCCTGTTCCTATGTATGTTGCACTAGCTGTTATCGCATTAGGGGTCGGATTATTTAAAGGCAACCTCGTTGTTATCGTAGGAAATCTGTATGAAAATTCTAAAATCGGTCATCTCCGTGATGCTGCCTTTAATATTTTCTACATGGGTATTAACATCGGGGCTATGTTCGCTCCACATGTTGCCCGTTTCCTGAAGAATTTGATGATGGAGCGTTCCGGATTTACTTATGATTCAGCTATCCCAAAAATTGCGAATGACTTGATAGCAGGTCATACTGTGACAGCCGAAAATCTTGGTAAAATCCAAACGATGGCACATACTACCGATTCTGCCAGTCTGGTCCAATTTGCTCATAACTATGTAAATGCACTTTCACATGGATATAACTGGGGCTTTGCTGCTGCCGGTGTGTCGATGTTGATTAGTATTTTGGTCTTCTTAGCCTTTCGCAAATATTATAAAGAAGGTGACTATCTGCAGAAAGATAAAATTAAAACCGGTGATGCTGTTGAGTTAACTCCTAAACAAACGAAAGACAGAGTCATTGCCCTTTTGCTTGTTTTTGTGATTGTTATTTTCTTTTGGATGGCATTCCACCAAAACGGTTCAACATTAACCTTCTTTGCAAAGAATTATACCAACCTTGTGGCGAGTAAATTCACGTTCCTCCTCTTCTCTATTCCTAATTTACTGGCCATCTTCTCCGTTATACTTGGTTTGGTAGCCGTGGTTAATAAAGAGACAAATCTGAAATTTAAACTTGCAGGTGGTGTATTTGCATTAGCCGGATTGGCCATATTGGGCTATAATTTGAGCAACATGGGTGATAGCAATATGATTTCTCCTGAATTATTTCAGTCGTTTAATCCTATGTTTGTAGTGTTCCTCACTCCGGTTATCGTAGCCTTTTTCTTATGGCTTCATAACAAAAACACTGAGCCATCAGCGCCTAGTAAAATTGGTATCGGTATGGTTATCACTGCCATTGGATTCTCAATCATGTTATATGCTTCATACGGCTTGCCTAGTGTGAATGAGTTAGGCGGAAATGCTGTAAGCCATGGCCTCTCGGTTAGCCCTTATTGGTTGATATCAACCTACTTTACCCTTACTATTGCAGAACTATTTTTAAGTCCGATGGGACTATCCTTCGTCTCAAAGGTGGCACCACCTAAATTACGTGGTACTATGCAAGCCGGATGGTTATCTGCCACAGCTGTCGGAAACTATTTAGCCGGTTATATTGGACGCTTTTATGAAAACTGGCAATTATGGCAGTTCTTCTTATTGTTGGTAGTGGTAGCATTGGTTTCGGCTTCTATCATGTTCTCTATCATGCATATCATAAAACGTGCTTCCGTATCGTAAGTAACTTTTTTAATATCTTAAAAAGGCTGTCTCCAAAAGGCAGCCTTTTTACTTTTACCTTTGCACCATGGATGAACATGTTTTTCAATGGGGACATTCCCGACGATATAATTCGTATTCTGAATATTTCAAAAAAGCATTTGGTCAGCGGGTTCAAAAGGTAGCGGTAGATGCAGGGTTTACCTGTCCTAATCGCGATGGAACCAAAGGTGTTGGCGGATGTACTTATTGTGATAACGATTCATTCAATCCTTCCTATTGTCAGCCCACCAAATCAGTCGCACAACAGATTTCCGAAGGTGTTGAGTTTCACTCCCGACGCTATAGAAGAGCCAAAGACTTTCTGGCTTATTTCCAACCGTATTCAAATACCTATGCGCCCCTTGAACAGTTGAAACAGCTTTATTCAGAAGCATTAGCTGTAGAAGGAGTTATTGGATTAGTTATCGGTACCCGTCCCGATTGTGTGAATGATGAAATACTCGATTATATAGCCACATTAAGTCAAACACATTACGTGATACTTGAATATGGACTAGAGTCATGCTATGATACCACACTAAGAAGGATTAACAGAGGTCATTCATGGGACGAAAGTGTTTCTGCCATAGAGAAGAGCGCACAGCGAGGGATAAAGACAGGAGCACATCTGATATTTGGTTTGCCGGGCGAGTCGCGCGAAGAGATGTTGGCTGAGGCGGCAATGGTATCTGCGCTTCCACTTGATAATATTAAGTTTCATCAGCTGCAAATCATAAAGGGAACCCGTATGGCTGAAGAATATCTCGCAACTCCTGACTCTTTTCAGCTTTTTAAAATGGAAGAGTATCTCGATTTTATGATTCAGTTTATTGAACAGCTGAATCCTTCATTCGTAATAGAGCGATTTGCAGGAGAGGTCCCCCCCAGATTTTTGGTGAGTGCCCCATGGTCTAATCTGCGAAATGATGAGTTTAATCGGCTACTGGAGCAAAAACTCGAAGAACGAAACACCTGGCAAGGGCGATTATATTAGAACTTGAGAATGAGTTGAGCGCTGATATCAAGGGGACTCCATGAATCAGCTGGTGTGCTTTGTGCCGTAGTCCCATCATCGGCTGATGTTGTTTGATTTATATTAGCGGTACTATTTGTTGTTGTTTTCTTGAAGCTCGATCCGATTTTTATTGTGAATGTTTGGTTTCTAGGTAGTCTGATTCTCCCGAATAAATAAGCTCTTTTCCCCTCTCCATAAAGCATTGGGGTGCTAAAAGCAAATCGGTGGTCAGTCTCATATGTATAAAACCGATTGTCGTATGATGTAGAGAATAACGCTAGTCGTGCTGTGATATTAAATTTATCTTTTTTGCTTTTCCATGATATATCTTGCAAGAAGAGTTTTCCTTCTGTTGTCCCTGAATGCTGTTGTAGTTGATTCCATTCGCCTCTTGATTGTAATGTAAATCCTGATCCCAATGCAATTCTTCCTGTTAAGCGAATATTGAATCGATGTTGGTTTTCAACTTTATTAATGATCACCGTATCAGCAACGGGTAAATTTAATGGATGGTCTTTTACGGTAAGTCTCAGTGCTAAGAGTGTTTGCTTATTTGGCTTCCATTCTACTTGAATTTGCTGTTCGCTTCCAGAAGATGGAGTGTCAATTCTGTATTTCAACCATGGGAAATGATAAAAGTCAGTAAAAGCTCTGAGTGTAAGTTTGGAAGATAGCAATACGTTTAAACCGGCAAAGATTCCTTTTTCGTTTTGTGGAATACCACTTTCTCCAATGCAGTTGCCAAATGGCGCGTTATATTTTATAGCGTAGTTTCTATAAGAAATAAACAAAGTGGTTCCATAAACCGGTTGGTATAGAATATTCTGGATCATGGCTATACTATTTGTCTGATCCATTGCAATCTCGCCACTCAGTATCACTTTTCCCATGACGATTCGATTGTCGAGACTGATGTCTTGAAAATCTTTTCCGGTGAGGGCATATTTTTTATAAAGTGCAGTTGGTTCAGCAAGTGGAATACTATAGTTTCCTCTGACGACGTTAAGACCAATAGATGAAACATCGAAGTTATAAGCCACTCTTCCTCCATAACTAATCAGCAATGCATTATGTCTTCTATTCATTTCAATACTGTCGCGGTGCAAACCATCTTCCACCAGACTTAGAATTTGATTCTGTGCGGAGTCTTTTCGTGCATCAAGTGGCGAAGCCGAAAAGAAGCCTGTTACTGTAAATTTTTTTATGTTTATTGAAGCTGCCGCGCCTCTCATGAAGCCAGTCTCCATAGCCGAACTATTTTGGACAATCCCTTGTGGCTTTCTGATATATCCTGATGCAAATATCGTTCGCCCAATATTATATCCACTCCAGATGGCCATGCCCTGACCGAATCGGAGATGGTAATCTCCAATGATGATCTTTGTTTTGTCGGTGGAATTCCCTACTGCAACATATCCGGAATAGAAGTCGAAACCTCTGAATCGGTTGGCTGCTTTTCTTAACAGCGGTTCTCCTGCATCTTTTTCAAGTGTAAAACCTGCGGATATCCTGTTTCTCCAATCGTATCGATATTTTACCAACAACTTTGTCTGAGAGCCAAGATAGGCACTATCTCTTGGCTTATTGAATCCTGAGCTTCTCATGACCAATGTGTTTTTCCCCTCATTGACCAGCTCTGGAAGCATTATGGGTTGTTTATTCCTGTCTGTAGAAAAATCTATATAAGGAATAAGCTTATCTATGACCTCCCGATCGAATCCCTCGACTAGTTGAAGTTCATATTGCGAAATGATCAGTCCTCCCAGCTTTCTGTAGACCAGGAGATTCTTTATCTGGATTTCATTTAGAAAAGGAATTCTGTTTAGTTGCTTCTGTGTGGCGAAGTTGATATAAATCGGGTGGCGACTAAAGTAGTTGAGTAGCTCTTCACGATCAGAGAAGTCATGATCCAGATCGGCTTGGCTCTTCAGTGTTTCTAATTCATACACCTCTTCTTCGGTGACTACATTTTGACTGAAGCAGTTTAAGCTGATTACCAGAAACCCTATGAAAAGGGGATATGCATAATTCATTTTCTAGTTTCTATTTAGAGCGGATAGCGCACAATGATTATAGTTTATAGATAAGCGAGCCTTGTGGTGAAAAACCAAGTGTTTGATGCCATTTAGTAGCGATATCTATGGTGAAAGCCGAAAAGGAATACCCACAACCAAAACTAATTCCAGAAGGGTTGGTGCTATAGCCTGCCCGTAGATAGACCTGATCATTAAGTGAATATTCTACCCCATAACGAAAGGTGTATCCATCCCGATGAGATTGTTCGGCCTGAAACAATAGTTGCAGATCCGTGATTGGTTTGTATGCGACGCCTGCCCGCCATAGCGAGGGGATCTCTTGAGGCGGTGAACATTGGTATTGTGATTTTATGGGGTTGAAAATACTCACTGCGAAGCCTGTCTTTTCGTCGATCTGCCATTGTATTCCTGCTTCGAATGTCACCGCAGAGCCTTTCCCATATTCGTTTCCATACGAAACCTGATAATAGTCGAAGCGAATACCTGCCGAGAAACGCTCTCCAAAACTTCGACCGTAAGCAAAACCGGCAAATACGTTGTTGTATTGATTGCTTCCAACTTGACTTACAGCAATGGCCATTCCTCCATTTGCAACGGGAACTGCAAACGATGCTGCATTATAACAAAGTTCTTTCATCAGAAATCTGTTTTCAACAAATAGTCCGACTATTGGTTGAACTATCTTTGCTAATCCAGCCGGGTTATTGTGTGCGGCCCATATACCACTTGCGAAGACGGACACCCCGCCTATACCGGCTTGATTGGCACCTGCCGGATCGCCTTCTTTTTCTGCTTGGATTTGGAGTGGTATGATCAAAAGGAAGCAAAGAAGATAATGACTAGTCATCTCATATACTATGCGTATAAAAATACAAATAAAAAAACTGTTAAGGTAAAAATGAAAGGTTTATTTTTGTTGAAGCAAGCAGATTCTAAAATGCCGATATAAATTAAGCAGGTGAGTTAAATCAGTCCCTCAATTTTAAATTTATTTACTGATTAAATAAAATAAAGATCATGGAAACGAAAGAGATATTACAATTTTTGAAAGATTTGAACGCAAATAATAACAGAGAGTGGTTTGCCGAGAATAAGAAAAGATATGAGCATGCTAATAAGTTGTTGCTCTCATTGGTCGAAGAGGCTATTGCAACGGTTCGGGTGATTGATCCAACCATCGGTGAGGTGTTACCTAAAGAATGTGTGTTTAGAATATACAAAGATATTCGGTTCTCACACGACAAGACTCCTTACAAAACCAATATGGGAGCCTATATCGCCCGTGGAGGACGCAAAAGTATTTACGGTGGGTATTATTTGCATTTTGAACCGGGTTCCTGCATGTTAGCCGGTGGAATATATATGCCCGATCCTGATACGTTGAAAAGAATCAGACAGGAGATTTATTTTAACAGTCCTGAATTTAAAGGAATATTAAATGATAAAGCATTTGTGAAATATTTCGGGGCATTAGCCGATGAGGGAAAATTGAAAAAAGCTCCCCGTGATTATCCTGCAGACTTCCCTGATGTAGAGTTGTTGAAATATCGCCACTATACGATGATGCATAGTGTGAGTGATGACGTTGTCTGTTCCGCACAATATCCTGCATTGATAAAAAGTGTATTTGAGGTCATGAAACCCGTTAATGATTTTCTGAATAGAGCGTTAAAAGAGTAAGTGTTGTTTTTATTCAGTAAAAGAGCATATTTAATTGGATGAACGCCATGTTTCATTAAATTTGTTTTTTTTAAATTTCTGTCAATTACAGTACTAAATTATCATCCTTTTTGGAATTACTATGAAATATTTCTTCGCTGCTTTATTAATGTTTAGCCTGCTTCATTTCAGATCTACAGGACAAAATTTTTTCAAATCGAAACCAAAAAATCTAATCGTAGAGGTTTATAATCGAAATAATTTTATTGTAAAAGATGAAGTTGTGGAGATCCCTTTTTCAGATCTATTACATAGAAACAAAAAATTGAAACCGGGTAATTTTAAAGTCATTGATCTCTCGACAGGAAAAGAAAAGACTACCCAGGTCACCTATAATGAGAAGAAACAACCGTTGTCTGTCTTAATTCAATCAACGAATGATCCTAGGCAGACCAAAAAATATGAAGTGCTAGAAGGAATCCCATCTGCTTTCACGTCACTTACTTTTGGACGTTTTGTACCGGAACGATTAGACGATTTTGCGTGGGAAAATGATCGTATTGCACACCGGATGTACGGTCCCGCTCTCGAAAAAACGGGAGAGCTGAGCAATGGAATCGATGTGTGGGTGAAGCGAACCGATTCTTTGGTCATCAATAAATGGTATAAGCTGGATAATTATCATGAAGATCATGGTGAGGGGCTCGATTGTTTTAAAGTGGGTCGAACACTGGGTTGTGGGGGAGAGGCTCCCTACATTCATGATAAACTCTGGTTTGCAAATAATTTTGTCAGCTACACGATCTTAGAAAATGGCCCATTACGTACAACATTTAAATTAGATTACGCATCATTTCTTGCTGCCGGAATTGCGATTAAAGAGCATCGGACAATCTCTTTATCTGCCGGTTCACAACTGAGTAAAATCGTTGTTCACTATGAGATGAAAGAAAAGAAAGTCCCCATCGCTGTAGGCTTGGTGACTCGGAATGGAGATGATAAGCGGTTATTGCAAGAGAAGTATGGCATCTTAGGTTACTGGGAGCCCAAATCAGCTGAAAGCGGAACCATCGGCCAAGGTGCAATACTGCCCGAAGGTGGTAAGATGGCTATTGCAGAGGGTCATTTATTAGCGATCTCTAATCTATACCGATCAGAACCTTTTACATATTATGCAGGGGCTTGTTGGGATAAAGCGGGTAGGATTAAAACTGCTGAAGAGTGGTTTATTTATCTGAAACGATATTCTGAAATTCTTAAAAGCCCATTGAGGGTTTATGTTAGATGAAGCAAGAAGAAGGCCTGCTAAAGTTAATTTAGCAGGCCTTCTTCTTGTTAAACCACCTCCGCAACCACAAATGCACTACCGCCGATAAAAACCAAATCGTGTTCTTTTGCATTCAATGAAGCGGCTTCTTTTGCTTCTGCTACTGAAGCGTAAGCTTCACCGTGCAATCCTAATTCTGAAGCCATCTCTTTTAGCTTCTGGGCATCAAGTGCCCTGGGGAGGTCTGCTTTGCAGAAATAGTAAATAGCCTCTTTGGGAAGTAGATGGAGCATGCCGGTGATGTCCTTATCACTAACTACTCCAAAAACAAAGTGAAGTTGATGATGAGGTGTCAACCTTATTTGTTTTACAACTTCTTTGATGCCATCAACATTATGACCGATATCACAAATTGTAAGCGGATTACGTTTTAGCATTTGCCAACGTCCACTGAAGCCTGTGTTTTCTACCACCTTTTCTATTCCCTTCTTTACGATCTCAGGATGAGTAGGCCATCCCATCTCTTCTAATAATCTGGCTGTTTGAATCGTTGTGGCGATATTATAGGGTTGATATGAACCTGCAAGAGGAGAGTCTACCTGTTCTAAATACGTTTTATGATCAACAATGACTTTCCCTGATAATAGTGGCTTCTCATCAAGGCTATACAACATGTTTTCCAGCACAACATGCTCATCTGCAAAGTAGATTTCGGCATACATCTCGGCAGCTTGTCTTCTGAATACGGGGTGTGTTTCAGGATGCGATTGCCCAATCACCACTGGAACCTGAGGCTTGATTATTCCTGCTTTCTCAAAAGCAATTTTATCCAGTGTATCTCCTAAAAACTGTGTATGATCATATCCGATATTGGTGATAACCGAAACCAGTGGGTTGATAACATTTGTAGAGTCCAGCCGTCCACCCATTCCTGTTTCAATAATAGCAATGTCAACTTTCTCGTCGGCAAAATAGCTGAAGGCCAGTGCTACATTCATTTCAAAGAAAGAAGGTTCAATCCGATCGAAGGCATCTTTATATTTTTCAACAAAATCGATCACATACTCTTCTGAAATCATCTCTCCGTTTATCTTAATCCGTTCTCTGAAGTCGCGGAGATGAGGCGACGTATAGAGTCCAACCTTTTTTTCGCCCTCCTGCAAAATACTGGATAGAAAATGAGAAACAGAGCCTTTACCATTAGTTCCGGCAATATGAATCGTAGGGTAGAAGCGGTAGGGATAGTTTGTCAGTTCACATAATTCGAGGGTGTTGCCCAGATCTGCTTTGTAAGCAGCAGCACCAATCCTATGAAACATAGGTAGCTGGGCAAGCATATAATCAAGCGTTTGTTGATAATTCATGGTGTCAGATAAATAAGCCGCAAAGGTAAAGCGAATAGTATAAGTTCTGAAATTAATAGCTGTTAAAAAAAGGAAAAGAGACCTTCAGCAAACTGCCCGAAAGTCTCTTTTCCTTTTTATCGCTTTCCCTTGTCTGGGTGAAACTGAATGCTTTTAATTAATTCGTGTAGGCCTCACCTTAGTTGGAGGGTCTACCATCAACGGCACCTTTTCGATCGTTACATTGGATGTATCAAGGCCATATGCTTTAACATTCGTGATCGCAACTCGTTTAACCAGGTTGTGAATTTGCATAATGAACTGATCGATAGGGCTAAAGTCGAAGTCGTAATTCTGTACGCGGTCTGTGATGATATACTTGAAGTCACCCAGAATACCATACTTTCTTAATGAAGGATAATGGCTGATGATATCAATTTCGTGTTTCTGCATCAAATCTTCCAGTATCTGCTTGAAGTAGAGATTGATTCTGGGCTCGACCTTAAATCCGATCTTAAAGTCGACACGTACTAACACAAACGGGATGATGTGTTCAAGTTTATATTCCAGCGTATGAGGTTCGTCAACAATATCGACGTGGAAGAACCAATATAAGTCAGCTCGTTTAGGCTGCTTATTGATAATGGAGTACATGATTTTTGCTTCAATATCCGTAGGATAATCGGCACGTGTAAGATATACAAGGTTTGTTGAAAACTTAGGAATAGAGTGGTCGTTGTGCAAGTCTTTCAACACGTCAGAGTAGTCACTGATTTTATCAAACTTAAGGTAAGCTTTCTTGATGGAACGTGCTTTATACCACGAGTACATGATGGTGAAGATGAAAGAGGCCATCATGATGGTAAACCATCCGCCATTAACAAATTTGTGAAGATTGGAAACCAGAAAAGATCCTTCAATAATGATGTATGACGACAGGAATACTAAGATATAGGCAGAGCCGATTTTCTTGGCATATAGATAAAATGTCATGAGTAATGTCGTCATTAACATGGTTATGGTGATTGACAAACCATAAGCGGCTTCCATTTTTGACGATTCCTTAAACAGTAGAATGGCACCCATACATGCGATGTAGAGAATCCAGTTTACACTTGGAATATACATTTGACCTTTGATACGGGTTGGATATTTAATCTTTACTTTCGGCCAGAAGTTAAGGTGGATGCCTTCACTGATGATGGTATACGACCCACTGATAAGAGCTTGACTGGCGATGATAGCAGCAGCGGTGGCCAATATAAGACCGGGAATGAGAAACCAATGCGGCATGATCGTAAAGAAAGGATTGGTATCAGGAGTGAGCGTTGTCTTATGGGTGATGATCCATGCACCCTGTCCAAGGTAATTCAAAATAAGATTGACCTTAACGAAGATCCATGAAATACGAATGTTATTATAACCGCAATGTCCTAAGTCTGAATATAGTGCCTCAGCACCAGTCGTACAAAGAAAAATAGCGCCTAATAGTAAGAAGCCACCCGGATGGAAGAAAAGCAATCGTAATCCGGCGATTGGATTGAAAGCTTGTAATACTGAAGGAAATTCAGAGATGTGTCCAAGTCCAAGTAATCCCAGTGCAATAAACCAGACAAACATAATGGGACCAAATGACTTACCCAAAGCGTCGGTTCCAAACTGTTGAACAAAGAATAACACCGTGATAATGACTAGTGCAATAGGAACAACATTTACATCGGGATGCACCATTCTTAGTCCCTCAATTGCAGATACAACTGTGATGGAGGGCGTTATGATTCCGTCAGCTAAAAGAGCCGCCCCGCCTATAATTGCAAGAACATACACGCTTTTTCTTCTTTTACGAATAAGTGCATAAAGCGAAAAGATTCCACCTTCTCCCTTGTTGTCTGCTCGCATTGTGATGATTACATATTTAACTGTAGTCTGGAGTGTAAGGGTCCAGATAATACACGAAATAGATCCAATGATATTTTCGGCATTTAGTGTAACTCCCAGACCAGAAATAATGGCTTTCATTACATAAAGAGGCGAGGTCCCCAGATCTCCGAAGACGATACCGAGGGTGATAATTGCGCCAGCTGCTGAGAGCTTACGCTTGATAGAATGTTGTGAATCCATTTTTCGGATTAGAAGCTAAAACGTAATGATTGAATAACAATTGAAATATTCGGATGTTTATACATTTGATTTAGAGAAGCGTTGTTTTAGAACAGTCATGATAGGAGGAAGAAGAGAGATAAGTATAATGCCGAAGATTACAATCGTGAAGTTGTTTTTTACTATAGGAATATTCCCAAAGAGATAACCAGCCCATGAAAATGAGTTAACCCATAAAACATTACCGATGATACTGAAGATATAAAATCTTTTGTATGTCATTCTTCCGATACCGGCAACAAAAGGAGCAAAGGTTCTAATAATAGGCATATAACGTGCAATGATAAGCGTTTTTCCACCATGTTTTTCATAGAAGGCATGCGTCTTATCAATGTATTCGCGTTTGATGAGTTTGAAATTACGTTCATAAACACTATCCCCGAGAAATTTTCCGATAAAGAAGTTCGTGTTATCTCCTGAAAAGGCTGCTATCATTAATAGGATTACCAGAATATGGATTTGGAGTGGGTTGCCCGGCATAGCCGAAATGGCTCCTGCCGCAAATAATAAAGAATCTCCAGGTAAGAAAGGGGTTACTACTAAACCTGTTTCACAAAATATGATGATAAACAGAATGAGGTATGCCCATGTTTGATAAGTGCTGACAATTTCAATTAAATGCTTGTCAATGTTAAGAATGAAGTCAATTAAAAAGTGGATTGTTTCCAACGTTTGATATTTTAATAACAGCGGGCAAAAATAGACAAAAGAGCGATTATAATAACCGAATGTAGTAGTTAAATTTTTGATTTCTTTAAATAGAACCCTGATTTCGTGGCTTTTTTCAACATTATATAAAAAAAAGATAACGATGATTAAACTAATGCAAATCACATCCGTCTTATTAGAAACGGGAAATAAATAAATCCTTAAAAAATAAGATATGAAAACTAATTCAATAAAAAATGGTTGTATTTCATTACTAATTAGTGGGATACTTGTTTTAGTAGTTGGCGTAAATTCAGCATCTGCTCAAGATAATTCTAAAAAAGAGACTAAAGTTATCCGTGTCGAGCGTGTGATGAAGGGTGGTGGTGGAATGATGATTCCCGGCTTAACGGAGGAGCAACAAACCAAGATGAAAAATTTAAGAGGTGATCACATGAAGACTGTTCAGTTGTTAAAAGCACAACATGCAGAGAAAGCTGCCCATCTTAAAACGTTGACACTGGCTGATAAGCCTGATAGCAAAGCTATTGATAAGACAATTGATGAGATGATGGCTTTGAAAGGCGAGATCATGAAAAAAAATATTTCATTTCGGCAAGCAGTGAAAGGAATCTTAACTCCCGAACAGCTAAAAGAATTTCAGGGACGTATGATGAATATGCGTCACCAGAGAGGCAGGATGACATTTGACCGTGATGCTATGATGGACGATCAGGAAGGCGGAATGCCATTTGGCAGAGGTCAGATGATGAGAGGTCAACGCGGTCTGTTGCATGGTCAGAATATGCCTGGAAGAACACAAATGAATATTCGTATTCATAAAGAAGATGGTAATGGTATGCATGCAGATACGACCATCGTAAAGTAAGACGCAAGGTTTGCAAAAAGTGAGTTTAGTTTAGTGGAAAGCCCTATTCTTCATTGAATGGGGCTTTATTTTTGAATGAGTACAACTGCTTGTGCAGCTATCCCTTCTTCACGACCGGTAAAACCAAGTTTCTCAGTAGTCGTCGCTTTTATTGAAATATCGTCAATGTCAATCTCCATCACCTTAGCCAGCGTCTCTCTCATTGTATCGATATACGGCTTCACTTTTGGCTTTTGCAAAATGATGATACTATCTATATTACAGATAGCGTATCCTTTTTCTTTTAATAATTCAACGACGCGCTTTAGCAGAATTTTACTATCAATACCTTTGAAATCAGACGATGTATCCGGAAAGTGATAGCCGATATCACGAAGATTGGCAGCACCCAATAACGCGTCGCAGATGGCATGAATCAAGACATCTGCATCTGAATGCCCCACCGATCCTTTGGTGTGATCAATTTTTATCCCGCCAAGCCAGAAATCTATTCCTTCGGCAAGTTGGTGTACATCATAACCCGTACCTACTCGTATTTTCATGAAAATGTAAATCTTAAATATATACCTTAGCGTCCTTAGCACAACCTTGGTGCATTTAGCGAAAAGCAAATTCAATCAATAAGAACACTACGGTTTTATTGAAATACTAAGGATTCGTATTAAATTATAGTCTTACTTCCTTTCGTCTGATGGTTGCACCAGGGCATCGAAATCAAGAATCATAGAAAAACGCAATGTGTTTTCTAATGGATTGTGTTGTTCTGTTGGAATCAGGTAAGAAAGATCCAGCTTGAACTTGGTATATTTCAGTCCTGCTCCCATGGTATAATACTTACGATTTCCTTTCGTTGGATGCTCATAGAAATATCCTGCACGAACAGCAAACTGTTTATTATACCAGTATTCAGCACCTAAAGAGAGCGTTACTTCTCTGATTTCTTCTTTCATCCCACCCGGAGCATCATAAAATGACTGTAATATACCGGCTGTAACAGAAACATCAGGATTCATTCCTTTGTCGATTATATATTTTCCATCTACCCCAACTTCAGGCTGGTTGGTTGTAGCATTGATTTTGTAGATAGGAGGGGTCGGTACCAATAACTTATTGAAGTCGGCCATGAACGTTAATGAGTTGTACTGGTCCAGATTGAACGCAAGGCTAGGGCCGATACGCAAATTGGTTGGGATGAAGTCTTTACGTGTGTTGTCATCGGTATAAGATATCTTAGAACCGATATTCGAGATGTTTACGCCCCATGAAAAGAGTGCATCGGTATTGAAAACAGTGACTTTATGTTGCGAATAAATAGAAACGTCGGCAGCAATAGAGTTACCCGGTTTGGTAGTTTGTCCGCCTACATCCTGACCTTGTGTAAGATTTGAATGGATGTAACGTGCCGTAATCGCTCCCGAAAGGGTTTCTGATAGTTTGCGTGAATAAGAGAAGTCAAGTGCGAATTCATTTGGGCGATAATTACCAATGGTCTGGCCTGTGATTTCAGTAAATACGATATCTCCTAATGAGAAATAAAGTAATGAAGCTGCGATAGCAGATTTGTCATCTAGTTTTTTATATCCGGTGACATATGCAAGGTTGATATCGCTTACTAATTTACGCATCCACGGACTATACGATAGAGAGAATCCCATATCGCTATCGATAAATGCATATTTGGCAGGATTCCAGTGTTGAGAGAAAGCATCAGGCGTAGAACTAACACCGGCATCACCCATTGCGCCAGCTCGGGCATCGGGGGCTATCATCAAAAATGGCACAGCAGTAGTAACAGTATTCAACGGATCTTGTCCGATATAATTCGGCTTATTTTGAGCAGAAGCCAATCCGAAGAAACCGAACAGGGCTATGATGAACAGCAGATTCTTGAGCATAAAAGAAGAGTGCATAACTTTTTTATGTATTAGTAATAGTTACAAATGTATAAAAATCATCTTTAGGAAAACGAAATATTTGTATTGTTATTGCAGTAAATTCGATTAGTTCGCAATGACGACTTTACCATTTCGTGTTGAAGTAATTCCATTCTCACTTTGGAGTAAAACCTGGAAAATATAGAGCCCTGAACCTAGTTTTTGCCCCTTCGCCGTTGTTCCATCCCAGTAAAATGGTCCTACTATCCCTTCATCGGTGGTGGAGTTTGCCGTTAAAATCCGGATGAGATTCCCTTGCGGATTATAAATTCGGACTTCTGCTTTGACGATCTTGCCTGATTGGTTGTGTCGAATGGTAAAGGTTGTACTCGTACTAAAAGGATTTGGCCACACCATTATTTCACTGGTTTCAAGATTTGCTTCGTCTCTTACTTTAAACAATAGCTCTGATGTTGAAGAGTTATTCATCACATCCCAGACCTTGAATTTTATTTTATGATCTCCGGGTAAAAGATTGAAGAACGGGTATGCTAACGTCCCGCTTTTATAGTTGTTTTTTGTGGCTTCAAAATAATCGTTTAAGATAATCGTATGATCTGTTTTGTCATCAATAACAGCCGTGATATCATGTCCAATTCCCGTTCCCAGCGTGTTGATTCCGCTCTCATCATTAATAAATGCCAATAAAGAGGGGCTGGTTCCCGTTAAGCCTCCTTGTCTGAATAGGGTGTCGTTAAGAAATAGCTTTACGACCGGTCCCGCCTTATCGGTTACGGGTGTGTCAGAAAAGCCTCCTATCACAGGTCTGGTCTCGCTGCCTGTCGCGTCATCAGTGCCATTTGTTGCATAGTAACTGAATTTGCCATTATCAAAACGAAGGGCAATATCTTTAGGAACGATAAATGAAAACGCAAAAGCCCCATCCACCACATCGGCTTTACCTTTATAAATAAGGTTTTTCTGTAACCAGAAACTATAAACCGGCTCTCCATCATTTCCAAGCGTATTAACCAGTGAAGGCTTATCATAGATAGAAGGATAGAGGGTTCCGTTGAAAGTAGCCTTCGGTGCACCATTATCATCCGCAATAAAGCCTTTGACCGTGACTTTTGATAACGCTTTTAGCGTATCCGTTCCGGGGACTTTGTCATTGATCGTCGATGTGATCACTCGATATTTAGGGAAAGCCAGCTGCATTGAGGGGTCGCCTAGCAACACAAACTTCTGGGTATTATTGGTGTTGCTGTTTTCGAGCTTAGCCAATCTCAGTACGTCGCCCAAGCGAAGATATTTTCCTGAAGAAGTTACCCAATTCTTGAGAAGACTTTTGTTGAGCGAGAGGTTTGGTGAGCCGAAAGTGAGACGGATGGTTGAAAAGAGTGCCGAAGCCCCTCCTGTTGGATTTAAGAGAATCTGCTCGCCGGCTGAAGAGACTTGAGGATTATCGAACCGACTAAATTCACACGTAGCCGTAATAAATACCGGAAGATTATTAAACGATTTCCATTTGGCAATATCGTTTAGTGTTAACACCTGTTCTTGAGCCCAACCAGCTTCACCGCCATGTCCGGTATAGTTGATAATCAGTGTGCCTTTATTAATTCGCTGGTCGATAGCTTCATTAACCAACGGATAGGTCTTTCCTGCGGCAGCTGATACTTCAGGAAAAGCATCCAGATATATTTTATCAATATTTAAGGAAGTACTTAGACTGCTTACCTGGTTTGCCAGATCCTCTGCCTGATCCATAAAAACATTATACTCCTTGTCATCGGCAACAAAACAGATGCTGTTTCTCCAATCACCATTGACAAGTGGACTATTTGTCGAGTAGTAAATGATTTTCTCTACCACTCCGGTCGCTTCCTCAGCCGTTTTCACAGGTAAGCGCCCAATGCCAATATCAATATTGTCGTTGATGCTGTTTCCTTCCCCGTTGTCAAGAAAACCAAAGTAATCATCAGTGGCGTAAGAAACAATCGGACTCAATGAATTGGCCGATTCGTAAGTTGGAATGAAGTTTGTGTTTTGAGCTATCCTGCTTTTATAATCATAAGAACCATCGCCAATTAGCAGTAAGTATTTAAACTTTCGATTGGCCGCTCCCTTGTCATACAATCGCTTACAGAAGTATCGGATGGCAGAAAGATCTTGTGCTCCCGACGAAAATTCATTGTATATGGCGTCGGTGGTGGCTACTAAAACCTTTAACCCATCATGGATTGATCTGAAATCGGCCAATCTATTGGCTGCATCGATGAAGAGTGGATTCGTTACAATTAGCAGATCGGGGACATCAGCCCCATGTAAATCCTGATTTGAGATAGCACCTATCACATCGGGTGTTAAAAACGAGGTATTGTCAAATGCGGTGAAGCTACGAAGCGTGTCTGCAGAAAGCTTGAACGATAAATCTTGTCCTGAAACGGTAGCGTTTATCTTCACAGGATGCAACGGATCGGTCACCTCCCATACCGAAGCCATCGCTCCACTCTTCAGGTTGAACTGTGCAACGTTCTGTGTCCCTTGCGAAAGGATATCTGTAAATGGGAACTGTCCGCTTTTGAAGATTAACTTTCGGCGGAGGTTGATCTCGATGAACTCAATCCATGCCGTTCCGACATCCGACGTCTTCGGATAGCTGAGGTTCAGATCGAACTTTGAAGCAGGCTGTTGAAAACTAAATACTCCTGTGCCCATTGCCGCAAAGTCGTTAGTGTAATCACTCAATGAAATGGGGGCTATGTTCAGCTGCTGTTGCTGACTGCCATTTTTCAAGATGATAGAACTCAGATTTGACGATCGGGCAGCGGCATTGATCTTTATCTGTGCAGGCGTGGTTTCATCGACATTGTCAAATTGAAAGCTGATCGTTGGTGTTTGTCCATTGAGTAACTCTTTGCCAAACCATTGTCGACCCGATTGTATCAAATTCAGTTCATCCTTTTCATAAAAGGAAAAGTCGTTAAACGTATTTATCTGATGTGTCGCAGCTGCTGTCGCCTGATCTTTGCTTTTTATTCGTATCCCGGGACCGTTATCGACTGTCAGAAAATAAAAAGTCTGATCACTATAGAGGTTTTTTTTATGAATAAACAGCTGTTGTCCGTCAAAACTCCAGGTGTCGGGAGCCGTTGCGTAAAAAAGAATGTAATCCGTTGCATCAAAATGTCCGTCCGCTTCACCTTCAACCCATATTCTGTTTTCTACCAAATCGTCATTGAAAGGGTAGCCCAAAATCTCGGGCAACATTCCTCCTCCATTTCCGAATAGTCTTATATTCGAAGGGTTGATCGATGCAGGATTGATGCCCATCTTCTGAAGATCGCTATATGTAATCTTGTATATTCCAGTCGTTTTGATGGCCAACTTTACCCATTTTCCATTTGCTAGTACAGAATGTACAACGTTACCCTGCACCAATGGTTTTGCTTCAGCCAACAGTTGGAAGGCTAAAATCAAAGTCATGAACAGGCTTAACTTTCGAAGGCTCATCAGGGTAAGTTTTATGCAAAAATAACCATCCGGTGCGATATTTTACCTCACTATCAAAATCCTTTTGAATAATAGTGAAATTCTGATTTATGATTTTTTAATTTAACTAGTCTATCGCAAGTTTTTTTTGTAATATTGTTGCCTAATAACAACTCAAAACGTTTATTGATCAAAAAAAGGATATTTAATATTCTTTTTTGAATAATAATGGATTTTTGCGGACGTTATAAATATGATTGAGAGGTTTTTAATATGTTTTGCGAAATGATAAAGAAACTTAATCTTTTCTACGGAATTGCTTTTTTTGCCGCCTTGTTAGTTATCGCCTCGTGCGGAAGTCGTGGTAAAAAAAGTGTATCTTCAACTACCGGTTGGAAATATAATGACCCCAAGAATGGTGGTTTTGAAGTGCGACCTTTCCTCGAACAACAAAGAGGACCCGGTTTGGTTCTGATCGAAGGTGGTACATTTACCATGGGGCAGACGAATGATAATCCTGCTGCGGAAAAAGATAACACTCCACGAAGAGTTACGATTCCTTCATTTTATATGGATCAAACTGAGGTGCGCAATATAGACTATGTTGAATATCTTTACTGGTTGCAAAGGGTCTTTGGAGCCAATTATCCTCAGGTGTACCGTAAAGCATTGCCTGATACACTTGTATGGCGCGAAAAGTTAGCCTATAACGAGCCAATGGTTGAAGAGTATTTACGTCATGCCGCTTATCGCAATTATCCTGTTGTTGGAGTAAGCTGGACTCAGGCCAATGAGTATTGCTTATGGCGTACTGATCGTGTGAACGAAGATATCCTGATCAAAAAACAGTTTCTGAAACCTGATACCAAACAACAAGATGATAACAATTTCAACACCGAAGCTTATTTAGCCGGACAATATATTGGCAATGTAAACAAATCAATGCCATCGTTGAATCCTAATAATACAAGCAATAACGGAAAACGTCAGGTTCAGATTGAAGACGGTGTCTTATTGCCAAAATACAGGCTCCCAACCGAAGCGGAATGGGAATATGCAGCTGTCGGATTAATTGGTAATACCAAAAAGGAGCAAGTCAACCAACGTAGAATATATCCTTGGAATGGATCGCAATTGAGATCAGAATCCAAAAGAGCATACGGACAGTTAAATTCAAACTTTAAGCGTGGACGTGGAGATTATATGGGTGTCGCCGGTAACTTAAATGACGGTGCAGCTATTCCCGCAGCTGTTGATGCATATCCACCAAACGATGTAGGTCTTTACAATATGGCAGGCAACGTAGCAGAGTGGGTACAGGATGTTTACCGTCCGCTGTCACATCAGGATGTATCAGACCTGAGTCCTTTCCGTGGTAATGTATTTCAGGATAAAGTATTTGATCCTTCTACCGGACAGCCTGCATTGAAAGACAGTTTGGGTCGTATGCGAACAAAACCTGTTCAGAATAATGCAAACCGGTTGAATTACAGATCGGCCAATCAGGTGAATTACAAGGATGGAGACTTCGCTTCAACGGTTCAATCCGATTGGAAAACTAAGCCAAGTATTGACAATACAACGGGCCTGATGTATGATTCAACGTCGTTGATTACTGATAAATCCAGGGTTTATAAGGGTGGGTCATGGAAAGATCCTGCATACTTCCTGAGTCCTGCTACCCGCAGATTCCTTGATCAGGATCAGGCAACCGATTTTATCGGATTCAGATGCGCAATGGTACGTACCGGATCGTCAGAACAAAAGGGAAGAAAAAGAAAATAAATTTATTTTAATAAGCTTTAGCCCATCTCTAACTTTTTAGGGATGGGCTGATTTTTGATAGCCATGGACAGAATTGAAGAACTATATAACTGGTTTAAACAATATCCGCTTATAAGTACCGATTCGAGAGAGATAAAGCACGATAGCTTGTTTTTTGCATTGAAGGGTGAATCGTTTGATGGGAATAAATATGCTGCAGCAGCTTTAGAAACGGGAGCAGTACTTGCTGTCGTCGACGATCCTACTGTTGCTGTTGATCATCGTTATTTTCTCGTCGAAGATGTGTTGACTACGCTACAGAATCTGGCAAGGTATCATCGTACACAATTTACCTGCCCGGTTATCGGTATTACCGGTACCAATGGTAAAACTACTACGAAGGAGCTTGTCAATGCCGTGTTAAGTTCGCACTATCGTACCCATGCCACCCAGGGTAATCTCAATAATCACATCGGCGTTCCGTTGACACTGCTTTCGGCCATGGTCGCCGAAGTAGATCTGCTCATCGTTGAGATGGGAGCGAACCATCAGGGTGAGATTGCATTTCTTTGTGGCATCGCCAATCCAACGCACGGGTTGATTACCAATGTCGGGAAGGCCCACCTTGAGGGTTTTGGAGGCGAAAAGGGCGTCATCAAAGGAAAAACAGAACTCTACCGGCATTTGAAAGCTGTAAACGGTAAAGCCTTTGTTTGTATCCGTCAACCGGTGTTGCTTCAGCTGGCTTCCGAACTAGACCCCGTGACATATGGTGAGTCTAATGATGCCAATTTCTCAGGTACAACCGTTTCATCTGATCCTTTTCTTATTGTCGATTGGAAAAGAGAGGGTGGCAGGCAGCCCGAATTGATTCATACACATCTGGTAGGTAGTTACAATATTGATAATGTGATGGCAGCCATCAGTGTAGGTTCATTTTTTGAAGTTCCTGCCGATAAGATCGTTGCCGCCATCGAGTCATATGTCCCTTCGAATAATCGTTCGCAGGTAAAGCAAACCGATCACAACAAACTTTTTCTGGATGCCTATAATGCCAATCCAAGCAGTATGGCGGTGGCACTCGAAAACTTTGCGTCTATGGATGTGCATCCCAAAGTCGTTATCCTGGGTGATATGTTTGAATTGGGTGATGAGAGTAAAGCAGAACATCAACAAATCGTCATTCAATTGTTGAAACACAACTTCAAAGATGTGATACTGATAGGTCCCAAATTTAGTGAAGTATCAGCGACAACCACTTTCAGACGATTCGTTTCTACAAAAGAAGCACTTAGTTGGATGACATTATACCCATTTGATGGCAAGTGTATCCTCATAAAAGGTTCGCGAGGCATGAAGCTCGAGTCCTTGCTGCCTGTTTTATAAGTCTGTAATCCTGCAACACCATTGGATTGATGAATAACCTGAATCCTGAAAAGAACGAATCCCGGTATAACGTCATTGGCTTAATGTCGGGCACCTCATTGGATGGTGTCGATTTAGCTTACTGTACATTTTCGAAGACCGTTCACGGATGGAGTTATTTTATTGAAAAAGCAGCTACTTATCCCTATCCGGCGTCCTGGATTGCATTATTACCTACCTTATTAAAGGCAGACGCCTTTACCTATACCCGTGCAAATGTTGATTTAGGAATGTATTTCGGACATCTGATTTCGTCATTTGTAAAAGAATACAATCTTATTCCCGATTTCGTAGCTTCGCATGGACATACTGTTTTTCATCAACCAGCGATTGGATTGACCACCCAAATAGGCAGTGGAGCAGCCATAGCTGCCGAGTGTGGATTACCAGTCGTCTGCGATTTCAGAAGTTCGGATGTAGCTTACCATGGACAAGGAGCACCATTAGTCCCTATTGGTGACCGACTTCTTTTTAAAGATTATCGTTTTTGTTTGAATCTGGGGGGCTTTTCAAACGTCTCTTATCAAGATAATGATCAAACTATTGCATTTGATGTATGTCCCGTTAACACGATACTCAATCGGTTTGCTCGCATGCAGGGTTTTGACTACGATAAAGGTGGCGCAATTGCCAGATCAGGTAAGATAGATGCTAAGCTATTAGCAGATCTGAATGATCTGGAATATTATAAGCAGGAGCCCCCAAAATCACTTGGTTTCGAGTGGTCTGATGAACATGTTTTACCGCTTATCAAAGACAGTAGCATATCAGTTCCCGACTTATTGTGCACATTTGTTGAACACGTAGCTGTTCAGATCTCCTTGGCCTTAGGCTCATTTCCTCCTGCCACTTTGTTGATCACAGGAGGAGGTGCAAAGAACACCTATCTCATCGAGCGTTTACGGGCATATACCCGCCACACCATCACGATACCCTCACCAACCATCATAGACTATAAAGAAGCGCTTATATTTGCCTTTCTGGGTGTCCTGCGTATGCGTGGCGAGGCCAATTGTCTTTCATCTGTAACCGGAGCCACCAAAGATGCCATTGGCGGAGCCGTTTATTTGCCATAATCAGATAAAATTTCGGGTTGATTTTTGATATCCAATATCGGAAAATATTAATTTTGTAGTGCTTATTCGAAAAGCATTTTCAACCGGTTTTTTTACTGTCCCATTCATTTTTATTACCCTCCTCCGATGCTTCATCAATGACAGTTTGATGACAAAGAGATTATTTAAGTCTAAGCCTAACCTGACTCTAATCTTATCCTATTCTGACCTTATTCTGATTCTAATATAGTATTAGGAGTAAGTTAGGGAGAGTTAAGGATGTGAATAGCGTGACTTTAATGTTAGATTTAGCTCATCCTTTCTGCATCTGAAAGTCATTCGTCCGATATCTGTGATTGATAGAAGGCTGTTTCTAAGATTTCCTTCTAAATTCTGATAGTGCTTTTCAAAAGCTATTTTTTGAACAGAAGCAGTTGTAAAATTACTATTTTTATAATCTGAAATCAATTAAATTTGTGTAAAAATCAAACAGATGAAAGATTTGAAAACTATATCAGAAGGTGATAATTATGCAGCAATAGAATTAGGTGCATATGCAAATTTGATGGATCATTCATTTTTACATCCAAAGCTAAATCTGGAAGTACAAGGAAAAGTCTTTACCGGTGAGGCTTTAAAAGCAACCGGAACGGAAATTTCGTTTCAGGTACTTCCTGCCAGAGCGGAGATCTCCTTTTTACATACGCACAAAACCCATGAGGAGATCTATGTATTTCTCAAAGGTTCAGGGCAATTTCAAGTCGACGGCAACATTATTGATGTAAAAGAAGGAACGGTAATCAGAGTGTCACCAGAAGGGAAACGCGCATGGCGAAATAATTCCGATGAACCTCTGACATTTATGGTGATACAATCTAAAAGTGGGTCTTTAGAGTATTTTAATGTAGCAGATGGTTCGCGGGTTGAAGGAAAGATTAACTGGGAGAAGTAGCCAATAGTGATTCTGCCTTTTTTTAAGAATCCAGACGGAATGAAATGATTATAGCAAAGGAATCATATATTTATCTAAGAACCTTGCTTGGCTGGTATTATTCATCATCAAATTGATTTTCAAAACAAGCTTTAATAAATTAATTTGAAGTGTTTTACGTTTTTATTAGATAATATATTATTTTTGTAACCACGGTTACAGTAACCCGCGTTTCAAAATATAAATGTATGAAATTCTATGATCGCGAAGAGGAGTTAGCTGAGCTGAAAAGAATTCAGCAATTAGCATTTGAAGAGAGTTCGCGCTTAACTGTAGTAACAGGTAGACGTCGTATTGGGAAGACAAGTCTGATCGCAAAAGCGACAGAAGGAACTCCTTCGGTCTATCTTTTTGTGGGACGTAAGAACGAGGCTGTTCTGGTTAACGAGTTTGTGCCAATTATAAGACAATCTCTTGACGCATTCGTCCCGGATGGGCTACAAACTTTTCGTTCTCTATTCCAATATTTAATGGAATTGGGGACACATCGTTCCTTCAATTTGATAATAGATGAGTTCCAGGAGTTTTACAATATCAACAAGTCTGTATTCAGTGATATGCAAAACTTTTGGGATCAATATCGAAAGAAATCCAACGTAAACCTGATTGTCAGCGGCTCTATTTATTCGCTCATGCATAAAATCTTTCAAGATGAGAAAGAACCTTTGTTTGGCCGTGCCGACAATATCCTAAAACTTTATCCATTTAAATTGAATGTTCTGAAGGAAATCATGACTGATTATGCACCTTCATATACGAACGATGATTTATTGGCACTATATACTTTTACTGGAGGTATTCCTAAATATATTGAGTTGTTTTGTGACAACCGGGCACTTACAGTTCAAGAAATGATTCAGTTTATGGTACGTGACAATTCACCATTTACTGATGAAGGAAAGAATTTGCTTATTGAAGAGTTTGGAAAGAATTATGCGACCTATTTCTCAATATTAGGAGCCATTGCAAATTCTAAAAATACACAGTCCGAAATAGAATCTGCATTGGGAGGTATTAGTGTAGGAGGATATCTAAAAAGGTTGGACGAAGATTACAATGTAATTACGCGCATACGTCCCATTCTTTCAAAAGAGGGCACTCAGGCAGTTCGGTTTATTATAAGAGATAATTTTCTGGGATTCTGGTTCAAATATTTCGACCGAAATCGTTCTTATATAGAGATCAAGAACTTCGCAGCGCTAAGAAAACTGATAACGGATGATTACACCACCTATACCGGAAAGGTGCTGGAATTGTATTTCAAGCAAAAGTTTGCAGAAAGCTTTGAATACCGTGAAATAGGTTCGTGGTGGAATCCAAAAGGGAATCAATATGAATTAGATATTGTTGCTTTAAGGACAGAGAAGAATAAAGCTGTTGTAGTGGAGGTAAAACGTCAGCGAAAAGAGTTCAGGCCGGAATTGTTTGATACTAAAATAAAGTATCTCAAAGAGAAAGTGATGCCGAAATATAAGATTGAGGCAGTATGTCTTTCTATGGAGGATATGTAACAGAAGCTCTTTTGTAATATTATTTTACAAGAGAATCTAAATAAATTAATTAAGTGTGTTTTTATGATTATTAGACAAGAAACAGAAAACGATTTTAGCCAAATCTATGATTTAGTTAAAACTGCATTTCAAACGGCCCATGTATCCAGTGGTGACGAACAGAACTTTGTAAACCGGCTTCGAGGCAGTGGAAACTATATTCCTGAACTTGCATTGGTTGCTGAAGAGAATGGCAATTTGATCGGTCATATTATGTTGACCGATATTTACGTCGTTAATGGTGATAATAAATACAAAGCACTATTATTAGCTCCTATCTCTGTTGTGTTGGAACAGCGAAACAAGAGAGTCGGTTCAAAACTAATCAATGAAAGTTTTAGATTGGCGAAGGAGTTGAATTATGCCTCTGTCTTTCTTGTTGGTGATCCTGCATATTACAATCGATTTGGTTTTCAGCCCTCCATAAACTTTGGAATCAAGAATACTCAGGGTTTCCCTGATCAATATGTTATGGCGTGCGAGTTAATTCCAAATGCATTACAAGGGATTAGTGGCGGAATTACTTTTTTAACATAATTTGTTATTTCGAAACATTGATGTCCGGTAAAAATTAAAAACCATTTTTATTCATTGTAACTATCTGAAAACGAATAGTTTATTTTTTAACACTCGTTTATTTAAAAGTAAGCCACTTTAGAACAGTTGTAATTGTTGTTCAATCCGTATTGTTTTCAGCCAGTCTCTATCTGGATTTCCCAGAAAGTTAAGCAGATGCATGTAATTGAACAGGTGTATTTTGCAAAAACTGACAAGATTTGAAAACGCCCAACTTCTTTTAAGTTTTTTTTGGATAACCGTCATTAGTAAATTGGCTATCAAGGCACAATAGATTTGAATTTTTATAGCATTTTCATTGTCTCCAAGAAAGTATTTGAGTGGAAAATTCTGTTTTAGCTGTTTATAAAGCAGCTCGATCTGCCAGCGTAACTTATAAATGGCCGCAACCAAATCCGGTCGCATCTCAAATAAGTTGGTTAAAAACTCAAACTCTCGTTTTAATTCTCTGTCATAAAACCGTACTTTCCTTAGCTTTAGTTTGCTCTTAGTTGTGCCATCATTGACCGTAATCTCAATTATCTCATCTTGAAGAACACCTGAGTGGATATGTTCATCGATTTCATTATGATAGATGGTATTATATACTGCATTGTCCTTGATTCGGGTAACAAATCCGGTATCATTATTGCTAAACTTTTGGAAAGCTTTATAATCATTGTATCCCTTATCAAAAACATAAATAGTGTTTGAATCCATCTTAAGCTTCTTGAGCAAGACATGGTCGTGGGTGGCTGAATGGGTAAACCATACTAATTTGGGAACTGTTTCATCCACATTTATGATAGTATGTACTTTAATACCTCCTTTTCGCTTTCCATCTTTTGGTTTTCGTCCAACACATTTCATAATATCTCTGAAAAGACTGATGGTGGTACTATCAAAGATTTCAACTTGCTTGTTAATCACATCCTTTATCCGGCTGTCCGATATAAAGTGTCCAAATTTTAGCAGAAGCTGATTATAAATAAAACCAAATACATCTGCTTCTCTTCTTTGATTTGCATCGGCCAATGTACTTTTCTTTGGAATGTGATCGAGTTGAAAATGTTTGGTCTTGCCTGATAATCCTAACATTGCACCAGAGACTTCTCGCAATGAGGTACATTTTGCAAATGAACAAAATAGCATACTTATCAAGTGATCTTTTGTTTTGAACTTCTTTACATACCGGTCAGAATGACAATGCTTGATTGCTTTTGAAATAATTGTAGGATCAATTAAAGAAATCAGCTGTCCGAAAACAGATTGGCCAAAAAAAAATGTAGTTTTGCTCATTGTAGATTTTAGTTCGCAAAACAAAACTACAAATTAAAGGGGCCGAGCCTCGGTTCGGCCTCCTTTATATCTTTAGATTTTTATCGGACAACAGTGATTGGTTATATATATGATGATAGCTTACAGCTATATTAAATGAATCTAATTGGGTCTAAATTATGGTTTATTTTAAAGGATATATTGAGAGAACTGGCTTTGAGTGAATAATTCTTGCTCATTCAAAGAACTCATCCGAAAAGTTTACTAAATATAATTGCTCCGTAGCACGAGTAACAGCAGTATAAAGCCAACGCATAAACTCTGCATCCAGAGCATCGGGTTTGAGGTAGCCCTGCTCTACGAAAACGGTATTCCATTGTCCACCCTGGGTTTTATGACAGGTGTAGGCATAGGCAAATTTAACTTCGAGGGCACAGAAGTAGGGATTCTTCTTTATCAGGTCTATTCTTTTTCGTTTCTGCGAAACATCCATATAGTCCTCCATCACGGCTTCGAAGAGTTTGCGGTTGTCTTCTGAAGAGAGGGAGGGTGACTCCGACATGATGGTGTTTAATAATAGCTTCACTTCAAGCTCGGGCTCATCGGGATAGTCGATCAGCTGGATGTAGGCATCGGCAAACTTAAATCCATACATCTCCTCGATATGCCTGATCCGCTTGATCTCAATGATGTCGCCATTCGCAATAAAGCTTGTCTTGGCATCGGGAGATAGCCATGCATAGTTGTTCTTCACCACCATCATCAGGTCGCCGGCTTCTATCTCCTCTTCTTTGTAGAGGATCCGGTGACGGATTTGCTGATTGTAGAGGTTGGCTCGCTTATTCGATCGGGTGATGACAGCTACTTCCTCCGGCCCAAATTTTGAATAGGCTGTTTCAAGCAGATCGGTTAGCTCTGTCCCATTGATTCGTTTGATGTCTGGAAAGCCTTCTGTGTTAAAGAAGGGCATAGTGATGTCTTTTGCCGAAAGCTTTGAACGAAGTGCTGTGGCATTGGCAAGGATCCCAGAGGAAAGGGATTGCCTGACTACGTCTTTTAACTCATAACCAGAGATATCGAGATAGTAGCTGCTTTTAAGTGCTGCAGGGTCGAGGGCCGGACTGATTGACATCCCCACGGGCGGAAGCTGTGCGACATCGCCAATGAAAAGGATGGAGTTGTTTAGACCGGAATAGACATATTCAATCAGATCGTCCAACACATCGCGAAAGCCAAAGAGGGAAGGGGAGGCCAGGGCGTTTTGACTCTTTGGAATCATGGAGGCTTCATCGACAATGAAAACGGTGTTCTTGTGCTTGTTGATTCCTACCCTTAAAACGAGTGATCCATCTTTGTTGGTGGTCGGAAGGTATATTTTCTTGTGGATGGTGAAGGCTTGTTGACGGGTGTAGGCTGTTAAGACTTTTGCAGCCCTACCGGTTGGAGCCAATAATACGGTTTGCCTATTGATCTTTGGAAGAGATTGAACCAAAGAACTCACCACCGTGGTTTTACCGGTTCCGGCATAACCTCTGATAATAAATAATCTTCGCTCGCCGGGTGTCCTTTGGGTGGTAAAGAATCTCGATAGTCTGCCTATTAACTCCCGTTGTCCATTGGTTGGCTCATATGGGAAGTTCTCTAAAAACAGCTCTTCGACGTTCATTTTATTGAAAAGGATAACCTATGGCAAAGTTCCAGACTACATTTCTCATGCTCGTTTTTAAAGGATTAATCCAGTATTGGTCGCCACGAAGATAAGGGTAGCGGAGTGGAATAGCACCATCTACACGTAAGACAAAAAATCCAAAGTCGAAACGAATACCCAATCCTGCATCAACGGCAATCTGTTTCATGAATTTGGATGTAAATTGTCCACCGGCAAAGTCTTTGTTTGAATTGAGCAACCATACATTTCCTGCGTCGGAGAAGACGGCTCCATTGACAAAGTCGTAGATTGGAAAGCGGTACTCGACATTGGCTTCAACTTGGAGATCTCCTGATTTATCAAATCTGTTCGTAGGGTCGAAGTAACTACCTGGTCCTAACGACCGTAGCATCCAGCCTCTCATGTCGTTGGCGCCTCCTACAAAGAAGGCTTTTTCAAAGGGTAATGCCTTGGAGTTTCCGTAAGGGATACCAATACCGACAGCGGTTCTTAAGACCCATGCCTTTTTAATGCTGGCGTAACTATAGTACCTGAAGTCGAAATCGGTTCTGGCATATTGAGCATATTTGATATTGAACAGGGTGCGGTATCCATCAGCATCTTTAGGCTCATTTAGGATGTTATGCAATGCATTCAGGGTATTTCCTGCTGATTCGGCACTCGCTCTGAAATAGATGAAGTCGCCGGCTTTGGTGCCTTGCTGTGTGTTGTATAGAAATGTATAGCGAATAGCCATAATGAAGTGGTCGCTATATTGTGTTCGGAATCGTGGGTCGAGACTATTAAGATATGTCGTAAATGCGGTGGATGGATTGATGATTCGAACACTGTTTAATTCAATTGGTGATAGATTATGGGTGACATAAGCAGAAGATCTCCATTCATAATTCAATGAAAGGTTTGTTATATAACGTTTATAATCAGGTCTGTTCTGCATATGATAACCCGTTTGAACGGTCGTCTTGGGTTTGTTGTTTCCTGTAAATAATCGATGACTATAGGGCAACAACAGCTTAGGAAAGGTGATTCCTGACTCTATTCCTGATTCAAAAGTGTTGAAGAAAAGGAATTTCGTTTGTGATTGCCCAAGGGATTGTTGCATTTCAGCAGCACCATTTAGTTTTATGTAAAAGGTTTCGCCTCCTCTGAAGATATTTAGATTCTTATAATTAACATTGATGCCGATACCTAGACGGCCTCCGTTATTTGTTCCTTCAAATTCAACGCCATATGATTGTGACATGTTTCGCATCAGCTGAACGTTACAGTCGAGTTGAGCGATACTGTCTTTGCCTAATGGCGCCTTAACAGGCTTATAATCAATATTGACATATTTGTAGATTGCGATGTCGCTTAGCCTTCCATAACTCTGTGTCGTGAGATCCAGATTATACAGATCGCCTCCATTTATCAATAAGGCATTTACAATGGCTTGTGGCTTGATGCGTAAAGGACCCTCTTGTATGAAACGATATTGATATAGCTGCTGTGAAGGAGTTGATCCTTTTCGGCTCATACTAAATACTGTATCCTGACTTGATAAGCTGGTGGTATAGTTATCATAGTGAGGAAAGATATTGAAATTGCGAATACGGAATTGCTTATGTGTCAATCGCTCATCACCGGTTCCATTGGCTCCGCGGATGATGATTTTGATATCTGCCTGATGATTGTGGCTACTGTCGATCCGGATGTTTAAGAACTCTTTTGAGAACAGGTAGTATCCTGTGTTCTTGAGCATCTTGGTTATTCTGTCACGCTCGTTGCCCAGTGTGTAGATATCCAATTGATCACCGGGATTAAGCAAAGAGTTTGGCTTATCGCTCAATACTAGTTTATTGATTAAGCTATCATGAATTTCGTAAGCGATATTCTGGATATTATAAGGTTTATGTGCCTTGATCTTGAAGACGATATTTGCTCTTTTACGTCGAAGGGTATCAACTATCGAGTTAATTGTTGCATTAAAATATCCTTTATTGTAGAGGTGTTTGCGCATCTGGAGCGCATCCCCTCGTGTGAGAGCCGTATCGACTAAAACAGGTGGTTCACCAACTTTTTCGCGCATCCACTTCTTGAATCGTCGGTCGTGCTTTCCCGGTTGATTCGTTTCGTAGAGCCATACTTTGAAGCCGAATAATCCCAGAAAGCGTTTATTAGGTTTCTGACGCAGAAAACCTGTTAACTCATCTTTGCTAATATTTTTGTCATCGACCTTAATAATTGTTCTGTGCAATAATAAACCGGTGCGATATTGCTTTCGATTTGTTATGCACGATGAAACCAACAATGCAACGAGCAGATATAGTAATAAATGTAAACGCGCTCTTATCAAGGTCTTTTTATTTTAATAAACAAATATACACATTAGAAAGCAAATGAAAGACCTGCCATGGCATTAAAGCCATACGAAGGATATAGATTCCATCTTTCGTAGTTGTTGTTCAGGATGTTATTCAGATTCATAAATACTGATAACTGTTTCGATTGCTTATAGGTGATGCCGAAGTTAATGTCGGATGCTCCTTTTAACTTTGTTGCTATAACTTGATCTGCTGGATTCCAACTGATGGCTTTACTATCACCCCATGTGTAGATCTTTGTGTTTAAACTCCATTTAGGAGCTACTTTTACGCTCGCTTCTAAAGTCCCTTCCATTTCAGGGCGCTGCCATGCATAAAGTTGAGTATTCGTAGAATAATGATTCCAATTACCGTTTAGTTTTATTTGAAAATCAGTACCGGTATATCCTGCCGATAAGCTTACCCTGATCAGATTAATGTCGTCAGTAATTACTTCAAACCGTTGTTGATGTACTGTGTGTTGTTGGTAAGCTGTAGAAAGTCTTTCGTTGACAAAGAGTGGCATATTATCGAGGATCTTACTTTCAAAACGAGCTTCGAAATCAACGGCTTGGGCTATATTACCTTTTAGTCCGGCATATAGATTGAACTGTTCGTTTTCGGTGACAGAACTGGTGAGCGAGCTGATAAATGGATTCATCAGTCGCAATGTGTTGAAATTGTATCGGTGTAATCCCCCCGTCATACCAGCTAACAAATACAGCTTATCACTAATCAATCTGATTTTTGATTCAATGAAGGGATGAAAATAGATATGCGACACAGAATCCAGATCAAATGAGATCTTTAGTCCTGCCTTTATCTGGTATTCGTCGAAGAGAAGATTGTACGCAGGGAGTAATTCGACCAATGAATTGTTTTTCGTTTTCAATACATTCTTTAAGTTGTTATTGTCAACGGAAACATTGAGCCCTATGGACTGGTGATCACTAAAACTAAACCAATCTGTACTCTTTCTGATCATCCCATTTACCTGAAAGTTTGTCTCCTGTGTTTTATAGTAGTCCTGAAGATTAGAGGCTTCAACAGAGAAATCATACTTCAGGGCTTCTTCATCTTCAGATTTACTGGTTATACCAAAAGAGGCCTTTACTAAGCCATAGCGTTGACGCAATGAATCTTCCGTAGGCTCATACAACTGGGTTCCCTTAAATATATGAGGCGCATAATAATGAAAGACATCCCTGTCGTAGGATGCGTTTAACTTAATGACATTACTTTCATTAAAGAACTGGGCTGCTATCTGTGCTTCATTCTCGCTCTGTCCGGGAAACCATTGGTGTGGAATCTCTCCCAATGAAGAGAGGTGCTTCAGATGTACAGAGAAGAGGTTGTTTGGATTGGCCCCATTGGATGCAAAGAACTCAACATAGGGTGACGTGGTTGATCCCAACCCACCTTTGATATAGTTTCTGAATATTGGAGCCGGTTGTTCTTCAGCTAGTTTAGCTGCCTCTAAAGGATTTATAGTGACCTTGGTTTGAAGAGGGAATGGCTTAATATTATAAACCTGCTTAGACAACAGGATGGTGGAGTCGCTGATCCTTGGTTGGAAAGTGATCTTGCTTCCTTCTGCAACTGACGGTTGGTAAGGAGATGTTACGGTGACCTCTTCCGAATAGCTTTTTTTCTTTTGTTGGGCAAATAATGAGCTTGTTAGCGTTAAAAGAATGAGCCCTGATATTATAAGTGCACGTGTTGTAGCCATCTGATTCATTATTTTGTAGTTGTTTTTGAGCTATCTAACTGACTTAACTTCTCTTTGGCAGAAGGAATAATGTCGTCTTCGCCCTTGTAGTTTTCGATTACACTTTGTAGGGTAACCTTTGCCTGAAATGCATTGCCTAGTTGAACATATACATCAGACAGTAGCACAAAGCCTTTGGCTACCCAGTAATCATTTGAGGCGTAATTAGTTTGAAGGTTGAGGATGATTTTTTCAGCCTCCTTGTATTTCTGTTGGTTGAAGTTAAATTGTGCCAGATAGAAATTGGCTTCTGCTCCAAGAGCTCCCGGTTCGGAAGTTATTTTCTCTAATGACCGTTTTGCTAATGGCAAGTTGTTGAGCTTTAATGCAGCAACACCGATGATGAGATTGGATTCAGAAACTACTGTAGCATTGTTCTCTGTGTTATTCCCCAGTCGTTGTGCTGCCTGAGCAGCCAAGCCAAAGTTGTTTAATTTATAGTTGCAACGCATTTGCCCGATATAGGCATCGTTGCGTAAGCTCTTATCGGTGGTATTTGCTTCAAGTTTTGTGTAATAATCTAAGGCTGTTGTGTACTGTTTTTGCTGATAGGTTATCGCTGCGGCACCCGCAAGGGCTTTGTCATAATTAGCAGAAGCAGGTAAAGTGATGATACGTTCATAATCTTCTAATGCAGATTTATTATCACCTGATTTGCTTTCGCAATCTGCTTTATACCATGAGGCTTTTGCTGAGAAGCTTCCTGTTGGGAATTGTTTCAGATATGAGTTGAATCCACGGATAGCTTCTTCGCAATTTCCTTTCAGGTATTGCGACTCGGCAGCCACGTAAAGTAATGAGTCTTGTTCGGTGGAGGAGATGTTCCCTTGTTGAAACTTCGATGAGTAGGCAACGAAATCATCTACACGGTTCATGTCGACATAAATGTTTTTCAGGGTGGCGAGTGCTTCGCGTGATTCTTGTGTGTTGTTATACTTCGATATCAACGTCTTTAACATCTCAACAGCCTGAGTGTTTTGATCGTTATTGTAATAGATGAGTCCAGATTTCAGCATCGATTTGGCTGCCATCGGACTCTTCGGATAGCGTGTGATGACTTCGTTGAAAGCTTCCAGGGCCTTGGTGTCTTCTTTTTGAAGGAGGTAGGCATTACCTATCTCGTAGCGGGCCTGATCTGAATATGAAGATTGAGGATACCGATCAATGATTTGTTGAAGGCTTTGCACTTTTTGTTTTAAGTCGCCTCGTGCTCCCATGGCCATTGCCTTCTGGATATAGACATATTCGGGGGATGCGGCTCTTAGTTGTAGTGCCTCATCATAGTTTCGGATTGCCTCACTAAAGTTTTTCGACATCAGATAGCAATCGGCCGAACGAATATAGGCATCAGAGAGACTCCGGTTGTCTTTGATCCTTTTGTCCTGAACAAATCGTTTGAAGTATGTATTGGCCTGAGCATACTGTTTCTGTTTGAAGAAGCAGTATCCCAGATTGTAGTTTACATAAAGGAACCCGGGACTTGAAGGCGCTCCTTTTGCCGTACTGAATTGCTCGTAATAATCGGCTGCTTTATCCCAGTTATTAAGTTGATAATAGGCTTCGGCGGAGAGATAAAGCGATTGAGCTGCAATAGAACGATCAGTGGTGTATTGAAGTGACTTAGCAAAAAGCGTGAGGGCTTCTCTGTAGTCGTGATCGTTGTATAACTCTACGCCTCTATAGTATGCAATCTTCTGATAGGCATCTTTTAATTGCTCGTCTTTGTTCTTTACCGTTTCGATAATTTCCAGTGCTGTCTTGTAATTTTTAGTAACCAATAATAGCTGAGCTAACAAATTGTTAGCTTCATCAATACGATTACTGGTTGGGTTTGCACTGATATAAGCACGAATGGCTTTTATGGCTTCATTGTAGGGCGAAAAATTGGTTTCGATAGAGAGACGGGCATAGTTGAAGAGTGCCTCTTCTGCTATTTCTTTATTGAAAGACATCTTGCTGGTAGCTAGGAAAGCTTCTCCTGCAAACTTCTTCTGATTCGTTTTAAGATAACAATCGGCTAAATGGTACCATGCATTTTGAGAAAGAGAGTCTTGCTCACGGATGACCTCTTGAAACCATTTGATTCCTTTGGCGTAACTAGCTGTTCTATAACAGGCATAACCTAATTGATAGTAGTCGCTTCGGGTAAGTGCTGATGGATTAGCTTCTGCAAAGCGCTCGAGCAAAGGAATGGCATCAGCATATTGTTCTCTGTTGAAATAGGCATTACCCGTCAGACGGATCATCTCAACAGAGGCTTTGTTGGTGTTGTCGTTTAATAATGGAACCGAAAGTTTTAGCAGCTCATCGTATCTACCCTGTTGGTAATAAATCTGAGCCAGATAATAAGGTGCCATCGTACTATAGACTGGAACATCTTTTAATTTATTGAAACCATCTTCGGCCTCCTGATATTTTCCTTTGATATAGGCGATGTGAGAATAGTAATAGGTAGCAGGCATAGCCCAAGGTGATGTGCCTTTCTTTACTTGAAAGAATGAACTCTCAGCCTGATCAATTTTCTTGGCTTTGAACTGACAATAGCCTGTTTTGAAGTAGTATTCAGCGAGTTGGTCATTATTTAAACTGCTTATCTCTACTTGCTCAAAGCTAATAAGGGCATCGCTATAGCTATTGTCGTTAAATTGTAGACGGCCAAGCTCAAAGAAGGCTACGTTTAAAGATGCATTTTCGGAGTGTGCGTTGATGTATTCGTGCAAGGAAGTAATTGCATCGGCATTTTGGAGCTTGGCTCCACAGATGGCAGCAAGCAGTGCCGCTTCATCTCTCTCAGATATAGATAGATCTTTTTTATTGGCAATCTGATCAAATTGAATTCGGGCTGCGCTGAAATTTTCATTACTGAATAATTCATCAGCCATAATCCTGTTTTGTTGGGTGGGTTGAAGCACAACAGTAGCTTGGGCCATAGTGGAAACAGGAAGCATGATCGTCAGTAACCCAAAAAGTAGAATAGAATACCTTCTCATCATCATATATTTGTTAAAGTTTGTAAAGATAACATTTACGGAGATGCTATATAACAAAAATCCCGCCATTAAAGCGGGATTTAATATACAAATGGTCGTCTTGTAAGCAGGATCCTGTTATTCCGGCAAGCCGGAACTTCCATCATTTATCTAGACCTGCTGTTGCCAACAGGTTCAAACGACCTACCCCCCGAGATTGGACGAGCAGTCCTTATTTTAGATTTCTCCAAACGCCCCGGTGTACATGGCCTTTCAGCCCATAAGGTTTACCCCCGCCAACTGTTCCCAGCCCGCGTCGTGGGCTCTTACCCCGCGTTTTCACCCTTACCTGCTCCTAAGAACAGGCGGTAATTTTCTGTGGCACTTTCTGTACCCTTACGAGTCCTTCCCTTTCGGAAGTATGGTGCTCTATGCTGCCCTGACTTTCCTCTTCTATCTCAAGAATAGAAGCGATAGAAACCGACGACCACCATGTTCTTTGCAAAGATAATCTTAAATATGCTGATTATTTACTTTCACCCAGTAATACTTCGATGGCCCCATTGCCATATTGAGCAAAGGCTGCGTTTCTGAAACGTACTCCTTCGATCTCTTTCAACGCTTCTGTTAATGTATGACGGAGTGTTCCATTGCCAATTCCATGAATGTAAACCACTTTATTGTAGCTCTCTGCGAGTGCACAGTCAAGGGTCTTCATAAAATACTCCTTTTGCAGCTTCAGTATCTCAAAGTTAGTCATACGTCCATAGTCTTCGGTAAGCGAAGAGATATGAAGATCGACTTCAGCTTCACCATTCTTTATTTTATGACGCTCAATGATAGACTCATTCTTGATGATGGTCGATTTTTGAGCAGTATGGGGCTGTCCAAACTTGGCGGCCAACTCATCAAGGATGTTCTGATCGGGATTATTGGATGCGGGAACTTCAACGGCGAGAACAAGCATAGCCCGTTCTACAAACCATGGTGACTCTGTGTAGTTGTCTTCCTTCATCGTCTTCGGCTGCTTAATCTTAAATTCAGACGACACCGGACTTAATGGATTTGGCGTTGACGGTTGATGAAAAAGAACTTGTAGAATGCCATCATTCCAGTCATTTATATCTTTACGTTCCAATTCAAAAAGATGAAGACTGCTATCGGGTTCTACTGACCCGAAATCGGTTCCGGTATATCTTCCATCCGGTTTGCGGAGGTAGAGATTAAAGAGGATGTCAGTTTCGGTGTGGTTCACCAGATAGATATTCATTGTTCCAGAAATCAAAACACGCTGATCTTGAGGAATAACGGCTAGATAAACTCCTTTAGGAAAACGACTGCTATCTACAGTAGGTTTATGAATGTTTTTCTGAGATACCCTTTCAGAAAAATCTTCTTCTTCTTCTTCTTCGCGGGATTCTATATTTTTTTGTTGAGTTGGCTGGTCTGTATGGGATGAAACAGCAGGTGTCTTAGGTTTTCTGAATCCAAAGTCTTCATCAAAAAATCTGCTGGCGGGATCGACAGCATCGATCTTT
>JAHEYR010000211.1:0-2128 GCA_023251485.1 Bacteroidales bacterium
AAATAAATCACTAACTTTAATTTATTAGGAATGTATACTTATTTTAGTGAAATGATTTTTTACTGTATACTTTTTCTAGTAATGTTGCTTAAATGTGTATACCTATTTCAGTAAGGGACATCATTTATTTGAACACTCCCTTAAACACTCCCATTTTAAGAGTCTATTGGGGGAATCCCCCCCTTTAACTTAGGGAATATTACCCTATAACTCCCATAACCTCTATACCCACTCTCTATTCAGTCCGGAGCTACTCCATACCTACTCCGACTCCTGGAGACGGAGTAGGTATGTAACGCCTCTGGACTGACACTTTACTGAATATACTGAAGAGTAAAGTCATAGGGTAATATTCCCCCAGTAATATTCCTGATATACCTTCCTTTGTCCCTTGTGTCAAAAGTCGTCATTCCGACCTTTTGGAAGGAATCTGCTTATAGATGTTCACAATGAATAATGAGATTTATCCCAAGAGGTCAAAATAACATTGTCTTTTATATGCCAACTTATTTTAGCGTGGTTAATCCGTAAAAAAGAAAAGGCAAAAATATATCAGATCGCTCTACATATTTTTGCCTTATTATCAACCACTTAGTGAGAGGTACTGGACTCGAACCAGTGACCCCCGCCCTGTCAAGGCGGTGCTCTAAACCAGCTGAGCTAACATCCCTTCGTTCGTGTGGCAAATGTAATAAAAATTCCAACTAAATTTGCATGCATCAACCAACCTAAATCAATGAAAAATTTCACATCACTGTTTCTAATCGTTTTTCTGTTTTCACTATTTGAAACCACATCTGCTCAAAACGGAACCAAACCAATCACGTTATCCGATATCTTCGGTAAGCCTACGTTCAGACAACTCGGCGTAAACGGCATTCAAAGTATGAATGATGGCATTCATTATACTACAGTCGAAACCAATGGCTTAAAGATTGTAAAGCACGACTATTCAACCGGTAATATTGTCGATACAATCTTTAATCTCAAGAGCTATAACCTGCCGGATATAAAAGCTATTGGCGAGTATCAATTCAGCAACGACGAGTCAAAACTTCTTCTGACGACTAATTCTGAACACATATACCGCAGATCATTTACATCTGATTATTATGTAGTAGATCTGACTAAAAAGACTGTCACCCCACTCAGCGATAACGGCAAACAACAGCTTGCCACCTTTTCTCCTGATGGGAAGAAGATTGCCTTCGTCCGTAAAAATAATATTTTCATTAAGGATCTGACCTCAGGGAAAGAGAGCCAGGTGACACAAGATGGGAAGTTCAATGCTATCATCAATGGTGCCCCTGATTGGGTTTACGAAGAGGAGTTTAGCTTCTCGAAAGCTTTTGAATGGTCGCCCGACAGTAAATATCTCGCCTTTATCCGCTTCGATGAATCCAATGTCTCGGTATATAATATGCCCATGTACGCCGGTGCGGCTCCGACACATCCCGAAAACAAGACCTATCCTTCAAACTATTCATTCAAATACCCTAAGGCTGGCGAATCCAACTCTATCGTCTCGGTCCACTCCTTCGAATTAGCAACATCCACAACCCGCAAAATGGATATCGGAACAGAAACCAATATTTATGTTCCTCGCATTCGCTTTTCTAAAGATCCCTCCAAACTTGCCATACTCCGGTTAAACCGTCACCAAAACAAACTCGAGATTCTCTTTGCAAACCCAGCAACCGGACAATCGAAAACGATCTATACTGAAGAAAACAAATACTACATTCCCGAACAACAGTTTGATGACTTTCAGTTTTTATCTGACCAAAAACATTTCTGTATCACCAGCGAGAGAGATGGCTGGAACCACATCTATCTGTATGACATAGAGGGAACGTTGGTCAGACAACTGACCTCCGGTAATTGGGACGTAACCGATTTCCTGGGATACGATCAGTTAACAAAACGGTTCTTCTATGTATCTGCCGAAACATCTCCCCTACGCCGAAACGTTTATAGTATATCGCTGGACGGGAAGAAAAAAGAACGATTAACACAGAATGATGGGACATATAGGGCTACGTTTTCGACAAACTATAAATACTTCATTTCTAGTTTCTCAAGTGTTTCAACGCCACAACAGGTAACACTGAACGACGCAAACGGGAAA
>JAHEYR010000211.1:2138-4963 GCA_023251485.1 Bacteroidales bacterium
TGAAGACAATAAGATACTGATTAGTAAACTGAATGATTATAAATACAGTGAAAAAGAGTTCTTCACCTTCACAACCTCGCAAGGAGTTATGTTGAACGGCTGGATACTGAAACCCGCCAACATGGATCCGAACAAAAAACATCCTGTTTTAATGACGCAATACTCGGGACCCAATTCGCAGCAGGTAGTAGACCGTTGGAGCATGGGATGGGATGATTATTTAGCCCAACAAGGTATTGTTGTAGCATGTATCGATCCGAGAGGAACAGGAGCCCGTGGTGAAGAATTTAGAAAGATAACCTATCTGCAATTGGGGAAATATGAAACGCAAGACCAGATTGAAGGAGCTAAATATCTGGGTTCTCTGCCTTTCGTTGATAAAGGCAGGATTGGAATCTGGGGATGGAGCTATGGAGGTTTTATATCATGCTCGTGCATGGTTAAGGGTGATGGCGTCTTTAAAGCCGGCATTGCAGTGGCACCGGTAACGAACTGGCGTTTCTACGATAACATCTACACCGAACGGTATATGCGTACGCCTGCAGAGAATCCCAAAGGGTATGATGACAATTCACCGCTTTATTTTGCATCCAATCTACAAGGAAAATTCCTCATCTGCCATGGCACAGCCGACGATAATGTTCATACACAAAATACCTTTGAATTTGTGGAGCAACTGGTTCAGGCCAATAAACAATTTGAGATGCAATTGTATACTAACCGTAACCACAACATCACAGGCGGCAATACCACCATGCATCTTTACACCAGAATGACGAACTTTTTGAAGGAAAACCTTTAATTACAGTATAGCGCTAAAAACAAAAAAGGGACTCTTCCGTTGGGAGAGTCCCTTTTTTGTTTTAATTATTTCTTCAAAATATTTATTCCTATTTATTCTACATGTAAAAAGATTCGACGAATGTTTTATATTTGTAAGTACATAGATTAATTAATTGTTCCTTTTTCTAAATTTCTGAAACCAAATAAAAAATAAGATCAATTTGGCGGAAGTAGAGTAAAATGCAGAGTCGTATAATTATAAATTCTAGCTATGGCAAAAATAGAGCGGGTTTATCAGATAAAAGATTTCGCACGAATTGTCGCACAGATATGGGAAGCAGGTCGTACAATTGCTTTAACCAATTTGATATTAAAAATTTTACTGGCAGCGATTCCTATTCAGATATTATTCATCACCAAGACGTTAGTCGATCTCATCACGCATACAAAAGCACTAAACCAGGATGCCATTATCCGGACAATCATTTGGTTGTTGATCATGCAACTGGTTAATGCAGCTATTACTCATCTATCTAATTACATCTCAACACTTCAACAACAATTAGTCACCGATCATCTATCCCAATCGGTTATAAAGAAAGCGATAGAAGTTGAGTTAGAATATTATGAGAACCCCGAATATCACAACACCTTACATCTGGCGCAACACCAAGCCATTTACAAAGCCCCGGCTGTAGTAAACACTATCAGCCAGTTAATCGAATCGAGTTTTTCCATCGTAGTTCTTTCAACGCTCTTTTTTACACTAGGCTGGATCTATGCAGTTTCGCTAATTGTCATTGCTATTCCCATCATTGCTATTCGCTGGTATAATGGTAAGTCGACCTATCTACTTGAAAAGAAGAGCACAGCACTAGAAAGACAATCCGGATATCTTAATCAGGTTCTTACAACAGAAATTCACGCCAAGGAAGTACGTGCCTTTGGATTCGGATCTTCATTCTTAAAACGTTTTATTGAAATCAGGGCATTACTCTTTCGCGAAAAGAAAACGCTTAATAAAAGGCAGTCAATAGCAGGTTTCATCGCTCAGCTAGTCGAGATAGTTGTCATCTGCTTTATGTACCTCCGTCTGGCTTTGCAAACGCTAGCAGGTGCTATCACTATCGGCGGTTTCATCTTATATTTTCAAGCCTTTCAACGTTTACAAAGCGCATTGAAGACATGGTTACAAACGGTGGTTCAGCTCTATCAGTCACAACTATTTCTCGGTGATATATTTGCATTCCTCGATTTACCCTCGACAAAAGTTGAGAATATTACCTCAAACAACACCACAAAAACAGAATTAGATAAACTAAGCGTTACGAATTTAAGTTTCACCTATCCTAATTCAGAAAAAGAGATCCTTCACGAACTCAATTTTTCTTGTAAATCGGGAGACATCATTGCATTTGTTGGAGAAAATGGATCAGGAAAATCCACGTTAGTAAAGCTCCTTTGCCGACTCTATGAAATCAAACAAGGTGAAATAGCAGTTGGGACGATCAATCTGAAGGATGTACCTGAAGAGGAACTACGGGAGCATATATCGGTTGTCTTTCAAGATTTCGGGAAATACTATATCAGCATCACAGAAAACATACGACTGGGATTTGGAGAAACAGTGAATACTGAAAAGATTACGGAAAGTGCAATCAGCGCAGGAGCGCACGACTTCATACAAGCATTGCCGTTGGGATATCAAACCATACTTGGACGATCTTTCATCAACAGTGAGGAGCTAAGTGGTGGACAATGGCAAAAGCTTGCGGTAGCCCGAGCCTTTTACAGATCATCTAAAATATTAATTCTGGATGAACCGACCAGCCATATTGACCCGGTTGCAGAATACGCGTTATTTAAAGAGATCAAAGAGAAATTCAAAAACAAAATCGTAGTCCTCATCACCCATCGGCTTCATAACCTCAAAATTGCAGATCGTATTTATGTAATGAAAGAAGGACGAATTGCAGAGCACGGCACATTCACGACACTGACCTCGCAAAATGGGCTCTTCAAAGAAATGTATATCAAACAAC
>JAHEYR010000054.1 GCA_023251485.1 Bacteroidales bacterium
GGTATAGAACCACTCCATCAGATGACCCAGCATCAGATGGTTGTTAGATACCTCTTCGAGCGCTGCCCAGGACTCAGTGAGTGCTGTGGCACCTTTCTTCAGCTGAAAACCATAACCCGGAACATCGTTGCGGAAGTTCATGTCGTACAGTAGCTGAGATCCGCCACCCTCTTCGAGCGCCTTAACCAAAAAGTGAAATCCAACATCACCTGCTGTTAAGCGTTTACCTGACTTAACGATAGAATCGGTCATGTTCTGAAAGACTGCCTTGCGGTTATTCTCATCAACCAGTCCGACACACAGCGGCATCGACATGGCTGTCTGGCTACCAGTGGAATAAACCCTGGTCTTTTCATTAAAGAACTTTTGATTGAAGGCGGCTTTTACCTTTTCGGCAAGAGCCGTCCATTTGAGCATAGCCTCCTTATCATTTAATACAACCGCCATTTGCGACAGTAGCTTAATATCGTAATAGTAGATGGCCGTGGCCGTAACCGCTTTGGGGGTTAACTGTGCCACCCCCGGAAACTTTGGCCCCAGATCGTACCAGTCACCTAGCCCATGCGATAAAATGTTTTCTTTTGCCAGGTCGCTCAGGTAGTCAATATAACGGGTCATCATGGGCCATGCGGTCTTCAGAATCTCTTTATCGCCATACCATTGATAAAGCATCCAGGGGAGAATCACTCCGGAGCTTCCCCATTCGGGAGAGTCTCTGAAGCCTCCATCAAATTGAACATACTCAGGCGCGATATCTGGAATCAGTCCATTTGGGGTCTGGCTATCCATCATATCTTTTATGATTTGCTTGTATAATGGATAGAGATCATAATTGTAATGCATCGAAGCCCCCATCAGGTAATCCTGTTCCAGCCAACCCAGTTTCTCTCTGTGAGGACAGTCGGTAATGACACTCTGCATGTTGCTGCGGATGGCCCAGTCGATGAGGGTATAGATTTGATTGAATAGTTGATTTGAACAGGTAAAGGCTCCGTTTGAAGGAGCTGAATTGCAGGTATGTAAAGAGGTGAGATTGGTTAGGGTTGGCAGATCGGCAATAGGCTTTTCACTTGCAGGAACTGCTCCTTCCACCATCACATATCTGAAACCGTAATAGGTAAAACGGGGTCGCCAGATCTCTTCTCCGTCACCCTTTAGGGTGTATGAAAGGTAGTAAGGACTACCTGAAGCCTTTTGGTTGATCTCGTTATTCTTGGTGATGAGTTCGCCCGGGATTAATTTGATAGTCTGTCCTTTTTTGCCTTTTACTTTCAATGCGATGATTCCTGATGCATTCTGGCCGAAGTCATATAAATATCTATTCGATGCAAGGGGAGATATTTTCTTAACAGTGAGAACCTTTTTAACGGTAATTGGGTAGTCTGTTTCGGCAGTGAGTTCTCCTTTAGGTATCTCTGCTAGTATTACGCCTTTCCAGTTCTTGTCGTTAAAGCCCGGTTTGTTCCATCCGGTCTGCTCAAGCTGTGCATCATAATCTTCACCACCGTAGATACTGGTGAAGGTAATGGGGGAGGGAGAACACTTCCAATCTTTTCCTGAAACGATGGTTTGGGTGGTGCCGTCATAGTATTCGATCTGGAGTTTACAGATCATCTTTGGCATCCCGTATGCGATAACCAGCTTATGGTATCGCTCGCGGTTGATATTGTAAAAACCGTTTCCAACGATAACTCCCATGGCATTATCTCCGGTAGTGAGATGACGGGTGACGTCATAGCTGTTATACAACGATGTTTTATCATATTTGGTCCAGCCCGGAGCCAGGAAGTTCTCGGTAATGTTTTTGCCATTGATACTGGCTTCATAATGTCCCAATCCACAAATGAAGAGGGTGGCATTTCGGATACCCTTTCTAATGGTGAAGGCTTTTCTGAAAAGTGGGACTACGGGTTGTTTGATCGCTTTATTGCCAAGTTCATTTCCTGAACCATGTACCCCGGGGATCACTTTTAATGAATCATCCAGATTCTCATAGCAAATCCAGGAAGCACCCTTCCAGTCGGCAGTAGTGAGAAGTCCCATCTGCCATGAGGATACAGCACTCCATTTAGATGCAACGTTTTCATGGTTCCAGATCCTGACTTTCCAATAGTAATGTTTTGTGGACTCCAGTGGCTTGCCGCTATAGATGACTGCTATGGATTCATCGGTATTTACTTTTTTCGAGTCCCAGATATTTCCTCTGTCGGAGTTTAGTTTTTCCTGACTATCGGCAACCAGAATGCGGTAGGCTGACTGTATTTGATTGCGTTTATTCGATTGAACCTGCCAGCTTAAATGCGGCTGTTGGTTTTGTATCCCCAAAGGATTGGTCTTATGCTCGCACCGGAGGTTGGAAACGGCTAGTCTGTTTTGTCCATATGCCTCTATCGAACAGAAAAGTAAACCTAGTGATAAGATACAAAGAAATGAAATGACCTTTCGTGGTGAAATAGAAATATTCATGGGGCTGTTAATATGTTGAACATCAATATTTATTTTATATCTGATGAATGAGAAGTTGCCTATTCATCAGGAACGCCTTAATATTCAAAAATATCGCGACCTAGCAGATTTATCAATACATCTTTTGGATAATCATTTATATATTCTGACATTTCTAACGGAGGCATAAGAAATTTTGTCAAAACACCACTTACAAACAATGTCATTTTATGTAAATTATAATCCAAAATGTATATTGTATCACCCATTGTATCACCCTATTTTTGAGAAATCATTATTTTGGGGTTATTACAGAATAGTGAAACAGGATTAAAATATTGCGAAGAACAGACCCGTGAAAATGTTGATGAAATTTTGTTTAACTTAAATAATAAGCCATAAATTTAACATCTTTACAATGAACTCATTACTTGGAATTATTCTTATTTCGATTGGGAGCATAGGAGCAGCAAGTTTCTACGTCCCGTTTAAACGTGTAAAAGAATGGCCCTGGGAAAACTATTGGCTCAGCCAGGGTGTTGCTGCCTGGCTCATCGCTCCATGGGTATTCGCCTTTTTTACAGTCCCTTCGGGATCATTGATGTCAATCATTAATGAAACTCCTTTAGATGCTAAACTCTGGACCATCTTCTTTGGTGCGCTATGGGGTGTTGGAGGATTGACGTTTGGGCTAAGTATCCGATATCTGGGTGTGGCTCTCGGACAGAGTATCGCTCTTGGCTTCTGTGCTGCATTCGGTACATTGATTCCACCTATTGTTGCAGGTACTGATCTTTTGGCAACCACCACCGGTGTTCTTACTATTGTTGGTGTTTCTGTGTGTATTGCAGGTATTGCATTGATTGGTTATGCCGGAGCATTGAAAACTCAAAGCCTTTCGGAAGAAGAACGTATGGCAGCCGTTAAAGAGTTTGCCCTGAAGAAAGGATTACTGATTGCTGTTATGGCAGGTGTGATGAGTGCTTGTTTTGCTTACGGTTTCGAAGCTGGAAAACCGATGGCTGCTATTGCAGCACTAAAGGGAACTAATTCTCTTTATGTGAACAACCCTGTATTGATCTTTATCTTGTTGGGTGGTTTCTTTACCAATGCTGTTTATTGTATATTCCTTAATATAAAGAATAAAACCGGAAAGGAATATTTCAACGTTTCGGGTGGTGTATTGATTAATAATATCTTCTTTACTTTCCTTGCCGGATTGCTCTGGTTTTTACAGTTCCACTTCTTTGGAATGGGCAAGAGTATGTTGCCAGCTAGTATGGGCGTATTTGCATGGAGTATCCTGATGGCATTGAATATTGCTTTCGGTAATATCTGGGGCTTGTTCCTGAAGGAATGGAAAGGCGTGAGTACCAAAACACTGGTTGTTTTGATTGCAGGTATTGCTATTCTGATACTCTCTACTTTTGTAGTGAAGCTTGGATAAATCGATTTGATTTTTTTAATGATATAGTGAAGTGTCTATGCCTTATATTAAAGGCATGGGCACTTTTTTTATAGAATTATAGTTGATTTTATAAGTGTATGGTTTACTTTTATGGGAAATTTTGCATGAATGGAAAAACACTTACGCTACTTTATTTTATTACTATGTTTTCTTCCTTTAACTCTTCTGGCACAATCTCCAGCCAAGGTATTCTCAACTGCAGGATTCTATTCTCTGGAAAATGCTGGTAGGAAGGTAGAGAGTTTTAATCCCGGATGGCGATTTTTTAAAGGTGACATCACTGGAGCCGAACAAAATGATCTGTCTGATAATAACTGGGAAGTTGTAAATCTTCCACATTCCGTTGAATTGGTTCCTTCTGAAGCCAGTGGTTGCAAGAACTATCAGGGCGTCGCCTGGTATCGTAAACATTTTGTGCTTTCTGAAGAGATGGCCAATAAAAAAGTGACGCTCTATTTTGAAGCGATCATGGGGAAGTGTAAAATCTATCTCAATGGGAAGCTCGTAAAAGAAAATTATGGGAGTTATCTCCCCGTCATTCTCGATCTTTCACAACTGGGAGTGATCTCCGGTGTAAAGAATGTAATTGCAGTTAGAGCGGATAACAGTGATGATCCTATCTATCCTCCCGGAAAGCCACAGGATGCGCTTGACTTTGCTTACTTTGGCGGAATCTATCGCGATGTATGGTTGGTTGCAACTGCTCCTGTTCATATTACCGATGCAATCCAGTCGGGCAAGACAGCGGGTGGTGGTGTATTCGTGCATTATGAAGATATCTCGGATAACAAAGCTACTGTAGTTGTTGAGACAGAAGTCAAAAACGAATCGACACAGAAACAACAGCTGAGACTTGAAACTGTACTCAAGAATACAGCGGGTGTTGTCGTAGGAAAAGCAAGTGATAAAATTACACTGGCTGTCGGTGCAGAACTCAAGGTCAAACAGAATATTGTAGTTGCCAATCCAAGTCTCTGGACCCCGGATAGTCCTGTATTATACAACCTGAATTCTTTGATAACCGGAAAAGATGGGAAACCGGTTGATGGTTATTACAATAGAATTGGAATTCGGAAGATAGAGTTCAGAGGAAAAGAAGGGTTCTTTCTGAATAATAAACCGTTCAATGACAAGCTGATTGGTGCAAATCGTCATCAGGACTTTGCCTATGTTGGCAATGCGCTACCAAATTCAGGGCAGTGGCGTGATGCCAAGAAGCTTCGTGATGCCGGGATGCGGATCATCCGTTCGGCTCATTATCCGCAAGATCCATCATTCATGGATGCTTGTGATGAGTTGGGTCTCTTTGTGATTGTAGCTACTCCGGGATGGCAGTTCTGGAATGCAGATACCATCTTTGCCCGTAGGATTTATACCAATATTAGTAACATGGTGCGTCGCGATCGCAACCATGCCAGTGTTATTATGTGGGAGCCAATCTTAAATGAAACTCATTTTCCGGCTGACTTCTCCAGAAAAGCATATGATCTGTTGCATTCGGAATATCCATTCCAAGGCTGTTTTGCTGCTTGTGATGAAGAAAGCAAAGGTGCCGATTTCTATGACGTACTCTATGCACATCCTTTGGATAATGCCGCATATAAAAATATTAAACAGTCGGTCTTTACTCGCGAATGGGGTGATAATGTAGACGACTGGTCATCTCACAACTCGCCGAGCAGAGTTTCGCGCGACTGGGGTGAGGTGCCACAATTGGTTCAGGCTATTCATTATGCAAATCCATCTTATCCATTTACCTGTTACCAAACGCTCTACCAAACTCCGGCACAACATGTAGGTGGTTGTCTATGGCATCCTTTTGATCATCAGCGAGGCTATCACCCCGATCCATTCTGGGGAGGTATTATGGATGCCTTCCGACAGACGAAATACTCATACTACATGTTTGAGAGTCAGCGCGATCCTAAGATAAAACATCCTATGGCTGATTCTGGACCGATGATCTATATTGCCAACGAGATGACCCCGTTTTCGCCTAATGATGTTACGGTCTTCACCAATTGCGATCAGGTGAAGCTGACTTTCCTGGGCAAAGAACCTATCATCAAAAAAGTGGAGCATACTCAACCCGGGATGCCTTACCAGCCGGTTGTGTTTAAGAATGTATACAACTTTATGGATATCAAAGAACTTCATCGGATAAGAAAAAGCAATAGTGTTAAGCTGATCGCGGAGGGATTGATCGATAATAAGGTGGTGGTTACTACCGAGAGGATGCCTGCAAATCGTCCGGATAAAATCGTGCTGAGTCTTGATAATGAAGGACTCTCCCTGATAGCAGATGGCTCAGACTTTGTTACTGTTATTGCTTCTGTTGCAGATAATGAGGGTCATGTTAAGCGTCTGAATAAAGAGAAGATCAAGTTTACTATTGAAGGGGAAGGAGAGATTATTGGTGATGAGCGGATTGGTGCCAATCCCCGTGCTGTAGAATGGGGAACAGCTCCTGTGTTAATCAGATCAACAACTCGTCCCGGGGTAATCAAAATCACCGCCACTATTTTAGGTGGAGGTAGTATCAGCCCTCGTTCTGCAACACTTGAAATATCAAGTGTTAAGCCTTCAATCATTCTTAACTATCAGGAGGAACGCCTGGGAGTAAAAGGTATTTCAAAAGATGTTGAAAATGAATTGTCGGGCACACTGGAAAGTCTAAAACTACAGTTGCAAAAAGCGAAAGCAGAGCTGAATAACTACAAATTGAAAGAGGTAGAACGTGATCAGGAGTTCTTCGAAGGGAAGAAGCCTGCTTCAAAAGCGGTTATTAAATCCCATTAGCTGATGTCGTTTGGGGTATTACAGTATTGCCGTCTGAGATTAAGATAGATTGTAAACTATTAAACATTGAAAATTAATACAATATGAGGTTGAGATATTTACTAATTATAATGAGTTTTTTATCCTTGTCAGTTAAAGCACAGGATCAGGCTTTTCTTTTTTCTTACTTTATTGATAATGGACAGGATGGATTACATCTGGCCTATAGCACCGATGGACTAACATGGAGTGCATTAAATAATGGGAAGTCGTATCTAACTCCAACAGTTGGAAAAGATAAACTGATGCGCGATCCCTATATCCTTCAGGGGAAAGATGGATTTTTTCATATGGTCTGGACCAGTGGTTGGTGGGATAAAGAGATTGGCTATGCCTCATCGAAGGATCTGATCAACTGGTCGGAACAGAAAGCCATTCCGGTGATGCAACATGAACCTACTGCCCGAAATAGCTGGGCTCCCGAGATGGTTTACGACCCCAAGACCAAGGAATACACCATCTTTTGGGCAACTACTATCCCGGGACGCCATGGCAATGTCTCAACCTCCGAAAGCGAGAAAGGGCTAAACCATAGAATGTACAGCACCTCAACCAAAGACTTCAAGACATTTAGTGAAACCAGGCTCTTCTATAATCCTGATTTCAGTGTCATTGATGCTACGATTCTTCCGAAGGGTAAAAACTATTATCTCTTTGTGAAGAACGAAAACTCAAACCCTCCCGAGAAAAACATTCGTCTCACCCAGTCGAAACATGCCTCGGGACCATATCCTGTCGAGGTATCAGCTCCCATTACTGGCAAGTATTGGGCTGAAGGACCAACTGCGCTAGAAGTTGGTGAGTATGTTTATGTCTATTTTGATAAATATACCCAACACAAATATGGTGCTGTTCGTTCAAAGAACATGATTGAGTGGGAAGATGTGTCTGATAGCGTTACTTTTCCAAAGGGCGTTAGGCATGGCACAGCTTTTAAGGTTTCCACTGCGCTTTTGGAGAAGCTTAAAGCTGGATTATAGCAGGCTGATGAATATTGAAACAGTACGTACTTAAAAAAAATATAAACCATATTTTCAATTAAGTGCGAAATGTTTAAATTGCGAGGATATCAGCGTATTAACTAATCATATAGTAATAATATTATGAAAGTTTTATGTTTCTTTGATTTCATAAATTGTTGTATATTTGACACGTTCTCTTTCCAACTACCATTTCCTCTAATTTTATATACTGCGATTGCGAAGGGTGTAGAAAAATTTAATTAGTATTGTAATCTAAAATTAATTGTTATTTTTACAATTATTATTTTTCTAAAATTACATAGTCATTTATGAACCGTGAATTAGAAAAAGCATATTGTTTAAAAGTTATCAATGGAGATGAAGAAGCCTTTACGGAAATTTATACAGCATATAATGTCCGTTTAAAGAGGTTTATTATTTCATATACCAATGATAATAATTTGGCGGAGGATGTTGTTCAAGAAACATTTATTCTGCTGTGGGAGATTAGGGAGATCCTTAATCCCGAAAAATCATTGCTAGCTTTTTTATTAACCATTGCTAAGAATAAAGCTTTAAATGTTCTTAAAAAGCAAAAATCCAGCCTTTCGTCACATACAAAATATCAGGAGATCATGTTTCGGGAGATGGAGTTAAATATTCAATCATTGGAGTACCTGGATCCTCATGATTTGATTGTAAAAGATTTAGAATCAGTTATCAGGAAGACACTATCTAAACTTCCTTCTAAGACGAGAGATATTTTTGAGATGAGTAGATATTCGGGAATAAAAAATAAAGATATTGCTGAACGATTAGATATTTCTATCAAAACAGTTGAATATCACCTTTCTAAGGCATTGTGCGAATTAAAAGGTAATGTAATCCGCGACTAAACAGCGAAATATTTTTTAAAAAATTCTTAACTTTTCGTTTAGGGTAAAGCTTTCTCAAAGTTGTATACTATACACTATGGAGAATCTTTTTATAAAGCAGTTTACGCAAAGCCTTACGGATGAGGAGAAGAAAATCTTATTTGACAAGCTGGATAATGATCCTGCCTTAAAAACAGATTTCTTTAAATCCCAAATGGTTTGGGCATTAACCGGGACTTTAGACGATAAACAGTTAAATAAAAAGACAAAAAGATCTTCATCCTTTACTATCTATAAAAGATTTTACGCTGCTGCTTCTATCTTATTACTGGCTGGATTAGCTGCGCTTATTTTCTTTAATATACCTATAAAGCAAGCTACATTTAAAAATGAAATTGTGACAATCTCTACGGAGAATGGCAAACAATTAAAAGAAGTACTACCTGATGGCTCTATCGTTTGGCTTAACGGAGGTACTAAAATCAGCTTCCCAAAGAAGTTTGGACAGACCCGCGAGGTGAAATTGGAAGGAGAAGCTTATTTCGAAGTGACAAAAGATAAAACACACCCTTTTTGTATTAATGCCGGATTTGCGAAAGTTAAAGTTTTAGGGACCGGTTTCAATGTTGTGGCCTTTGCAGCAGATAAGCATATGGTAACCACACTGGTTCACGGAAAGATTATACTGGAAACCTGTTCTAATCATAAAAGTGAACTTACAAAAGTTGAAATGAAACCCGGCCAGCAGATTGAAACGTTTAGTGATAACGATAAAATATTGAGCAAGTGGGTGAATACCAGCTTGTATACTTCATGGATGGAAGGAGTTTATCGGTTTCAGGAAGAAAATTTTGAGCAGATTGCATTACGGATTGAAAGAGATTTTAATATCAGAATTCACTTTAATGATGAAGCATTAAAGAAAAAACGTTACACCGGAGCATTCAAAAAGACGGATGATGCTTTAAAAATTCTGAGATTTATAAATCTCTCCACACCAATCAGATATAGTATGAAAGGAAATGATATCTACATAAGTTTAAGAAACATTAACCATTAAATAAAGTAAGCCTATGACGTAAGTTGTGATCTTAAAAAAAACCGGGACTATAATAAAATATATCCCGGATTAATTAATCAAATCTCTAACTCAGATGATTCTCGCTTGGCAACTAGAAATCATCTAATTAAATTCATTTAAAATCATTGCAAAGATATGAAAAAACAATTACAATTTGGTCCAGTTCTATTCAGGGCTCTTCTAACCAGCTATATAGGGGTTGTACTCTGTATGATGCTTTTGGTTGGAGGGATTTCACGGGCTTCTGCGAGCACATATGCTGCAACTGCAAGATTGTCGCTCGATTTTAAAAATGCACCTCTGCAACAAGTCTTTACCGCAATTGAAAGACAAAGCGAGTTTATTTTCTTTTTTAGTAACAATTCGATTGATAAAAACAAAGCAGTTACTATTAAAGTAAAAGGTCGTTTAATTACTGATGTATTAAATGATTTATTTAAAACAACAGACATTACTTATTCTATTTTAGATAGACGAATTGTTTTGTCTACTAAAGAGATGGCTGCCATGGGAAAGAATGAAGCTGTCCCCGAGCCTGATCAGGTAAAAAAAGTTGCGATTACCGGTAAAGTTGTAGATGCAAACGGCGTAGCTGTTACTGGCGTAATTGTTACGGTTCCCGGAACTACAAGAGGCGTTGCTACTGATGGAAACGGTATGTATTCTATTCAGGTCACAGCAAAAGATAAAATGCTTTCTTACTCATTTATTGGTATGAAGAAACAAGAAGTTGAAATTGGTGACCGTACAGTTATCAATATCACCCTTGAATCTCTTGCTACCAAATTGGACGAAGTTGTGGTAGTTGGTTATGGTACACAAAAACGTACCACTATTACAGGTTCTGTAAGTAATGTTAAAGGTGAGAATTTGGCAAAAGCTCCAGTAGTGAATGTTACCAACAGTTTGGTCGGTCGTCTACCTGGTCTTGTAGCTATCAACAAATCTGGCGAACCTGGAAATGACGGTTCAACACTTCGTATTCGTGGTATCAATACCCTGAATGACAATAGTCCTTTGATTGTTGTCGACGGTATTGCCGGTCGTTCGATGGAGCGTATTAATTCAGCCGATATTGAAAGTATCTCAATTTTGAAAGATGCTTCTGCTGCTATTTATGGTGCTCAGGCTGCTAATGGTGTAATCCTCATCACTACCAAGCGTGGAGCTGCTGGCAAACCTACTGTAACGATGAACTACAATACAGGTTATAATAGCCCAACACGTGTTCCTACCATGGCCGATGCTGCAACTTATGCAACAATGATGAATGAAGTAAATGCATATGCCGGGAAACTTCCTGCTTATACTGCTGCTGAAATTCAGAAATACAAAGATGGAAGCGATCCTTTGCACTACCCTAACACCAATTGGTTTAAGGCCGTATTTAAAGATCAGGCACCTCAATCATCAGCTAACGTAACCGTTAATGGCGGATCTGATAATTTGAAGTATTTCCTTTCTTTGGGCTCAAAAAGCCAGGATGGTATTTATAAGAATAGTGCTACTAAATATAACCAGTACAATTTTAGAAGTAACATCGATGGAAAGATTTCAAAGGATATTAACGTATCATTTGATGTATCAGGACGTGAAGAAATCAAGAACTATCCTACCCGTTCAGCTGGTGAAATTTTCCGTTTCTTAATGAGAGGAAAACCTAATATGATCGCCACATGGCCTAATGGTATGCCAGGACCGGATATCGAATATGGTGACAATCCCGTTGTTGTTGCAACCAGTGCAACAGGTTACGATAGAGATAAACTGTATGTACTTGAAAGTAATCTGAAAGTAAATATCAACATTCCTTGGGTACCGGGTCTTTCATTAACAGTGAATGCATCGTTCGACAAGAATTTTGAAAACCATAAAGTATGGCAGACTCCATGGACTTTATACAGCTGGGATGGTGCCACGCTGGATGCTAAGGGTCAACCAGTTTTATCGGGTTCTAAGAGAGGTTTTAGTGCTCCTCAGTTAGATCAAAAATTCTATGACAGAGAGAATATTACGGCTAATGCCTTGTTGAATTATGGTGTTAAGATTGGTCACGACCATGATATTAAAGTATTGGCTGCTAGCGAACGTTCTACTATGAATAATTATTATTCTGATGCTTTCAGACAGTATTTTGTATCTTCCGCTATTGACCAGATTTTTGCCGGTGGATCAAAAGACATGAATAATGATGGAAATCAATATTATTCAGCTCGTTTGAATTATTTTGGACGTGTTAACTACAGCTTTAAAGAAAGATATCTAGCTGAATTTGTTTGGCGTTATGATGGATCATATATCTTCCCAGAAGGAGCGAAACAATTTGGTTTCTTCCCAGGCGTTTCATTGGGTTGGAGAATTTCGGAAGAAGATTTCTGGAAAAAGAATGTCACTTTCTTAAATACCTTTAAGTTACGTGCATCATGGGGTCAAACCGGTAATGACCGTATCAACGAATATCAATACCTCGCTGCTTATGGATTTAATAGTAGTGGATACACTTATATCTTCAATAATAACGTAGAAAATAAGTTGTTATCAGAAACTCAAATTCCAAATCCAAACGTAACCTGGGAAATAGCAAACCAAGCAAATATTGGTTTTGAAGGATCTGCTCTTGGTGGAAAACTTACTTTCGAAGCTGATTATTTCAATAACATCCGTTCACAAATCTTAATTTATCGTAATGCTTCCGTACCTAATACTTCCGGTCTGACATTGCCTCGTGAAAATCTGGGTAAGGTTCAAAATCGCGGAGTTGAAGGCGTCATTGCTTATCACAATAATGTTGGTGATTTCAGATATGATGTCTCTATTAATGGTGGATATGCCAAGAATAAAGTTAAGTTCTGGGACGAAACTCCTGGCAAACCTGGCTACCAGCAAATCACTGGTCATCCTGTTCCAACTGATGTATCAAATCCTGATGGTAATCTTTATTATCAAGCAATTGGTATCTACAAAGATGTTGCTCAGATCAACGCTACCCCACATTGGGCTGGTGCCGTTCCTGGTGATATCATCTTTCAGGATGTGAATAAAGATGGTAAAATCGATGGTTTAGACCGAGTAAGAAACTATAAAACCAGCGTACCTACTTTCACTGGCGGTCTAACTGTAAATGTTGGGTATAAACAATTCGATCTTACCCTTTTGTTCCAGGGAGCTACCGGTGCTGTAAGATATATCAGTACTGAATCTGGAGAAATTGGAAACTACCTACAAGAATTTGCATCTCAGCGTTGGACTCCAACCAATATCAATGCATCGGCTCCTCGTGCTTTCAATCGTAGCAATGAATATTGGGTTAATCAGGCTAATACATACTGGTTGAGAAGTACTGATTATGTACGTTTGAAAAACATTGAAATTGGTTATAATGCGCCAAAGAGTGTTAACAGATATCTAGGTATTCAAGGTTTGAGGGTTTATTTTAGTGGATCCAATCTACTTACACTTGACAAATTAAAAGTATTCGATCCTGAATCTGATAGCAACAGCGGACAGATTTATCCTTTGAATAAGGTTGTAAATGTAGGTGTATCATTAACATTTTAATTACATTCGAAATGAGAAAAGTTTTAAATATAATGATGGGGCTATTGACAGTATTCTCAATAGCGTCGTGTAACAAAGATTTTCTAAATACAGCGCCCAAGAGTCTTTATTCAGAAAATGTTGTTTGGTCAGATCCTGCTCTTATACAGACATTTGTTAATAATATGTATAGAGGTATCGGTTATAGCACTGCTATCAACTTTATGTCATCGTTTGTAGATGAAACCGATTTTACTCCTGACTGGGGAACTGTCGACTTTAATAAAAGTTTACTGACTCCTGATAGGATTCCACAATGGAAAGATGGTAACATGCATGACAACATGTTGACTTGGCAAAATCTTTATACCCAAATCAGAAGTTGTAATATCTTTTTTGCTAAAGTAGGAGAGGCTAAGTTTGATAACAGCCTTACTGATGGCAAAACAATGAAAGATAGACTAAAAGGTGAAGTTTTCTTCTGGAGAGCCAACTATTATTATTACTTAACCAGTATGTTTGGTGGTGTCCCCATCGTTACAAAAGTTTATGGCTTAAGTGATAAATTTGACGTGCCTCGTGATTCATATGAAAACTGTATTAAATTTATTGCTCAGGATTTAGATTCAGCTGCTTATTATCTGCCAAATGTACAATTCCAATCGGGAGACAACAGAGGCCGCGTAACCAAAGGAGCTGCACTTTCACTTAAATCAAGAGTATTATTATATGCAGCAAGTGATCTTCACAATCCTACTAAAAATACAGCTATTGCAGCTAGTCATCCTGAATTGTTAGGGTATACTTCTGATGCTACTGCAGCTCGTTGGCAGGCAGCTAAAGATGCAGCTAAAGCTGTTATGGATTTAGGTATTTATTCTTTGTACAAAGGAACACCTGATCCTACCGGAAAAAACTACGGCGATCTTTTCTTGCTCAACAATACAACAGAAGATATTTTCACACGATTCTTTATCTCTAAGATTGGTGAAAACTGGGATGCTTATAGTCCCGGACAGTTTGTTGGACCAAACGGTTACCATTGCTGGGGAAATAACTGCCCATTACAGGAATTTGTTGACAGCTATGAAATGGCTGACGGTACTAAATTCGACTGGAACAATCCTGCACACAAAGCAGATCCTTATGCAAACCGTGACCCTCGTTTCTATGCATCTGTTTTGTATGAAGGAGCTTCATGGAGACAACGTCCTACCGACGTAGTTCAATATGACGCTGTTAATAAAATTCAGGTTGGTCAGATTGGTAATGTAGTTGGTGGAGTATTCACGATGATGAATATTGGTAGTAATCCTGCTTCAGGTTGCGATACCCGTCAGGGACAAATTGAAAACTGGAATGGTACTTACTCAGGATATTACATGAAGAAATTCATTGATCCTACCGTTGATGCTTCTTTCTTCAAACAAGAATGTCCTTGGAGATATATCCGCTACACTGAAATTCTTCTCAACTATGCAGAAGCTTGTATCGAATTAGGTGGAGCTGCTAACGAAACAGAAGCTAAGAAGTATATAAATCTGATTCGTGATAGAGTAAATATGCCGGCCATCACTGAAACTGGTGCTGCTTTGAAAGCCCGTTATCGTAACGAACGTAAAATTGAATTAGCATTTGAAGAACAACGTTTCTTTGATGTACGTCGTTGGTTAATCGGTGGAGAAGCTTATACCGGTGGTTATAAAGCTCAGGTTCATTATATCGTTCCTGCAGGTACTGTTCTTACTGGCTATCGTAAAGCTGATGGATCAACCTGGGGTACTCTTGAAGTTACAAAGGCTGGGCTTACTGGTCATGAAAGAGTTTGGGATAACAAGTGTTATTTCTTCCCAATCATGAGAGACGAAATGAATAAGAATGCTAAACTGGTACAAAATCCAGGTTATTAATAGAGTTATTTGTTACTGATGAAGAACCCCGGACTTGTTTGGGGTTCTTCTGTTTTAATTCAGCTCACTTCTTTTCGAGCGAAGTGCGAAATCTTCATAAACTGAGGATTTGTTGACTACAAATTCATTCCTGAAAAAGATACCTTTACATTATTTCCTGATACTATGAAAACAAAATGGATCATATTTTCTTTAACGCTTTTCCTCTTTTTACAGTTCACAGCTTTAGCTCAACATCAATATGCGTTTGATGCTTCTAACGCTTTTGAAATTCCTCAGTCGGGATATTTTAAAATGGGGAATCCTGGTCCTGAAAAATCTAAAATACTTGTCAATAATCAATATCTCACTATTGGTGACAAACCGGTTTTACCAGTGATGGGTGAATTGCATTTTTCGCGTATAAAACCTGAAAATTGGGAAGACTGTATTTTGAAAATGAAAGCCTGTGGTATCAATATTATCTCTACCTATTTGTTTTGGAACACTCATGAAGAAATAGAGGGCGAGTTTAATTGGGAAGGTGAAAAAAATGTACGGGCCTTTATACAGCTCTGCCAGAAATACAACATGTTTGTGTATGTCCGAATAGGTCCATGGGCACATGGAGAGGCTAGAAACGGAGGAACACCTGATTGGATACTTAGAAAAAAAGAAATCAAAGATCGTTCAAACGATGTAGTTTATCAAAATTATGTATCACGCTATTTTGCACAAATAGCCAAACAACTTGAAGGACTGTATTATAAAGATGGTGGAAATATTATAGGCTCTCAGCTCGAAAATGAATATTGGCATGCTAAAGATGGCGAAGCGCATATCAAATGGTTAAAAGATACAGCAAAAAACCTTGGATTGGATGTCCCCCTATATACCGTGACAGGGTGGAGCAATGGCTCCGTGCCTCCTTTTGAGGTAATCCCATTGTGGGGTGCCTATCCCGATGCCCCCTGGGCCGAACATCTAAACAAAGAACTACAGCCCGGAAACTTCATGTTTGATGCTTTTCGTGACAATAAAAATATAGGCAACGACCCTAAAGAACTAAAAGATAGATATATGAGTTACGATAAGTATCCATATTTCACTTGCGAGGTGGGTGTTGGAATACAAAACACCTATCATCGTCGATTGGTGATTGATCCGATAGATTGCTTGGGACTGATAACTGCCAAGATGGGCTCGGGTAGTAACTTATTGGGATACTATATGTTTGCAGGTGGTACTCAGTTTCACGGACTCCTTCATGCCCAGAATGAGGAGCAGGAAGAAACAGGTTATTATACACGGGTTCCTGTAAAATCATACGATTTTCAGGCTGCCATTAAGGAGTCGGGCGATATCTCCGCTACTTATAAACAGGTAAAGAAATTGCACTATTTTGTGAATGAATTTGGAGTGAAGCTTGCTCCTATGGGTACTGTTATAGGGGTTAAACAAAAAGAAGGGTTGCAAACTGCCATCCGTTCAGACAATCAATCCGGTTTTCTTTTTGGTATCAACTATGTAAGATATCAGCCTAATCCTGTGAGTTTGGATAGTAGATTTAGTGTTAAATTCTTGAAGGAATCTATCGCGTTTCCACTTAAAGGTGTGAATATTCCTGATAGCACCATCTTTATCTGGCCGTTAAATTTAGAAATAGGAAAGGCAATATTAAAATATGCTACAGCACAGCTAATCAGTACAGCAGGTCATTGTTACCTCTTCTTCCAGAATAAAAATATTCCGGTTGAAATGGCTTTCGATCAAAAGACTATCGATAAAGTGGTTTTGTCTGAAGAGGCAAAGGGAACAGTTAAAACCAAAGACGGCCAATTTATTGTATCTGGGCTACTACCCGGCAAAAAGTGTCTGGTTACTTTGAATCTGAAAGATGGTAGCAAAGAAAGAATCATCATTCTCACGCAAAAGGAAGCCGATAACTGTTGGATATTTAATCTCAAGGGGGAGAAAGAATGCTTTATTACAGAAGCCAATATGATAGCTGATAATGCGAATATCTATATGTCTTCTATTAAAAACCGGATGAGTTTCAGTTATCTTAAAACCAGCAACGAGGGTATTTTCAAAGATTCAATAGTAAATGTGCCAGTCCAAAAGACTGCGTTGACCATTAAACCTCATACTATTCTCTCTGATGCCAAGTGGTTGGAGTCGGGCAACTTCAAAAATATTGCAGCCAATCAACAACGGTTTCATCGTTTCTTCTTTAAGGAATTTAGTTTGGAAAATCCATCCAACTTCCGAAAAGCGACGTTATATATCTATCCTGAATCCGACACAAAGTTAAACCTGAACGATGCCTGGGTACGTCAACCTGTTGTGGCCAGGCAACTCAATGTGATAGATATG
>JAHEYR010000055.1 GCA_023251485.1 Bacteroidales bacterium
TTACTAGGTTTAGGTTTCCTACAATCTGATTTCGACAGACCTACCAGCGAATTTAGTGGTGGATGGCGCATGCGTATTGAATTGGCAAAGATTCTTTTGCAAAAACCAGATCTAATCCTGCTCGACGAACCCACAAACCACCTCGACATAGAGTCGGTAATGTGGCTTGAGGATTTTTTGATCAATAGTGCGAAAGCGGTTATCGTTATATCACACGACAGGACTTTTATTGACAACATTACAAACCGTACCATCGAAATTACCATGGGACGTATTTACGATTACAAAGCTGTCTACTCTCAATATTTAGAATTACGCAAAGAACGCCGCGAACAACAGGTAAAACAATTCGAAGATCAGAAAAAATTCATTTCTGATACACAAGACTTCATCGATCGATTTAAAGGGACTTATTCAAAAGCCACTCAAGTTCAATCACGTATCAGAATGCTTGAAAAGCTTGAGATTATAAACATAGATGAGGAAGATAATTCAGCATTACGGTTACGATTCCCGCCATCACCTCGCTCAGGTAATTGTCCTGTAGCCGCAGATAGTGTTGGAAAAACGTATGATGATCATACCGTTTTTGCAGACGCAAACTTTTCTATCGAACGTGGAGAACGCGTAGCATTTGTTGGAAAAAATGGCGAGGGTAAGTCTACCATGATCAAAGCCATCATGAACGAAATTGATTTCGATGGAACGCTCCAACTGGGTCATAATGTTATGATTGGATACTTTGCTCAAAATCAGGCCTCGCTTTTAGATGAAGAGATAACAGTTTTTCAGACGATTGACGATGTTGCCAAGGGAGATATTCGTACCAAGATCAGAGATATACTAGGGGCCTTCATGTTTGGTGGAGATAATTCGAGTAAGAAAGTGAAAGTACTTTCCGGAGGAGAACGTACCCGTTTAGCAATGATTAAATTATTGCTTGAGCCTGTGAACTTACTTATTCTGGATGAGCCAACCAACCACCTCGACATAAAGACCAAAGATATTCTAAAGAATGCCCTTAACGAATATGATGGAACGTTGATAGTGGTATCTCACGACCGTGACTTTCTGGATGGTTTGGTTACGAAAGTTTATGAGTTTGGAAATAAACGTGTAAAAGAACATCTTGAAGACATCAAAGGGTTTCTGGAGAAGAAGAAGATGGAGAATATGCGTGAACTTGAAAAATCATATCAGAAATAGTCCGTATTTTCGCGAAAACATTTTCCACCATGGTAAAACCGAATCACATATTTTCAATTTGTTTTGTATGTATTGGTTTAGCTTTTTCTGTTTCAGCATTTGCCCAACAAGAAAAACAGGTCGGCTATATACTTGAACATGAAAAAGATCTGACTTCAACTCAGCCCGGACCACATAATGGAGGTGGTACCACGACCGGGTATAATTATTTCGGTAAAGCCTCAAACCTAAATTTAGTATTTAGAAAAAGGGTACTCCATCCCGGCTCTTCGATAGGGTATCATTACCAGGAAAATGATGAGATCTACTATGTAGTGAGCGGAAAGGGTGAAATGAAAATGAATGGAGAGATCATCCCGATGAATCCGGGAGATGCCATTTTAACCCGTCCAGGGAGTTCGCATGGCTTAACCCCTGTCGGAAAAGAAGATTTAGTGATCATCATTTCATACGAACAGCATCCAAAAAAATAGGTGATTTAATGCTACAGGCTGAATGATTACTTTTACTTTTGTAAACGCATCTGCTCAACCAAAAGCGATGTCTGAAATCACCACATCATGGATTATCAAATAAAACCGTTTACAGAAGCTCAACTACCCGAGATCCTGGAGATCTTCAATGATGCCATTCTCAATTCGACCTGTATGTATGAGTACAAACCGCGTAACTTGCAGGTGATGAAGGATTGGTATGCTGACAAAGTTAAAGGAAATTATCCCTTAATCGGATTGTTCAATCAACAAGGAGCATTGTTAGGATTTGGGACCTATGGCCCTTTCAGAGTACGCCCGGCCTACAAATACACTGTCGAACATTCAGTTTATGTCCGTGCAGACATGCGTGGGAAAGGTTATGGCAAAATACTATTGAAAGAGATTATAGAATGTGCCATAAAACAAGATTACCATACTATCGTTGCTGGTATTGATGCCGATAATAAAACGAGTATCATTCTACACGAAAAATTAGGCTTTGAATTTGCCGGAAACATCAAACAAGCTGGTTTTAAATTTAACCGTTGGCTAGATCTGGCATTTTATCAGATCGTATTAAAGACCCCTGCAAATCCGGTTGCAGAATAAGAATTGAAGTCGTCATTTCGACAAAAGGGAGAAATCTGCCTATAATTATTCGTTCTATAGAGATTTCTCTCTTTTGTCGAAATAAGACTACTACCCTATTTCTTTTTCGGCAGATAAAAATCTCTTTCCGTCAAACCACACTTGTTGATCATTTCGAGTGCATAGTCAGCCCTCGAGAAGTTGCTATCCACATTATTTGTACCGATTGTAAATTTCACCCCTGCCTTTTTAGCACGCATGATAAAGTCAGCAGAAGGTATTTTATAGCGGTTGTTGATTTCAATAGCTATGTTATGCCTCTTTGCAGCTTGTATAACGCGATCCATCCTTTCAGTCGTCCAGAATGTGCTATAGCGGTCTTGCATTTGAGCTGGCAAAAAAGTTGGATTGACATAAATATTGATAGGCTCAGTATTTAATATTTTAACTAGTGTGTTAACAAGGTAATCCATAAACTGCTCTTCATTATCAATCCATGTTTCATCTTTAAGCCAGATACGGTTTCTACGACCCTTTGCATCGGTAAAGGTCATCGCATCCGTAAAAACATAATCAAATTTCTTAATCGACTTTAATGAAAAATTAGTAAGCCATTCTCTACCCTCTGCTTGCATTCCTTTATAAAACTGAGGATATTTCTTCATTTCATTGAGCACCGAATCGATCTGCGAATCGGTATGTACCGGGAACCCGATTCCACAATTCACTACAATACCATATTTAATACCTTCCTGAACTGATTTTTTCACGGCATCCTCCATCGTAAATCCACCTTTTAGATGAACATGTAGATCGACAAGTTGAAACGGATCGTGAGTTTGACTATTAGCAAACGAGAAAAATAAAATAGCAACAAAGAGTAATAATGTTTTTTTCATAATGACTGGAGTTCTTAAATTTATCGAAGAGCGTTTGAATCTTTTTTTACATTGTTCTATACAAAAGTATCTTTTTTCAACAAACATAGCATAAGATATATTGAATCTATTTGCTCTATTTTCGGTGTGCCAGCTCTCCCAATTTATCAAAATTTGGAATACCAAAAATCATTAGACATTCATAATCAGCACAATACAATCAAAACTGGTATGATAAGCCCATATAACTTAGGTTAAATAGCTCTATATCAGCAGTATTACTACCATTGGGTCCGGCATGAGTCCGGCGTGCATCCGCCATCCTTCCGCCATGCCTCCAAATATATAGTGGAGGCATGGAGGAGTATCTTCGGATTTATAGTGAATTGATTTTGGAATCAAGGATAATTATACCCTCATTATCACTTCATCATTGGAGAGTAATAGAGGCGTTGTGCAGGTAAAAGACATCCAATTATACTGAAATTAGACATTCTCATTTTAACGACTGAATAATTACTGATTGTTCATCTTATTTTTTGTGTCATCAATCAAGACAAGATTATTTTAGCTTGACGACTACTTTCCCTTTTGCTCGACCAGTTTCCACATAAGTCAAAGCCTCATTGGTAGCTTCAAATGGAAAGACCTTGTCTATAACCGGACATATAATACCGGAATCAATAAGTGAAGCAATCCGGCTTAACTGATTTCCATTTGCTTTCATGAAAAGAAAGGAGTAGCTCACGCGATGATGTTTTGCTTTATTTCGAACGCTATAACTTAAAAGAGACAGAATCACTTTCAGCATCCAACTTAATCCGATTTCCTTAGCAAAAGCAGGATCAGGTGGTCCAGAGATGGAGATGACCTTTCCTCCGGGCTTTAATATCTTTAGTGATTTTTCCAACGTCTTTGTGTCTTGGCTATTCAAAACGACATCATAATCTTTAAGTATTGTTTCAAAGTCCTCCTTCTTGTAATCGATCACAATATCAGCACCGAGACCTTTGACTAAATCAGAATTAGCAGCACTGGTTGTGGTGGCCACAGTAGCGCCCAAATATTTTGCTAGTTGAATAGCAAATGTGCCAACACCACCCGAACCTGCTTGAATGAAAACCTTCTGACCCTTCTGAAGATTTGCTTTTTCGATCAATGCTTGCCAGGCAGTTAGCCCTACCAGTGGAATAGAGGCAGCTTCTTCCATTGAGAGCTTTTTAGGTTTAATTGCCACATCCTTTTCGTTTATCGAAATGTATTCGGCGAAAGTTCCAATCCTATGGTCAGCTGGTCGTGCATAAACTTCATCACCAACTTTAAAATTTTGCACTTTGGAGCCGACCTCTGCTACAACTCCTGCCACATCATGGCCAATTATAAGCGGAGTTTTGTAAGGCAAGATTAGTTTGAACGCTCCGGTTTTTATTTTTGAATCTAACAAATTCACGCCTGCTGAATGTACTTGTACTAATACATCATTTTCCTTAACAACAGGTTCTGCAATTTCAGCTAGATGTAGTTTTTCTTTTTTGCCGTAGCGTTTTACCATGAATACTTTCATATAATATTAAATTTTAGGTCTATTTTGATTTACTAAGCCAAAAGCAATTTTTGGGGAAAGTCGGTTGATGAAATAAAGTAATTTTGAATCACCTACCCGAATGATGTATTTATCTTTTTTCAGTCCAGAAATTAGTGCTTTCACTAAATTTTCCGGACTCATTTTTTTATTATCTCTATTAGCGGTCATCTCAGTGGCAACTACAGGAGGAAGCAATTCAAATACTTTTACGTTGCTCTTTAAAAACTGTAAATGTTTTCTGAGCGATTCGATGTAGAAATGCAAAGCAACCTTGGAAGCCGAATATGTAGGTTCAATCACCGAAGGAACTAAACTCAAAATAGAAGTGGTATTGATGATTGCCCCTTCTTTTCTCGACTTTAGCATTTCCATGAAAAGATTGTTCAATTGAATAACACCTAGGTAATTGACATTCATTTCATACATAGCACCTTCAAGGTGTTTGTCATTTTCTAAACCTAAATTTAGCGAAGGACTCACCACGCCGGCATTATTGTATAAAATATCGATTCCTCCAAGTTCTCTAATTTGATTAAAAAGTGACCATGCATCTTCCTTGTTTGTTACGTCACTCTTTATTGCTGTCAGAGCCGGATACATTCTTTTTGCAGCGTTTAATTTTTCCTGATTTCTACCTGTGATAATTACAGTTGCTCCATTCGCTAAGAATTGTTTGGCGGCTTCCAATCCGATGCCTGCCGTACCTCCGGTAATTAATATTGTTTTTCCTTTTAATTCCATTACTTCTCTTTTTAGTGATTGATTAATAGTTGTCGGGTAAATACTAAGCCAGCCGTGCCGGAAGTTTTCCATAGTAACACCTAAGAGATCCACTTTCCGAGCCGATTATACAGAAATTACATTGAATACATTTTACCTGTGTCTGCTTCCCTGTTTTGAACTTATTTACTAAATCTGGTTCTACGATGAATGGTCTAGACATAGAAACCATATCACATTTGTCATTATTAACTATATCTTCTATTTCTTCTAGGTTTGTAATACCGCCTACAACAATCACCGGAATATTTACTGCTTTCTTGATTGACATTGCAGCATCCAAATTATATAGGTTTTTGGGCTGAGGTTGAGGAAATGTTTTTTCTGCTATTGCGCCGATAATTCCTTTTACAAATCGAGGCATTTTATTCAGCTTATTGTTTTGTGCCACCATAATTTCCCATGGCACTTGCCCTCGCATTGTCGCCAGTCCGGCTTTTACAGTTCCATTAGAAACTTCAATTCCATCGCATCCTACTTGTTCTAATAGTTTGGCTATTTTTACAGATTCTTCAATAGTCAGCCCATTTTTCAATGTCTCAAAACCATTCATTTTTACAATCATTGGATAATTGCCCACTTCCGTTCTTGATTGTTCAAATATTTCTTTGACGATTCTGAACCGATTTACAGTATTTCCTCCCCATTCATCTGTTCTTCTGTTCATTCTGGGTGAAACAAATTCTGAAAGTAAATATCCATGCGCCACATGAATTTGTACACCATCAAAGCCTGCCTCTTTTGCGTTTTTTACTCCTTGAACAAACGCTTCTATTACTTCCAATATCTCAGCCTTGGTCATTTCTTTGGCCTTATAATCAGCTATTTTTGAAGGCGCAATAACCGGCATACCAGTAGCTTCTTCTTTTGTCTGACCACCACAATGATTAAGTTGTGCAATAATGGGAGTTCCCATCTCATGCATTTTCGTGGTTAATTCTTTGTAAGCTTTTACACTTTCGGCATTATTTATCATGGACATATAATAGCCTGTACTCTTTCCTTGCTGATTCACTCCAATAAAGCCGGTAATAATTCCACCAACACCTCCTTTAGCCAATGCCGTGTATTTTTTTAATAATTGCGCTGTAGGCCTACCATTTTCATCGCTCATTCCTTCATAGGTTGCCGACCTGATAATTCGGTTAGTGAATGTTATTCCGGCTAGTTTTACCGGATCAAATACCTTATTTGGTGTTTCCATTCTTGTGTGAATTGATATAATGCATTATCTTTGCTTGCAAATTGCAAGTGCAAAGATAATGCATTACTTGCAAATTGCAAGTAAACAAGAATATTTTTATGAAGAAGACAAAAAGAAGATCAGATTGCCCAATTAGTTGTTCGCTCGATATGTGGGGAGATAAATGGTCATTGCTGATTATTAGGGATTTGATGTTTTCAAAGAAATGCAGATACAGTGATTTCTTAAAATCAGCAGAAGGAATAGCTACTAACATTTTAGCCACAAGATTGCAGGCACTGGAAGAAAACAAAATTATTGAAAAATCAGATGATCAGGACAGTAAATCAAAAGGATTCTATAAGTTAACCCCAAAGGGGATTGACCTACTTCCCATACTGATTGAGATAGATTTGTGGGCTGAAAAATATTTTCCTATACCGGAAGATATAAAAACAATATTGATAGAGGTAAAAAAAGATAAGGCTGAATTTAACAACAAGGCTATTTTGCAATTGACAAATAATTGATTCATAAAATAGTCGTTTGCATCGAGAATTGAGTTTAATTGTTAATCATTCATTACAGGCTTTCAAATCAATAATCTCAACATAATGCTGTGTAACATGCAGATCCTTGGTTCCAAACACTTTAGGCTCTTTGAGTATTTATTCGTACTCGTTTTTGCTAAGTAATAAGCATAAAATAATGTCGTATTTCAATATTTACCTACCCAATATTCAGGTGGAGTTAACCTGAAAAGAATAAGTATTTGAAATACGACATTAAATTATTTCTACTACTTAAATCAATACTTATTATTTAAGCTGATGCATTAAAACCGCACGGATAACAGTTGGAGTAATTAGTTGTCTGTCTCCAATTGCTTTCCAACCACGTTTTTCAAAACGGTCCACAATCTTATCAATAGTTTCAACGCCAACGCCATAATCGCTTAATTTGGTTTTGAGTCCTAATGAATTAAAGAAGGACTCAGTTTGATTTATGGTCTTTGTAATACGTTCGTCGTCTGTACCTTCGGTAACATTCCAAACACGCTGACCATATTGTAACAGCTTCTCTTTCTTCTCATTCTTTAATACAGTCCATAAACCAGGCAATACGATTGCTAATGTACGTGCATGATCAATTTCGTGTAGCGCAGTGAGTTCATGACCGATACTATGCACACTCCAGTCACCCGGAACGCCACAGCTAATCAAACCATTCAGTGCCATTGTAGCACTCCACATGATATTCGACATGGCCTCATAGTCCGCAGGATTAGCATAAACTTTTGGACCTTCTTCTACCAGTGTTTGTAAGATAGATTCAGCAAAACGATCTTGAAGAGGTGCATTAACAGGGTAAGTCAGATATTGCTCTATGACGTGAATAAAAGCATCTACAACACCATTAGCGGCCTGACGTTGAGGTAAGGAACCTGCCGCATCAGGAAGAAGAAATGAAAATTGAGGAAATACTTTTGTACTTGCAAAAGCAAGCTTCTCGTGCGTCTCTTCACGGGTCATTACGGAATTTGTATTCATCTCTGAACCTGTAGCAGGTAAAGTTAGTAAAACCCCGAGTGGTAAAGCTGATTTTACAGGACTTTGTTTTGATAGGATATCCCAGGGATCACCTTCTTCAAAAAGAGCTGCGGCGGCAATAAATTTAGTAGCATCAATAACAGAACCACCTCCAACAGCCAATAAGAAGTCAATTTTTTGAGCCTTAATTACGGCTACTGCTTTCATTGCAGTTTCATAACGCGGATTAGGTTCGACACCTCCAAATTCAACAATATGATAATTCTTTAGATTCTCTTTTAGTTGGGTATAAACACCATTCTTAAAGATACTTCCTCCTCCATAAATCATCAGCACTTTACTCTTTGCCGGAATATGAGATGGTAGTTTTGATAGCTGATCTTTTCCAAAGATCACTTTAACAGGATTAAAAAATTCAAAATTATCCATTATTTTATTTTTTGTTTTAAATTACTTCGACTAGAGATTTCCCTGTATTTTTTCCTTCAAAAAGACCGATAAAGGCTTGTGGCAGATTTTCAAACCCTCTTGTGATAGTCTGTTGATATTTTAGTCTGCCATCCGTAAGCCATTTTGCTAATTCTGATACCCCTTCAGGCCAGCGTGACAAATAGTTTGAAACGATAAACCCTTGCATTAGTGCACTTTTCTTAAGCAAGGTAGGCTGTACACGAGGACCAATAGCTGCTTCAGTATTATTGTATAAAGATATTTGTCCACAGAGAATAATCCTAGCACCTTTATTAATATTTGCAATTACGGCGTCAGAAATTTCACCGCCCACATTATCAAAATAGATATCAACACCATTCGGACAGGCATCAGCAATCGCAGCCTCCATATCAGACGTGGTATTGTAGTTTATAACTTCATCAAAATGAAGCTCATTTTTCAGATAACTATTTTTTTCATCATTTCCGGCAATTCCTACTACCCGACATCCTTTTATACGTGCGATCTGGCCAACGACCATTCCAACAGCACCGGCAGCACCTGAAACCACAACAGTTTCACCCTCGGTAGGCTTACCGATATCGAGGAGTCCAAAATAAGCAGTCAACCCCGGCATACCTAAAATACCTAAATAATAGCTCATAGGTGCCAGCTCAGAATTCAATTTTGTCACCTTTTCAGCAGGAACTGATTGGATTTCCTGCCATGCCAAAGCACCAATAACCTTGTCGCCAACTATATAATTTGAATGTTTACTTTCGATCACCTCACCAACAACACCTCCCTCGATGGGTTTACCAACTTCAAACGGTGGTACATATGATTTTGCATCACTCATACGTCCGCGCATATAGGGATCGACAGAAATATACTGGGCTTTTACGAGTACTTCACCCTGATGAGCCACTACAGCCGGAGCATTTACGATATCAAAATTTTCTAAGGTAGGTTTTCCAACCGGCCTTGACTTAAGCAAAATTTGTTTATTCATTATATTCGTTTTTTTAGTTTCCAATTTTTTTTGTGACATATTTAATTTTAAAGACAGATATTCAATATTATAAGTTAGAGAACTTATAAACTAATCGCATCCCATGATGCCTTAAAAGCGTTCTCTATATCAACAGTTGAAAGAGATGTCTCATTTCGCAGGCTCTCTTTTACAAGATAAAGTATTGGCAATAGCGAGAATGAAAATAGCATAATCCTGGAAAAGGGTTTGACGACACCTTCACGCTGTCCACGTTCCCATAAATCATATAATGGTTGAATGGCCTGATACCCTTTTTGCTTGTTCTCGTCACTGATCATCGGTGTATTATCACATTGTTCTATAAACAGAGCCTCCTCCGGTTCATTACATTTATAAGCTAATACATTGCCCCAGATCACCTTAAAACCATCCAGAACAGTCATATCCGAATCAAAACCACTAAATATCATTTCCGCAAACTTTGCTTTTAATTCACGATACAGCGTATTAATCAGGTCTTCTTTATTTTCGAAATAGAGATAGATGGTACCGGGAGAGACACCAGCTTGCTTCGAAATCATCGACATAGGTGCCGCATGAAAACCATGGTTATTGACCATTTTTAAGGTGGCTTTCAAAATCGCCTCCCGTTTATTCTGCACTTTTACTTTCTCCATTTTTATACTTTAGATAAGACTAATCAATAAATGAATGAGCGTTCATTTTGTTCAATTAAAACCTATATTTTTCTATTTATCTCAAATCAAATAACACCTATCAAATATTTACATTCTAAGACTAATTCAGACAGAACGCTGATTAACAACTACCTATTGATGATCGTTTTTAATCAGACAGAATGAACAAAAATGATCATTTGGACTTATATTTTTTATTATTTTTACTTAACAAATATTGAGACTGCTAACTTTATGAATAATAAAATAGTACTATATCAAATTGATGCATTTACCGATAAACTTTTTCATGGCAACCCTGCCGGGGTTTGCATATTGGGAAAGTGGCTTGCGGATGAATTAATGCAAAATATTGCGGCTGAGAACAACCTCGCTGAAACAGCATTTGTTGTAAGAAACGGGGATTTATTTGAAATCAGGTGGTTCACTCCAACGGTAGAAGTCGATCTTTGCGGACACGCAACCTTAGCCAGTGCACATGTACTTTTCAACTATTATCCAATCAAAGAAAATCTTATCCAGTTTTATTCATCACGAAGTGGAAAGCTTTTGGTTGAACGTCAGGGAAGTTGGTTAACACTTAACTTTCCAGTAGATACCTACACAGAGATTGATATACCGGAGGTCTTGATTACAGCTTTCCAGAAAAAGCCCATTGAAGCTTACAGAGGTAAAACAGATTTCATGTTAGTCTTTGCAACACAAGAAGATATTGAAGGATTTAGACCCAACTTTCCGCTCATTGAATCAGTTGGTGGACGGGGTGTTATTGTTACTGCGCCAGGGTTAGCCGTCGATTTTGTATCCCGATTTTTTGCACCACAATCAGGTATCGACGAAGATCCGGTAACCGGTTCAGCCCATACGACATTGACACCTTACTGGACAAATAAAATAGGAAAGACCAGAATGACGGCACGTCAACTTTCAAAACGTGGTGGTGACCTGGTCTGTGAAATGAATGGTGATCGAGTTATGATTTCGGGAAGAGCCATAACCTATTTAATCGGAGAAATAGCTGTCTAAACATTAATCTAATTTATGCTAAATAAAATAAAAGTAATTGGCTTTGATGCTGATGACACACTATGGGTTAACGAACCCTATTTTCGGGATGCTGAGTTTAAACTTGCTGAGTTACTTAAACCTTATGCTCCGGATGTAGATATTATCGCTGAATTATATAACACAGAGATGAAAAATCTATCGCTATATGGCTATGGAGCCAAAGCTTTCACACTATCGCTTATCGAAACCGCTATAAAACTATCGGGATCCAAAGTGGAAACAGCCATTATCAATGAAATTATTCAGATGGGGCAAAATCTAATGAATATTTCAATCGAACTACTCGACCATGTGGATGAAGTATTGCCAAAACTCAAAAGCAAGTATAAATTAATCGTTGCAACGAAGGGAGACTTGTTAGATCAGGAGCGCAAACTATCGAAATCTGGCCTTCTGCCCTATTTTCATCATATTGAAATAATGAGCGATAAAAAAGAAAGTGATTATCAACGACTGATAGAGAATCTAAACATCCTTCCTGAAGAGTTTTTGATGGTAGGCAACTCGTTGAAGTCCGACATACTTCCTGTCTTGGCAATTGGTGGCGCGGGTGTACATGTTCCTTTTCATACTACATGGCAACACGAAACCGTAACCGAAGTCCCCACTGATCATTATTATGAAATCGAATCAATCCATCAACTATCAGACATCCTTGACAACCTATAACTCTTTTCTGTATATTCATCCATAAAAAGTAACTCGCTCAATTAATCTTTAGTATCGATATACCCTCTGATGTAGATCCGCTACATCTTTTTAGTTCCATATTAGTGATCAGTCCTACAATCAAACTTGCAATGTACAGTTAGGATTATCAAATCTTTCGCTTCTATTTATTATCAAAATCGAATCAAGTTTAAGCATTGTTTTACTTAAATCCGACTATGTGTTAATAATTATTTCTGCAGATTTTTTTTATCCATCTGAATATCTGATCCTTATTTTTTTAAAACAATTGAAATTTTTATTTGTTAAAAATTATTAAATATTATTATATTTAGCCCATAGTATTATTCTCTTAATTTTAAAAATCCTGAATTCTATGCCCGAACCTGAAGACAAGCCTAAGGAAAATTCAAGAAGGAATTTTTTACAATTGTTTGGAATAGCCGGTGCAGGAACAGTACTTGCAGGTGCTGCAATCTTTGCCGGACATAACTATGAAAAAAATAAGAAAAAAGGCGACAAGATAAAGATTCTCACTGCCAATAATGAGCTACTTGAAGTTGAACGGGCTGATGCTGTTAAATCTGTCAAAGAAGCCAAACTGAATCTGACGGAATACCAGAAGAAAGGCCGTGAAGGTATTCCCGGAAAACGATGGGTGATGGTATTGGATCTATCGAAATGTAGAAATGCCAGAAAGTGTATGGCAGCATGCATCGGGGCTCACCATCTCCGGTCAGAACAGAGCCACATGAATGTGCTCAAAATGCAAGAGTCGGAGAAGACCCCACCTTATTATATGCCAAAGAATTGTCAGCATTGTGATACCCTCCCTGTGTAGCTGTCTGTCCGGTAGATGCAACTTTCAAACGTCCGGATGGCATTGTACTGATTGATAATGAACGTTGTATAGGATGTCGCTTTTGTATTGCCGCCTGTCCTTATAGTGCACGGGTTTTTAACTGGATAGTGCCCATTAAAGAAAAAGAAGACAAAGGACTGGTTTACAACGTAGAACTAAATGTACCACAAAAGCTTGGGACCATCTCCAAATGTCTGTTCAGTGCCGATCGTCTGCGCGAAGGAAAGTTACCCTATTGTGTGGAAGCCTGTCCGAATGGCGTTTATTACTTTGGCGATGAAAATGAAGATGCCGTGACCAATGGCACAAGCAAAGAGACAGTCCGCTTAAGTAAGTTATTGACTGATAATGCGGGCTACCATTTGATGCCTGAGTTAGGAACGAAACCCAGAATATATTATCTACCTCCAAAAAATAAAAACTACCCCTTCCAGGAAAAAGATCGCATGGAAGCAAAAGAATCGTTGAAAGACACTGATGTTTAATCATTAATTAACACTTATGTCGAAGAAAGAGAGTTTTGATAAAATGACCACCGATATTCTACGATCGGTAAGGCTTACGAATCTCAGTTTTAAAATCTGGATGGGTTTTATCACCGTTTCATTTTTAATTTGCATCTATGCTTATACAATTCAGTTAAGAGAAGGACTAGGGGTCGCAGGAATCCGCGATTATGTATCGTGGGGGATGTATATATCGAATTTTGTGTTCTTTGTGGCAACTAGTTTAATTGGAATGCTGATCAGTGCTGTTCTTGGATTGTCTGGCATCAAATGGGCTGCTCCATTGGCCAGAATTGCAGAGATCATCGCTCTGGCTTTTGCAATGGTCGCAGGTTTGGTCATTGTTTCTGATATGGGTCGACCTGAACGCCTTGCTTATGTTTTTATTTATGGCCGCATACAATCACCTATTTTATGGGACGTAACTGTTGTTACTACCTATGTTGCCATCAGTGCATTGCTCCTATACCTGCCATTAATCCCTGACCTGAAAATTTGTTATGATCGCTTAGAGAATATCCCTAAACTTCAACGAAACATTTATAAATGGTTATCGCTCGACTGGTCCGGATCACCGGAGCAGATTAAAATTGTTCGTCGCTCTGTTCGGATCCTGCTCATCTTAATTATTCCTGTGGCGATGGGCATCCACACTGTGACCTCATGGCTCTTTGCGGCTACCACACGAACAGGATGGGATAGCACCATCTTTGGACCTTACTTTGTTAGTGGAGCTTTCGTTTCGGGATGTGCTGCTGTTATTATAGCCATGTTTGTCTATCGTAAGACCTATCATCTGGATAAATATATCACTGAATTCCATTTTGATAAGATGGGTCGACTATTGGTGCTGGTATCATTAGTTTATCTTTATTTCAACTTAAATGAGTATCTGGTACCCGGTTATAAAATGAAGAAGTTTGACCACTTTCACCTGATGGAATTGTTTTCAGGTCGATTTGCTTTGTTATTCTGGGGTACACAGTTATTAGGTCTTGTCATTCCATTGATTCTATTATTATTCAAGAAGATTAGAAGACCTTTGCCCATGCTTGTTATCGCTATTTTTGTACTTGCTGGAGCCTGGTTAAAACGACTACTTATTGTAGTCCCAACCATGGAAAACCCATATCTTCCAATTCAGAATGTCCCGCTTAACTTTAAATTTTATACGCCTACATTAATCGAAACAGCAATTACACTGGCCTCTATTTTTCTGGTACTCATTATTATAACAGTTCTATCTAAAGTAGTCCCTATTATACCCATCCAAGAGATCGAGTTAGATGAACATGAATCTGAATCAGTATAATTCTAATATAAAAAGAGGATAAAGAGGAACGATGATAGCGTAGCTTGAACAGTTCTCATCCATCAAAATATAACTGAATGAAAAGAGCGATAATAAACATACAATCATTGGTTCTGCTGGTCGTAATGCTATGTTTCCAATCTGGAATAGCACAAACCGTAGTCGTTCCGGCAGATAAAAAAGCAAAAGCAAGCCCTCTTCTTTTCAACGATGCTGCGGTTAAAGATGGCGAAAACATTTACAACAAAAACTGTGTATCGTGCCACGGAAACCCTACTAAAGCAAACTATCAGAAATCGATGAGTCCGATACCTGGTGATCCGGCTGAAGAGAAATTTCAAAAGAACAGTGATGGCGAACTCTTTTATAAGATAGGAGTCGGTAATGCAGTAATGCCCATGTTTAAGAATATTCTTTCAGAAGAAGAACGTTGGAAATTAGTTGGGTATATCCGCAGCTTCAACAAAAGTTATAAGCAGCCACCACTCGAGGTGGTCGTTGTAAATCTTTTAAGCAAAACAGTAAAACTTGCGATCTCCTATAACGAGAAGAGTCATCAAATAGCAATAACGGCAAAAGGAAAAATTAAAAATGATACTGTTCCTTTAAAAGGATCTGAAATCGTCCTCTATGCAAAACGTTATTTTGGACGATTACAAATAGAGACCGTGAAGCAAACAAATCAACAAGGCACTGTGTTGTTTGCTTTTCCCAAAGATCTCCCTGGTGATAAAGTCGGAAACATTGAGCTGATAGCAAAAATTAACGATGAGCTTTTTGGAGAGGTATCTGTTTCGAAGACGTTAAAAATTGGAATACCAACTGACAAACCAAGTCTGACAGAAAAAAGAGCGATATGGAATGTGAATGCCAAGGCTCCCATTTGGATTTTGTTAACCTACACCATTGGGGTATTAGTAGTCTTGTCATTCTTGATCTACATCATTTTCAGCATCATAAAGATAAAAAAGGTAAGTAAGAAAAACAATTAAACCTAAGAATATGAAAAATCTAGCAACTTTTGGACGCATTCTTTTTGGCCTTCCTTTTGGAATTATCGGTCTGAACCATTTCTTAATGAAAGATGTCTTTTTAGGGATGATGACGTCATTCGTTCCGGGTGGAGGGTTTACCATTATGCTTACCGGGGTTATCCTGATCCTGGCATCCATCAGTATTATCATCAACAAATATGTTGTGATAACTTGCTATTCGCTTGCCACCCTATTACTACTTTTTATCCTCACTATTCATATTCCTGGATTATTTGATCCAAAGCAATTTGAAATGGCACTTATTGAACTGCTGAAAGATGCAGGGCTGATGGGCGGAGCTTTGATGATCGCTGCTTATTATCAAACACAGAATGAGAAAACCGAATAACCGATGAATAAAAAAACAGTTATCCTTTTCCTTTTACTCGGGTTCTTTAACTTTTGCTTTGCTCAGGCACCGATAGATAAAAAAAACGAGATAGGGGTTACAGAACATCTGGGAAAGAATATTCCACTCGACCTTAAATTTGCCAGAGAGACGGGGGATTCTGTCACGTTAAGACAGATTGTGAATAAACCCACCATTGTGATGTTTGTCTATTTCGACTGTACCTCATTATGTATTCCACTCATGCAAGGAGTATGTGAAGTCGTAAAACAAACGGATCTCAAGCTGGGAAAAGATTACCAGATTCTAACGATCAGTCTTGATCCTGCCGATACGCCCGACAAAGCTATTCGGTCAAAAGCATCCATTACACAGTCGTTGAGTAAAGAACAAAAGAATGGTTGGATCTATCTCACTTCAAGCGACTCTACCATCCAACGGATGATACATAGCGTTGGCTATAACATCAAAGAGGTAGGAATGGTATTTATTCATCCGGCAGCTATTGTCATTGTCAGTCCCAAAGGGAAAATCCCGCGTTATTTATATGGGATGACTTATCTTCCTTTTGATATTAAAATGGCTATTTCAGAAGCTAATAAGGAGCTATCAAGACCTACCATCCAAAAGATCCTACTCTATTGCTTTAGTTATGATCCCGATGGGAAAAGATACACATTGCAAGTAACCAGAATAACCGGAACCATTATCGTCTTTATTCTAATCATATTTATTATCGTTTTATTCTTCAAGAGAAAAAGGAAAAAGAATGGCAAATAATAATGAATCTTCTAATTATGTGAGCTACCTTGACTATCAAGGTAAATACAAAGGGATATTTGCATGGATTTTTGCTACTGACCATAAACGGATCGGATTGCTTTATTTATATGCAATAGCCTCATTTTTCTTCATTGGGGCGATCATGGGATTATTGATGCGTATAGAGCTGATAGCCCCGGGCGAAACCATTATGAAGCCACAGACCTATAACGGGATCTTTACGGTCCATGGTATCATTATGATCTTCATGGTTGTAATTCCTGGATTATCTGTTGTTTTTGGCAATCTCTTCATGCCCATATTGATCGGAGCTAAAGATGTTGCCTTTCCACGGCTCAACCTTTTTTCATGGTGGATTTATATTCTGGGTTGTATAATGGCGGTATCCTCACAATTTCTTCGTCAGGGACCTCCTGATACAGGATGGACATTCTATGCTCCTTACAGCATTTCTACCGGAACCAACGTCATAATGGC
>JAHEYR010000212.1 GCA_023251485.1 Bacteroidales bacterium
GAAATGCGCTACCATTTTTTGCACCTGTTCCATTACAAGTAGAACACGATATATATTTTGTTACTTTAATCTTCTTTTCAACACCTGAAAGAATCTCTTCAAGGGTGAGTTTTACTTTAACTCTTAGGTTAGAACCTTTATTGACAGCCCTACGACGACCACCTTGACCACCACCGGAGAAACCTCCAAAGCCACCAAAGGCGCTGCCAAAAATATCTCCAAACTGACTGAAGATATCATCCATATTCATTTCATGGAATCCACTTCCTCCGCCACGTAATCCATCATGGCCATATCTGTCATATCTGGCACGCTTATCAGGATCGCTTAAAACTTCGTAGGCCTCTGCTGCTTCTTTGAATTTGTCTTCAGCTTCTTTATTATCAGGATTCTTATCGGGATGGAATTTGATTGCCATCTTACGATAAGACTTTTTAATTTCGTCTGCTTCCGCATTTCGCGAAACACCTAATATTTCGTAATAATCTCTTTTAGTCACTGTCTTCCTTTTATTATCGTTAAACAAGAAATCGGGTTTAACTGCCGACTACCACTTTTGAAAAACGAATTACTTTTCCTTGTAAAGTGTATCCTTTTTCAATTACATCAACGATCTTGTCTTTCAACTCAGGCGCTGGTGCAGGGGTTTGGGTAATAGCTTCGTGGAAATCGGTGTTAAGCGGTAATCCCACAGCTTGAATTTCTTCGAGCCCCTTTTGATTGAGTGTGTTGCGTAATTTATTATAGATCAGTTGTACACCTTCTTTATGAACGTGTACTGCTTTGGCGCCTTCGTATGATTTAAGTGCTCTTTCGAGATCGTCCACAACAGGAAGTAGAGACTTGATAATATCTTCTGCAGCGGTCTTGCTTAACTCTATCCGTTCTTTTAAGGTACGTTTTCTATAATTATCGAATTCTGAATAGATTCTGAGGTATTTATCGCTCAATTCATCGAATTTCTTTTGAAGCGATGTGTCATCTGTTTGTGCTGAATCTGCACTATTGTCAGCCTGTCCTGCATTTGTTGCAGGGTCAGGATTAGATTCCGGTGATTCATTTCTAGTGGGTTGATCTGCTTCTTTTGCTGATTCTTCTTTAGAAATGATTACAGGCTCTTCCTTTTCCGTTTGATTAGTTGTTGAATCCTCCTCTTCACGATCAACAATTTCTTTCATATTATCATCCATATTTTCTGCCATCTGAGCCTTTTTTTCTTTTTCCTTTTCTGCTTTTGCTGATTTATTACGGATCATCACTTAAATTTTGGTATAATGTCGTTAAATAATTATGTAACGGTTATTGGACGAAACCGCTTGATGTTATCAAAGATTTTGCCATTTATAGGTAAACAGTCAAAATGACAGATAATAATTGATTTAAATTCTTCTTATTTCTGCACCAAGTTTACGGAGTCGCTCATCAATTTGTTGATACCCCCGGTCTATTTGTTCAATGTTGTCAATGATGCTGGTTCCTTTTGCTGAAAGGGCTGCAATGAGTAGTGCAACACCTGCACGAATATCGGGCGAACTCATCCTGATCCCACGTAGTGGATATTCTTGGTTTAATCCAATGACGGTAGCACGATGCGGATCACATAGAATAATCCGGGCTCCCATATCGATAAGCTTGTCAACAAAGAACAATCTACTCTCAAACATCTTTTGGTGAATGAGCACACTACCTTTTGCTTGAATAGCGGTTACGAGGGCAATACTAATCAGGTCGGGAGTGAATCCGGGCCATGGGGCATCTGAAATTGTCATGATAGAACCATCCATGAACTTTTCTACTTCATAGTGGTCGTGTACCGGAATATATATATCGTCGTTACGATGTTCAATAGTTATCCCTAATCTTCTGAATATATCAGGAATGATCCCCAGCATTTTATAATTAACATTTCGAATTGTGATTTCCGATTTGGTCATGGCTGCCAGTCCAATGAATGATCCAACTTCAATCATATCGGGCAACAGGGTATGGGTACATCCTTTTAAGCTGGAGACTCCTTCAATCGTTAATAAATTAGAGCCAACACCGCTTATTTTTGCTCCCATGTTGTTTAGCATGGTGCATAGCTGGTAAATATAAGGTTCGCAAGCCGCATTGAATATTGTTGTAACTCCTTGTGCTAAAACTGCGGCCATCACTATATTTGCCGTACCGGTAACAGATGCCTCATCTAGAAGCATATCAGCTCCTTTTAAGCATGAAGCCTCAACCCGAAACGATTGGTTTTCAATATCAAATTCGAAATGGGCACCTAATTTCTGGAGTCCGATGAAATGCGTATCTAATCTTCTGCGACCAATTTTATCACCACCCGGTTGTGGAATGTATCCTATTCCGAAACGGGCGAGTAGGGGACCGATAATCATAATGGATCCTCGTAAACTGGTGGCTTTCGAGCGAAAATCATCAGTTTTGAAATACTCCAGATTGATAGACTCGGCTTTGAAAGAGTAGGTGTCTGACGCTAATTTCTCAATTTCCACCCCTAGCTCCTGAAGAAGTTCTATCAATTTATTGACATCCCTGATATCCGGGATGTTTTTAATAATAATTTTTTGTGAGGTAAGAAGAACTGCAGAGATTACCTGTAAGGCTTCGTTTTTTGCTCCTTGTGGAATAATTTCACCTTTTAACGGTTTGCCCCCAATTATCTCGAATGAATTCATGCTAATATGCTGCTTTTTTCAGATTGATGGTTATGGTCTTCTTTTCCCCTTGAAGTCTCTGCGACCTGCAGGATTATTCCCGTCTCTTGATGGACGGTTATTGTTGTTTGAATTGTTCTGGGGACGACCGGTTTGCATTCTTTTGGGCTTGTTGGCTGTCACCGGACGGTTACGTCCTAAAATTTCATTAGTATGGCTCAATCTGGTATCGCCACTCAATTTCAGTCTTCCATTTGACAGCAATTCGAGATGTTCGGCAATTAATTCGTCATTAACCGAATCTCTGTTCCAGTTGAGGTATGACTTCTTGAGGTGATTTGCTATGTTTTTTACAAGTTGCTCCCTCTCTGGTCCGTCTTCCATCTTGCTTACTTCTGCAATGATTTTGTGGATGATTTTCCCATAAGGGCGTAGCGCGATATCTTCTTGCGGATATCCAATACGATCCGGACGGGTATAGAGCTCTTGTGGTGATGGCATTGGGAATGGGGAGTCAACATCTAATTTGAAATCCGACATTATATATAGGTGATCCCAAAGCTTGTGCTTTAAATCAACTGACTCGCGTGAATCAGGATGCATTTGAGCCATGATGTTTATTAAAGCATGTGCCATTTTTGTCCGATGGTCACGATTGTCTAATGAAACGACATACTCCGTCATTTTCTGTATGTTACGTCCATATTCAGAAATGATCATATTGGGACGTGTTGTGTTATATTCCATGATAAAAATGGTTTCTGGTGGTAGTTAATATTATCAAAACCTGTTTTATGAAGGTCAAAAAAAAGTTTTCCAAATCCGGATTGAATATGCTCGGGTTTACTGGTTTTGATTTATGTGACAAAAATACTATAAATCAGTAAACTATCGGTATTACGAGATTATTTTTTTTTGAGATGATCAAAACACTTTATTATTCAACGATTCTGAGTTTCGCAAATTGCAATAACAACTGTTTTTGTCCGATAACAGGGAAGGCGACGGTTGCTTTTTTATTAGGACCACTCCCTTCGATCGTTATCACTTTCCCTTGCCCAAATCGCTGGTGTTCAACTTCCATTCCTACCTGGATTGCGTCAACAGCGGCCGGTTGAAAGTTGGAATTCGTATTCTGGGTGGACGTTGGGTTTGGCGAAAGGGGAGGAGCTGATCGCATTGGTTGGTTCTTTTCTATCTTCTTGAGATTGCGTCCGGCCGTCTCTCCGTTTGAAACAGGGTTATTCCTTTGAGGTGCCGGTTGGCCATATGCTTGTCGTTCTTGTTGATATCCTTGTTTAGGTTGGATTTTAACAATCATCTCCAAGAAACGTGGATCTATCTCTTCTACAAAGCGGCTAACCTCGCAAAGTGTAAGCGAGCCCCAACGATAGCGGCTTTCGGCATAAGAGAGCGTTACTCGTTTTTCAGCACGGGTTAATGCAACATAAAACAGACGACGTTCCTCTTCTAATTCACTACGCGAACTAAGTGACATGTGAGAAGGAAATAGGTTTTCTTCTAATCCTACTATATATACGTATGGAAACTCAAGCCCTTTTGAAGCATGGATCGTCATCATGCTTACTTTGTCGGTGTCTTTCTCATCATCTTCATCGGCATCGGTGAGTAATGCTACATCCGACATGAAATCGGGGAGGGTACGTGTGCTTGGCGAAGTTTCATCGGTGGAATCCATTTCCTTTTCTGAAAACTCTTTGATCGCGTTCAGCAGTTCTTCAAGGTTTTCGAGATGACTAATGCCTTCGGGTGTTTTATCTTCGCTCAGATCGCGGAGTATACCGGCAGAGGTGGCAATATGTTGTGCCAACTCGTATGCATTGCGAATATTGAGCTGAGCCTTAAAGCTCTTGATCATGATGACAAATTGTTCAATTTTATCACGAACACCCGAAGTTATACCTATGTTATATTGATTGATGTTTTCAATGAACTCAAACATGGTAAGTCCTGTCTCGGTAGCACCTACTTGTAAACGTTCGATGGTGGTCTTGCCAATTCCTCGAGCTGGATAGTTGATGATTCTGTTGAACGCCTCCTGGTCGTTTTGATTGATGACAATCCTGAAATATGCCAACAGGTCTTTTATCTCTTTCCGTTTGTAAAAAGAGAGTCCTCCATAAATTCGATAAGGAATATTTCTTTTGCGTAGCGCTTCTTCCATCGACCGGGATTGCGAATTGGTACGATATAGAATGGCGAAATCATGATTATGGAGCTGGTTATTCATTTTCGTCTCGAAGATGGA
>JAHEYR010000213.1 GCA_023251485.1 Bacteroidales bacterium
CTTGCTTCTTCCATTGAGAACATTACAGGTGGCAACCGATAACCTTCTACTAAAAAATAACCCTTTCCTTCTTCTTCGCCAATTGGAACACCTGCAAGTCTTAATGTTTGAATATCTCTATAAATTGTCCTGTTTGTAACTTCAAATCGTTTAGCTATTTCACGAGCAGTTGTCAGTCGTTTAGATTGAAGTTGTATGAGTATGCTTGTTAGTCTGTCAAGTCTATTCATTGTCTGTGTAAAGTTTTGTTAAATTGCGGCTAACGACCGAGGCTATGCGCACCTGCAGTTTGTGAGCGTTTCATTTTCGCAAATTAATAAGGTGAATTCTTTAGCAATCACGATAGCTATCAGTACTGCAGAATGCACGTCAGCCAGCCAATGAACATAGACGTGTGTGTATTAGCGGTAGTTTTTATTTTATCCATTTTTCAATATTTTCAATGAAAGTCTGCTGTTGGTCAACAAACAAGTAATGCGAACAGTTGTCAATGTTTTTAAAATTACCTTTTTTAACAATTTTTCTAATATCACTTATTTGTAAAGTCGAAAAAATTCTGTCCTGTTGACCATAAATAGCAAAAAGTTTCACACCCATATTTCTTAGCCTTCTTAAAACTGGTTTAGTGTCAATGTTATTGAGTACTTCATTTTTATAGAAAAGTACAGGTGCCTTATTATTTCGGATATTGGTTTTATAAAACTCACTTGTCTCATATTCTTGCCGTAATTTGTCTGCTTTTATTGTTGGTTTGGGCATTTCAAAAAAATCATTTTTGTCTGCTAATTCATAGCAGCCTTTTCTATATTTTGCAGAGTTTTTAACGCTTTTGAATAAAGTGTCTGGCAATTTACAAAAGACGTTGTCAAGAGCAAAAAAAATATTGCTAGGTTTTGTTTCACTTTTTCAATTCTGCTAATGAGAAGCTGTTTTTTTAAATTCCCTATAACGACCTACCAAACTCTTGGTTGATTCATCTGGTTTGGTTATCCCTGTAGTTAGGTGTAATTCTTTTAAATCTTTATTCCAGAATACTACCGGCATATTTGCTCCGCCATATTTTCCATTCGATTCTATATAACGTTCGGTCTCCTTCTCTGTGGTGAGACATAACATCAATGGACTATTCGCATCCGATTGGTAGAGTTTTGCACTTTCCAGATCCGAAAAATCCATAGAAAGTTCTGCATAAAGCTGTCCGTTCACCTCATAAAGCTGTTTGCGGATATTCGTTGCGGTAGGATATTGCGATTTGATATTATCACCGTTGATATATTTGTCTATTAATTCGGTGAAGTCCTGCTTCGACATATCGGTGGTGTCATCACTGGTCGACATCAGATTTATATACTTTATCGTAAGGGTTCCAGCATTTTGACCGGTGAATTTGAATACATATTCTTTTTTTTCAGTTGTTAGACAACTGCTCATAACCAGTGACAATAATCCTATCAGCAACAGGTTGGTTTTCCATTTTTTCATAAACATTGTGTTGACTATCCAAAGGTAATACCATTTCGCATTAAATTTGCCACTTCGTTTGAAACTTTGAACACACATTATGCAAAATTTTATTCTATTACTTTGGCACGATCTGGCAGCAACTACTTTCTTCGAATATGTTGCAGTAATTTTTGGTATTTTAAGTGTTTGGTTTGCAAGCAGGGAAAATATCTGGGTTTATCCTACGGGAATTATCAATGTTGGCCTTTACATCTTCCTGTTTATTACGGCTAAAATCTATGCTCAAGCATTAGTGCAGGCTTTCTTTATGGTGCTGAGTGTTTACGGTTGGTATAACTGGGTTCATAACCCTTCGTCCGAAGGACAGACAGCAATTACTCGTTTAGACTTAAAAGGATGGATTCTGTCAGTCGGATTAATTATTGTTGGAACTGTACTTTTCTACTTTTTGTTACGAAAATATACGGATAGCCCTGTTCCGATGCTGGATAGCTTTACGACGTCTGTTTTCTTCGTCACCATGTGGTTGATGGCCATTAAGAAAATAGAAAATTGGTTGGGATGGACTGTTGGAAATTTAATATTGATTCCGCTCTCCATCATGCAACATCTTGCTTTCACCAGTATTCAATATATCGTCTTTCTGGTTCTTGCCGTTTATGGCTGGATTGAATGGAATAAAAAGATAAAGAACGCTCAACCTCAATAAACTACGATACTTTGTTAAAACGAATCGCTATTATCGGTCCCGAATCTACAGGGAAAACCACATTGGCACAGGATCTGGCCAATCATTATTCAACGCTATGGGTTCCTGAATATTCACGTGAATATCTGGCTGAAATTCAAGGTGAATATAGTTATGACGATGTCTTGAATATTGCCATGGGACAACTCGAAAAAGAGAATCAACTAGCCAAACAATGTTCAGAATATCTTTTTATCGATACCGAGTTGATTATTAATAAGGTTTGGTGCGAATATAAATGGAAAACCTGTCATAGATGGATTCTCGACAGATTGATGGATCATCATTATGATCTCTATTTATTAACCGATTATGATCTGCCTTGGGAATTTGATCCCTTGCGAGAGAATCCTGATACCCGCGATGAGTTGTTTGAGATCTATCGGAACGAACTGGATGACTATGGGTTCGAGTATAGAATAATCAGAGGACAAGGGGAAGAACGGTTGACGAATGCAATAGAGTTTATTAATATGCTAATGTGCTAATGAAGAATACACATTTATCCGTTAATTGTCTTTTTACTGTTTATTTGACGAACCATGTTTACTTCTTAATTAGCATATTATCCCATTAGCACACTAATTAAATAATTCTATGATTTCATCATGATTGATATCTTTCAATGGGTTATTGGATGAAACAAAAGTATCAGCTAACATCCTTTTCTTTTCCTGAAGCTTCAGAATCTTCTCTTCAATCGTGTCTTTCGAGATAAACTTGTATGCAAATACGTTTTTGCTTTGTCCTATTCGATGGGCACGGCTTATGGCTTGCTGTTCAACAGCCGGATTCCACCATGGATCCAATAGAAATACATAATCAGCCTCTGTCAGATTTAATCCGACACCACCGGCCTTGATTGAGATGAGAAAAACATGTGTATCCTCATCATTTTTAAAGCTGTTTACGACAGCCTCACGGTCTTTGGTCGAGCCGGTAAGCATGGAATAATTTATGCCGACAGATTCAAAGTGGTTTGCAAAAATATTCAGGTGTTTTACAAAGGATGAGAACACCAGTACTTTATTCTTTTCCTCAACAATATTATGAATACTGCGCAACACTTCTTCAAACTTTCCACTATCGCCATCATAGCTATCGTCCATCATGACCGGATGGTTAGATAGTTGACGTAGACGCATCATGGCACGTAATATCTCAATAGATGAATTGCCTAATCCGTTTTTTTCTATATTCTCGAGGACCTGTCTTCTGATTTGACCTTTCTCCGTTTCATATAACTTACGTTGTTGGTCACTCATCTCACAATATCGGATATCCTCAGTCAAAGAAGGAAGGTCTTTAGCGACCTCTTCTTTTCGTCGCCTAAGTATAAAGGGCTCGATGATTTTCTTTAATCTCTTCTGAATCTCTTCATCTTTGTTTCTATCCAACGGGAACAGATACTCATTTTTAAACAACTCCAGATTACCAAGTAAGCCCTTGTTTAAAAAGTTTAGTTGTGACCAGAGATCGATTAATGAATTCTCAACAGGAGTGCCGGTCAGAACCAACTTATGGTTGCTTTCAAGCTCATTGACGGCTTGACTGGTTCTTGACTCAGGGTTCTTTATAGCCTGACTTTCGTCGAGGATGATGTATTCGAAATGGAAATTCTTTAACGCGGCAATATCATTTCTGATCGTTCCATATGTTGTCAGTATTAAATCATAGTGCTTTAATACTTGTGCTTCGGTCGTACGCCCTATCCCTGTATGATTTAGAATCTTCAGTGATGGAGCAAAACGTTTTATCTCATTGGTCCAGTTGTGAATGAGCGAAGCCGGCATAATAATCAGTGAAGGAACCTTCTTCTGGGTGCTTAATAATAGTGCCAGTGTTTGTATCGTCTTCCCAAGTCCCATGTCGTCGGCCAGGATACCTCCCAAACAATTTTCATTTAAGAAAAGCATCCATTTCAGACCATCGAGCTGATAGGGACGTAGTTTTGTCTTCAAACCTTTAGAAGGGACTACGATATTCGATTTATCGAAGCTGAGGTTCTTTATCTTTTCTTGAAAGTTGGCATCTTGCGATCCGATAGATTCATTGACTAGCTGGAAATGATGTTTGTTGATGCGGATATTCTTATTATTTTCTTCCGAGAAAATCAGAAGGTCTCTGTACTTTGCAAACCATTCTAGTGGGAGGATGGCGATCTCTCCATTGGGAAGCGGAAACTCACGAATATCTTTCAATATATATTCGCGTAAACGGATAAACGGAATCTGATACTGTGTCCCAAAATGCACCATGGCAAGGATGTCGAACCAGTCGTTTTCCATACTGATCCTGAAATCGGTGTGAACGGTCGAAAGATAGTAATTGGTAGTGTGGATATTTTGAACCACCACTGCATTAATCGACTTGATGAATGCCTCGTGTTTAGAGATCCATTCTATTAATTCATAGTGTTTAAATGAGGAATCGTCTGCAGTTGAAGCTAGTTTTAAACTGTTTTCATTCAACATCTTCAACCCTTTTTTTAAGAGCTTAGCTGTAACCTGATTTTCCCAGGTACGATTGCGCTTAAAACGATAGAATACATAATTATCATTTTCTACCTTTAATGTCACAAATACGTCTTGCTTATTTCCGGCCAGAATACGTTTGCTTCCATACATAAAATAGATGGTGAGAACGGCTTGTCCTTGCCAATCTATCTCGAGCGATAATTGTATCTTCTTTTCCACTTCAATAT
>JAHEYR010000214.1 GCA_023251485.1 Bacteroidales bacterium
GTATCTACCCCTTCAACTTTAGCTGTTTCAGATTCAACAGCTAAAGTTAACGACATACAACCTGAGCAGATCTCGGGTTCGGCAATTGATAATTCCTCGTTAAAGGAAACTTCACCTGCAAAGGAGAAGGTTGTTACAACCACCTCTCCTAAAACAACGAAGGTGGTAAAAACAGAAGACCAAACAATGCCGGTTCAAGAGACCAAACCGACAACTGTCAATACACCGAATACGCAACCTTCGACTGAGATAGCAGATGAACCACCCTCGAAAATGATCTTTAAAATAGGACAACTGGGAATTACTATTTTGAAGAATCCTGAAAAGGATTGCGATTTCAGACTTAATGGGCGCTATTGTATCACGCGAATAACCACCGATCATTATAATAGTGGAAGGGGAAGTTCTTACGTGGGAACTATCGGCATTGAGGATTTGAGTACTAGTAGAATTAAGAAGTGGCATGCCAGAGGCCTGTCCAGAAACAGCAAGTGGATTATTGAACCAAGAGTAATCCTGGAGCCCGGGACTTATGTGATTCATGATTCAGACAGGGAGTCGTGTACAAAAAATTTCTCTGGAAAAGGATTTGTAACTATTGAAGGATATAAAGTGCAATAAATACATCATTCATTCTAAACTTAACGATATGGCTTTTTGTGTAAACTGTGGTACTTCATTGAAAGAAGGAGCAGTATTTTGTCATGAATGTGGCGCGCGATTTGATAAATCACAACCATCATCTCCGGCCACTCCTCCACCTATTCAAACACCTCCCACGATGGGTTATAACCAGCCTCCACCTCCGCCAGCATATCAACAACCCAACTTCCAACCTCAACAATCACAGGGTGCCGGAAAGGTCACCTTTGAGGTTGTCCCCAAAGAGATGTTGCGAATGGTAAAGGTTATGCTCGAAAATAGTGCTTTTCGATATGAGTCGGGCGGAATGTATTACATGGAGGGACAGCTTGCCATTGAAGCACATCTTCCTTCTGCAGGCGGCTTTCTGAAATCAATGGTCACCAAAGAGGCAGCCGTAAAACCTATCATCAAAGGAACAGGAACTGTTTTTCTGGAACCCAGCTTTGGTGAGTTTACGATCATGGAGTTAAAAGGCGATGAGTGGATTCTGGATAAAGGTGCTTACTATGCTTCTGAAATGGGAGTAGAGGTCGGGATGTGGACTAATAAAGCCATCTCCGGATTCTTTTCAGGTGAAGGATTCTTTCAGACCAAGGTATCAGGTTTTGGGAAAGTAGTCATCGTCTCAAATGGACCACTTGAAGAAATTGTGCTGAATGGAACTTCTAATCTGGTAGTAGATGGCTCTTTTGCTATTGCCAGAACTTCAGGGATTAACCTTTCTGTTTCGAAAGCTACCAAGGGACTCTTCTCTTCGTTTACCTCAGGCGAGGGATTAGTCAATACCTTTTCGGGGGTCGGCAAGGTGTTGATAGCCCCAGTTGCAAATCGTTACGTTACATTGATGAACTATCTGGGCATGATCCACGCCAGTGTAAAAGCTATTAAAAACAGCGGAAGCTGAATGTCTAAATCAGCGGACTATGATTTTTCATCTGAAGATTAAACAATAAAGAGGCCGACTAATAACCGGCTTCTTTATTGTTTTCAGTTTATTTATTTTCAGCATTAAACATCTTGTTAAAGGCTTCCTTCGTCTCTTTTTTCTGCCGGCGCGATCTGATGATAAAAAACAAAATAACACACCCGACGATTAAGAATGGCCATAAAGCAAGAAGCGCTATGAAGAATTCTAAAAAGAATGACCAGCCAACACCAAGTGCATGAAAGATTTTACCAAAGAAACCTGTTGTTATTGCACTCGACTCTATAACTGTAATATGCAATGAATTATTAGCAACCTCTTGCTGCATAAATCTGAAACCATTATATACTCTTAAAAGAAGAGTCTTAGTGGAATATTAGGGCTGTTTTAGATGATGGTTGCACTGAATCGGAATCTCTTTTTTAATCCAAACACTTATCCTTTATGCAGATTTTGCTCAAGAAGTTGAAATGATGGGGTTATTTTATACAATCAATTTGTTTTAGCAAGGCTTTCATTATTTCTCCCCAACTTTTCCGATTGATCCCATATTCTCATCTGCTTCTGCAAGATTACAACAATATCATGATTCCCTTATTTCTATTCATTTTTTAGCTAATTTTATTTACAATTTAATCTCTTTGACAACCAACTAAATTTTATCATCATAATTTAAGTCTTTACTAAAAATGAGAAACTTGAAACTTGCAATCGCACTGCTATTATTTACGTTTTCAGTAGGCAGCTTTGCTATTGCTCAGGAGGTTAAATCTACCGACTCCGCGGAGATTAAAAAAGCAATCGAGAAACAGATTAAAGAGAAAAAAGCCTACGAAGATTGGCTAAAAATAGATTGGCCTAACCTGAAACGCTTTAAAGCCGACAACGAAAAAATAGGGCTTCCCACCGCAGGTGAAAAAAGGGTGGTGTTCATGGGAAATTCGATCACCGAAGGCTGGATCAGAAACCGGCCGGAGTTTTTTAAAGATCGTCCATATATCAACCGCGGCATCAGTGGTCAGACTACTCCACAGATGTTGGTTCGCTTCAGAGCTGATGTAATCAATTTAAAACCTAAGGTGGTGGTAATATTGGCCGGAACAAACGACATTGCAGGCAACACAGGCCCTTCTACCGTCGAAATGATTGAGGATAATCTCGCATCAATGGCCGATCTGGCTAAAGCCAACGGCATCAAGGTAATTATGTGCTCTATCCTCCCTGCCTATGACTACCCCTGGAAACGTGGACTGAAACCCTACGAGAAAATCATTGTGGTGAACAAATGGATGAAGGATTATGCCGCTACATATGGTCTAATCTATCTGGATTATTATTCTTCGCTGGTGGATGATCGCCCCGGAATGAAACCTGAATATGCGAATGACGGTGTTCATCCTACTAATTTAGGATATGGGGTGATGGAACCGCTGGTAGAAAAAGCCATTGCCCAGGCACTGAAGTCGAAGTAAACCGGAAAGTATTATCATTAGAACTTCGGTTTTACAATTTATGGTCTGAAATTTGAATGTTGCTTTCTATATGAGGAGCTATACACTGTCCTGATCGATTCGCTGTTTAGCTCTTCTATTACCTCTTTCATAAAGTGGGTAGTATTATTTACATAAATCAATCTTAGTTCATTTTAAAATTTTTCCGACGATGAAAAAACTGTTGTTCGTATGTATAGCTTCTCTGATGTTCTCCTCGGTTTGGGCACAGGAGAATAAAAAACTAATCGATTCGAAAATTGATAATGTCACAGTGTTCTTAACAGGCGCTCAGATTACACGCTCTGCCACGGTGGCGATACCCAAAGGCATGTCGAATCTGGTATTTCACGATGTCTCTACAGAGATTATCCCTCAAAGCATTCAGGTTTCTGCTGATAACGAAATGACGGTACTGGCCGTAAATCATCAAATTAATTATCTGGAGAATCAAACTACCCGCGAAGAGGAGTCGAAACTAGAGGCTCAACTCAAGGCACTGAAAGAAAAGGTGAACTACGAAACGGCGATGTTGCAGGTATTTCAGCAAGAGGAAAGTATGTTGATCAAGAATCAGGCTATCGGCGGAAATAATGTGTTGCTGAAAGCATTCGACTTGAAGGAGGCGATGGACTTTCAACGTGCACGAATGACAGAAGTCAAGACGAAACAGCTCGATATCAACCAACGTCTGATTGGCTTCAATAAGGAGATTGCTAAAATTGAACAGCAGTTAACGGAGTTAAATAACAAGAACTACAGACCTTCGGGCGAGATTGTGGTTAATCTCAATGCCACGGAAGCTTCGACGGCTAAACTGCATCTGACCTACGTGGTGAGAAATGCGGGATGGTATCCTACCTACGATTTGCGGGTTACGGATATCAGCAAACCCATCAACCTGAACTATAAAGCAAATGTGTATCAAACATCTGGCGAGGACTGGGCCAATGTTAAGCTGATTCTCTCTTCGGGAAATCCAAATGAGAGTGGAACGAAACCTGAACTTGAAAAATGGGAATTAATTAATGAAAGTGGAATTAGATTCACTCCTCCTGTTATTAAAGAAAATGCTGAAGTTAGGGAAGAAAAAGTAGCCCCGATTATGATAAGAGGCACTGCCAAAAAAGCGATGGCTATTGCCCCAAGGGTGGTGGTAACTACCGGTCAGACTACTTTCCAGTTTGTCATTGAACAGTCGTACAACATTCCATCGGATGGTAAACAACATATGGTGAATGTGCAGGAGCGCTCAATTGATGCGTTGTATGAATATTACTGTGCACCGAAGCTGGATAAGGATGTCTTCTTGACGGCACGCATTACGGGCTGGGAAGAGATGAATCTGTTGAATGGCGAAGCAAACTTATACTACGAAGGCACCTATCTGGGGAAGGCCATGCTGAACACGCAGAACACAGGTGATACGTTAGATATTTCGTTGGGCAGGGATAAGAACATTGCTGTGACGCGCATTAAGCAAAAGGAGTTTAGCCGGAAACAGGTGTTCGGAAGTAATAAAACAGACGAGCGTCGTTGGGAAATTTCGATCCGTAACAAGAAGTCGCTACCTATAAATATGGTGGTTGAAGATCAATATCCTACTTCTACGGATAAGGATATTGTGGTTGAAAAGGGTGAGGCTAAGGAGGCTACGCTGGACGAGGCTACCAACAAACTGACATGGCGTTTGAAGATTGATGCTGCTAAAGAGAAGAAGATCGGTTTTAGCTATAGCGTGAAATATCCTAAATCGAGCAGGATCATTTTAGAATAGCAATATTGAAAATCCGAAGATATTGAATGCAAGAAGGATCGGTCGCGACTGATCCTTCTTACATTTTATTTGATT
>JAHEYR010000056.1 GCA_023251485.1 Bacteroidales bacterium
CACATTGTCAGCAGGCTTTGTAACCTTGGGCGCCTGTCGCGAAAACTGGTAAGCCAATGTAGAGATCGTTTTATCAGGGAACTGAGCGGCTACTTTATTTACAAAACGGATGATGGGTCCGGCAGGCGATCCCTCTTCGGCAATGATCTTCTTACAATCGTCGCACTGACAATATGAAAAGTTATCATTCTGGCTAACCGACCACAACTTCTTGTCGGGTTGTTTTGCCATCTCCTCTTTCAATTTAGCAACAACGATATTGAATACTTCGGGATTAGAGAGACAAAGTTGATCTTTCGATCTTTTACCACCTGTAAAACAAAAATATTCGGGGTGTGTGTCGAAATACTGATTCCACGGAACCAATCGGTTAGCAGTGTGTACATAATAACCGTCGGCAAAAACCTCTTCGACTACCGAAATCCGTTCCCAGTCGCGATAATCCATATCTTTAGCCAGTTCTCCATAAACTACTCTAAAGCTGTTTACCGGATTCTGCAAATCTACATATGGCTTTATCACAAGATCCGCGTGTTCGGGAACAACTTCTACAGTGGGGCTGTATTTTCTGCATCCAAATTGTTTCTCCAGCAGATTGACGACGCCATAAATTGTCCCTTTTCGTCCACCACTTAGTATCTGCAATCCTTTAGCAGTAGCAATGATGACAAAACCGTCTTCCTTCAATTTAGCGGTATAAGCAGCGCTGGCTTTAGTCTGGCGAACGGTTGAAACATTAAGTAGGATCTGATGATCACCTGAAGGCTTGTCATTACTACTTATCGGCAACAAACATCCCGACATTTTCTGAATGTAGGTTTGCAGCATTGTAGCGGCGCGATTATCAAATTGTGTTGCTTTTGATGAAACCATAATCGTGAAATCCGACTTATGATTGCGAACAATCTGAAGAGGATCCTGATTCGTGCCGGCTATGGCATGAAGCGAACCCATAAAAACAAATGAGAGTAAAAGTTTTTTCAACATAATCAGAACGGTTTTGAGAATGGGAAAAATAAAGCGTACGACGGCTGTTAACCGTTATACGCCTTACAGATTAACAAACCCAAAGATAATGTACCTACAAACTAAAGTACATTTTCAGTGGTGCTATTTATCTAAACATTATCATAACATCAGATTCCGACAGGTCGTACACCGGTCAATAGAACAGGTATTTTTAACGAAGTTTCAACAAATCTGAAGTAGTAGTAGAGCTTACGATTTAGTTCAATTCCATAGTCGATAGAATTATCGTAATCGATATAGTTTTCGAAGACGTGCGAATTATGGCCTGATGTATAATGATAATTCCAATCCGCTACATACTTGCTATTCCATGAACGATAGTAGTCATTACTATGGTCTTTTGCGGGGTTACTATTCAATGCAAACCACGTTTCAAAAGTAGGATCGGACACAATTAACTCATACTCGGTGCTATCTTTGGACTGCACCGTTGTTGGTTTAATTTTTACAATTTGTTTTTGAGGAGAACATGCCCACATTAGTACCAACAAAAACCCAACAATACTTAATGCCTTCATCATGCAATAATTGTTTTAAAACTGATTCTGAATCCTGTTAGTTTTTGAATTATAGTCAATCACACCACAAAACAGGTGCCAAAGAGATCCATTATAAAGTTACGACATAAACGAGCCAATTGCTATATTTCCTTCAAAAAATAAAATTCATAATTCCTTGCAATGATCGTACTTTTGTAGATTCAAATTAATAACGCAGAAGAATAGTTAAACACATGACAAATAACGATATACTTAAAAAGTTGCGCGTAGCACTTCATCTCAGAGACGAAGAGATCATCCAGATATTAGCATTAGTTGATTTTACAGTAACGAAGAGTGAACTTGGTGCTATTTTCCGCAAAGAAGATCATCCAAACTACAAAGAATGTGGAGATCAACTACTTCGCAATTTTCTAAATGGATTGATCATCCATTTAAGGGGGCCGATGGATGGACCGAAAAGAGAAGAAAAGGGCGAATAACACATGATACTAAATTCAAAAATTTGCATTGAATGAATGGCACTTACAGAAAAGATATAGAGCCCGGAATAGAAGTTGATATTGTTTTAAAACAAGACCAACGTTCGGGGAAATTAACTACCGGCATCGTACAGAATATTCTCACCAGTGCCCCATTTCATCCACACGGAATCAAGGTACGGCTAACAGACGGACAGGTAGGTCGCGTTAAAAACATACTATAAAAACTAAATATTATGATCCAGGTTATTGTTTTCTACAAGTTAAAAGAAGAGTCGATAGAATCGTTTACTCGCGCCTTTAAAATAGCCAGAGCAAATGTGTTATTAGAAGATGGTTGTTTGCAATATGAGATCTTTGTTTCTCCTTATACGCCAACCCGATTTTGTTTAGTCGAAAAATGGGCCTCCGATGAAGCCATCCATGTTCATCTAAAGACCAAACATCTGGCCGATTTTCAAGCACTGACCAAAGCATGGTTTGAAGAGAAACCGGTTATCGAAATCAAGAATATCGAAAACGAACGGCAGTTATAATAGGATTATCGGATTATTTTATGTGGCTCCAAAAATAATATTTCAGCCATTCCAACCGAATAATTTATTAAAGTCGCACTACGTCATTTCAGAAAAACCAGTTTGTACGGCTTTGCAGTCTGTACAAACTGGTTTTGCTTATATTATTTCCAATCAATTACCATTGTTTCTTCGGGTGAAATAGTTAGGGTTGATCCAATGACTTTCCCATTCTTTTCAGCGAATAGAACTGTCGGTTTTAGCTTTTGTGTTCCAACCAATTCAACGGTTTGAACTTTGGTGGCTTTGTTAACTACGATCGTGATAAAGTGATCGCCCGAATGCAATGTTTTCAACAACATTCCGGGTTGAGCAGTTTTAAATCGGAAAGGGGCATTGACGATACTCTCGTGCAATTCCTTATTGAGAAATGCAATCAACGGTGTGTATCCTTTAATTCGACCGCCTAACCCAAGTAACGATGGCGTCCATACGACTTCGCCCTTGCCAAACAAATGGCTTGTGGCAATAACCTCATTCTCATACGTCCCTATCGGTTTTGCGCCACTGATCTGAATGGTACCTCTCCAACAATGTGCAGGAATTGTAAGATTCGGTTCATCAAGCTTGAAGTCGAAAAGATTACTCACCAGTTTAAACTCCTTGATATTTCCACCAAACAGCGTTTCTAACGGAAAGCCTGTCTTCATGATACAGAGAGAATTCTCATCATAATAGGCGGTTAAACCATCAACCAGCAGCTTTCCCCCATAACGGACAAAGTTCTCTAGGTCCTTCCAATTGGTTGAGGGAATACTAATCTGGTTCGCCAGAATGATAGTGATGCCTTTATAATCAGTTTTCGTAAAGTCGAATTCATCAATTGCTTTAAAGTTTGATTGAAGTCCCATCTCGCTCAGGGCTTCAAAGTAACCCAATGCAGATTTCATGACACCACCAACCATGCGACCTTCGTAGTTTGCCCCGGCTGCTTTCTGTTTCTTTTCGATCCAAAGCGATTGACGGGTATAGAGGATATTGATGCCCGACTCTACGGGTTTTGCATTGGCAAAGAGCGGTTCATTCTTTGTAATCGTCTTGGTCACTTCCGCAGCTGCTATCAATCGATCTGAAGGCTTGTCCTGAAAGTTCAACATATTCCATTCACCGGCTTCAAATCCGGATGCCCTAGGGTTCAGACACCAGAAGATCCCTCCTTTTCCGCCACTGCCAATAATAGTCCAGAGCCATTGACTGATCTCTTCTTTAGTGGGACACATTGCTTCAAAGCCACTATACGTATTATTGCCGCCTTGGATCTCCGTCATTAGCCAAGGGATGTTACCGGCTCCTGAACGGATAATCTCGCAGTTGGCCGACATAGCGACATCATATTGTGACCTTGTAAAATAACCAAAATGCCAGCTTGCATGAGCCGATCCACCCAATGTAGTGAGGAATTTGCGCCATTCAGGGAAGTTGTATTCAGCCACATTGCCGAAGATAGCATGATTGTTTACATGAAGATGAGCCGATGGTTGATATTTATGCACCTCAGCAGCCAGCCAGTTGAGGTACCATATATTGTATTCGACCAGAAACTTTTCTTTATCGAAATCGAGCGTATAATAACCTTTGCTATTATAGATCTCTGGCGTTTTCTTCTCTTTCCAGCTGCTAAACATCTTCTGGGTAAAGGGTTCGTCCAGTGGAGCGACACCCGATCCCGGTTCATTAATGAGCACCCAGCCATACAACGACTTAAATTGTTTGAAATGTGTAACGGCATTTTTGATATAGTCGGCTACTTCATTTAAATGTGCATCGGTTTTAGGAAATTTAAAACCGCCTACATCGGTAAAGGATGTTGCCGGGAAGAGGGTTGCAAAGATTTTTACATTATATTTTTCAGCACTCTTAAATGCCAGATCAAACAAAGAGAAGTCCCATTCGCCATCGGCTTTGTGCATAAATATTTCGAACATCCGGATGCGGGTGATCGTCATTCCGCTCTCGTTGAGCGTTTTAAACAGATGATCAATCTCTTGTGCGGTTTGTCCGGGTTCGATGATTACTTGTGCACCTATTTCGGGAGCACCGTTCATGAGATTCTGTGGCATTCCTTGCGAAGGAATGAATACCAATGGCAAACAGGCTAACAGGAACTGCATGGTGAATAGAATAAGAGAATTTGTTTTGCGGTGTAGTATAAATGATGTTGACATAAAGACATGATTTTAAATCAAAGCTACTAATTTTTACGGGATTGAGCGATCGATGAATAGATTTTATTTCCCCGTTACAAATCAATTTGATTAAGAATGATCAGATGAAACGTTGAGCGGGCTACTTATTCGCATCTGCTTCTCTTTGACGTTTGGCGATAATATCTCCAAAGAGTTCAAATCGTTTTTTAATTTCGGCATCTTTACTTCGCGACATCATCTCCCATGCTCCTCCACCTTCATAATAAGCTACCGGATAATCCCATGCGTGCTGTTCGGTAAAAACTTTCACATAGTCGTCAAACCGTTTTCTGAATGCAGTGTCCGAAATTATATTATCGTCAAATTCCATCTCCATAGATAAACCATTTTTTCTGGCAAAACTACAAGCATCGGCCAACCGCCCGTAAGGAATTTTGAGCGAGAAAAAATAGTTCGGCTGATAATATGCATAGGTGAAACCATTTTCTTTCCACTTAGCGGCTCCCGGCGCATTATAATATGGAATCCAATAAAAAGGGAGTCCAATCTTATCCAGATATCGCCCCGTCGTTTTAATCGCATCCTGATAGATCCCGGCTTCTTCACTAACCCAGTAGAAGCCGCCCAATTCCAGATGTTTATAATCTGCCTTCTTCCACATTTTCAGCGATTCATCAATATACCACTGCACTGCTGTTGCAATATCATTCATCGATTTAAAATCGAGTGTTTTATTGTTCACCGCTCCCCACTCCGCAAAATCTTTTCGGGGAACCACAATACCGATGACCACCTTACGCTTGCGTTGAGCAATCTTTCCCTCTTTTGCTAATGAATCGAGCACACTTTCTAGGGCTCCAAAGCTTGTCGTTGGGTTAAAATAAGTGTCTAAAATAGATTGAAAATCAGATCTTGCTGCTGCATTATATTTAAATCCGGGATCATAAGCAATATTACGTTTTGTATCGAAGATTTCCAGAAAGAGATATCCATCGAAAAGCCAATCAAATTTTCCGTTATTCGCTCTATAAATATATGGTTTGATACGGTCTGTTGTCCAGGGTAAACGATGGGTGCTTCCATCATAAATCAGCACTAAATCTTTAATTTTATTGTTTGATTGCAAATTCGCAGAATCACTATTTACGCCGACCTTCGCGCTTTTGTGCTGCGGTTTTGCTGGCAGAAGGTTGTTATTAATATTGTTTTGGATCTGATTATTGTCGGTTTGTGCATAAAGTTGACATACAGCAAAGAGACTACTTGATATGAGTAAAAATCCAAATAGAATCCTAAATCTTTTTTTCATAGTTGAGTAACAGGTATTATTTCACCGATAACAATGGAATGATGAACACTAAGAAATTAAACATACATTATTTAAATCAAGCACATCAGGGATGTGCTAAAAAGTAATATTCTTTATTAGTAGCATAGTAATCACAAAATTGATCAAGTGATAAAGGCTTCTTTCCTTTCAACCAATCATCTAATAATGATATTTTCAGATTGACTTCATCGTTCAAAAAACCATAGACTTGTGTTGGCGTGGTTCCATAATATTCGCTGGCACCCAGTCCACATTCAAATATCACATAGGGTTTATCTGTTCGAAGCCGATGTTCGGCACCTTTCAATACGGCGAACTCCCCTCCTTCTACATCAATTTTTATCAATCGAATCTTTTCAGTTGTAATCAGAAAATAATCGATAGTGGTCATGAGTACTGAAATTTCTTCGACATCAGGATCCTTAATAGCATATTTCCGCTTCAAAACACCACTATAAGCCGGTGCGTTTTTAACAAGTTGAAAGGTGGTTTCTTTGGATTCATCACCCAGCGCGAAAGGAAATATTGAACATCGGTTCGCAAATTTAGTCTTCAGCTCTTCATAAAGAAATGGAATGGGCTCGAAGGCAATGTGACGTCCATCGGGAGCTGATTTCAAAAACAGTTTAAGGATTTCGCCTTTATGGGCACCAACATCAATACAGATCGAATTGGGGAAGAGCACCCGCTTGATGATTTGTTTGGATAAACGATCGTATTTAAGATTTTGCGTAATATCAAGGTGTAAGGTATTCAGCGTAGTGCGAAAGATGTCTTTAAGGCCAAGGTTCATCGAAACATTTTTTGTAAATATAGACAGTTTTTGGGGTTATACAATTAGTTATAAGTAGGTCTTTCTCTGCAAAAGAAGATTTTTCATACTAAGATGGAGCGCATCACTTTCCACTTGCCAGTCGTTTCATCAATTCTTCTTTATAGTTCATGCCCACGGGAAGCGGTTGGTTCTTCATGAAGACCTGATTCCCATCAATATATTCGATTTTATTCAGTGCCACGCAATATGACTTATGGATGCGGACAAAAGTATCTATTGGAAGCGTTTTGAATAGATTGACAAGTGTATCGTGAACGGTCAGTACCTTTTGCTGTCCCTCTGCTAAAAAATGAACCTGCACATAGTCGCCCAACGACTGTAAGTAGAGAATATCATGAACCGATACACGATAAACTTTTTTATTCGAGCGGAGTAACACATGATCTAATGTCTCTATTGGTGCTTCAGCTGTTGTTACTCTTGGACGCTGCTTTAGTTCTAAAAGCCCCACGGCTTTATTCACTGCTTTCATAAATCGTTCGAAAGAGAACGGCTTCATGAGAAAATCGATCGCATCGACCTCAAAACCTTCTATGGCATATTCGGAATAGGCTGTTGTGAAAATAACCATGGGTGGGTTTTGCAGACTCCTGACAAAACCGATCCCTGATAATCTAGGCATAGTGATATCGAGAAAGATCAGATCTACGACCTGTTCCTGCAAGATATGTCCGGCGGCAAAGGCATCACTACATGAAGCTACCAATGTAATATTTTGACAATCGCTGATATAGCGTTGTAACACATCAACCGCTAAGGGCTCATCATCAACAATTAAACAGCGAATATTCATTTAATAATCATTTTATTTTATGATTTCAGTTGTGTGCTGCTATTTTTCAATGTTAAAGTTACATTAAATTCCTTTTCGTCTGAGGAGATGCTCAATTGGTAGTTCCCCGGGTAAATCAATTCCAGTCGACGACGAACATTCTCTAGTCCGACACCGTTAGATTCGACAACAGCTGTGCCAGTATCCACTCCTTTGTTATTTCTGACTTTCAATTCCAGTGTTTCATTTGAAATGGTTAGTTCGACCTCAACAAAGGCATTCTGGATATCACCTTTCACCCCATGTTTGAAAGCATTCTCCACCAAGGGAATAAAAAGTAGTGGTGCCACCATCAAATCATTGGGTTCGCCGGTCACTTTAAATGAAATAAAGGTTTCCGGTTTACTCCTGAATCGCTGTAATTCAATATAATCGGTAAGATAAGTGAGTTCTTTTTTCAAAGGCACAAAGTCATCTTTGGCATCATAGATCGTATAACGCAAGATATCAGACAACCGCAACACGGCATTGGCAGCCTTATCACTTCTGCTTAACACCAATGAATAAATACTGTTCAGGCTATTAAAGAGAAAGTGCGGATTGATTTGTGCTTTCAGTGCATTGAGCTCTGTATTTGTCTGTAGTTGTTGCATCTGCGCCAGTTTTCGATCAGCCTCGGCCAGACTAAACCAACTCCGGGCCATCTTCAGTAATGTCGTAACCCCGGCAAATGCCAAAAAGAAACAGCAGATATCGACCAATGAATAATAGGAGATGAAATAATATCCCGGCAAAACATAATCGATCAGTTTATCAAAGAAGAGCAGATTAAACCATGAGAAAAATGCGACATTAACAATGAATGCCGGAATAAATACCCAATATACCGACCGTTGAAGGAAACGCGGAACGAGAATAGTGCTGTTCAAATAGACGCATGGCATCAACGTGAGTAAAAACAGAATAGTATAAATATAGTCGACTCGCATGATCTCACTCGAAGTGGTAAACAGCTTTAACAAGATGACTCCGGAGAAGAGCCAGAAGGCCATATGCTGACTGACTCTGGCAAATTTTCTGGTCTTCACAAAAGCACTGATCGTTTTTTTCATCATCCTTAAAATTAGCTATTACTTTCTACTTAACACATACTCAAAGTCATCAGTTTTTTCCTTATCCGACTTTTTAAAAGCATTCGGATCATTTGCAAACTTCCGCATAAACTTCTGAAGGTCGTTTGTAGATGCAGTTAAGACAACAGCATCATTGTTATCAACCTTTTCGTGAGCCAGTCGAATCTTATTCTGTTCAAACAATTCGCTTAACCACTTCTCATTATACCATTTAATATGTATGTTATTTTTACCAATAATAACTTTAGCAACAGTATGGACTCCCAGTAAATGCAAATTATAAAGATCGATCTGATCATCGTTATTTCCTCCATCCGGATAGAAATCGACATAATAGTTGTTATCTAATTTAAAGAGATTTCCTGTAAAAGAAGCTTTCCGTTTTTTATCATCCACCAAGGTTATCTTATAGTGGTTTTGTGGACTATCAGGTTTTAAAAATTCTTGTTTGATTGCTTGCTCAATCTGCCAGGTTCCTTTTTCCTGATCGACATACGTTCCAAGAATATCTTTTCTGAATACTAAATCGGATGGGTTGTAAAAGGGATGAAGTGATTTAATAAGACATCCACTTAAGAGAAAACAGATAAGCCCAAGCATGACAAATATCTTTCGCTTTGGCAAAAAGCTTTTTTGCTCGTTATTCTTACTTAATAATGCAATAGTTTTCATGGCGTTCGTGTTTTTAGATGAATAATTGAGGCAAAATAACGATGTGGCCAATCCGATTCAAAATAATTTCGATGAACCAACTGCTTTTGTCGATCAACATCATAAAAATGATTCTATTAAATTAATCTCACATTCATCTTCATATCAAAAAAGAATCTCTTTAAATAAAAGTAAAAATATTGATTAAATTTGAAACATAAAACTACTAATATTCACCTTCATTTATTAAACCACTCTAAATGAAAACCAATTTCAAACTTTTCAACGTATTGCTTTTACTTCTGTCCATTCTGTTTGGGCAAGAAGTAGCTGCTCAAAAGCAATACACTTATAAATCGGAACCCAATGATCCGCTTAAAACACGAATCTACACGTTGGATAACGGCCTCACCGTTTATCTGTCACCCTACAAAAATGCACCCCGCTTCTTTGCTGCTATTACTGTTAGAACCGGGAGCAAAAACGACCCGCACGACAACACGGGATTATCGCACTATCTTGAACATATGATGTTTAAAGGAACTACACACTTTGGAACGGCTGATTATGCGAAAGAAGCTCCTACTCTTCAAAAGATAGAGGATCTCTTCGAGGTATATCGTGCTACGACCGATGAAGCCAAACGAAAAGCCATTTATCATCAGATAGACTCTGTTTCGGGCATTGCTGCGACGCTTGGTATTGCAAACGAATACGATAAACTATGTAGTGTTATCGGAGCAAAAGGGACTAATGCCTTTACCGGTAATGAGCAAACGGTTTATATCAATGATGTACCCGTAAACCAGCTTGAAAACTGGTTGAAGATTGAGCAGGATAGATTTGCAGACCCCATATTCCGTATCTTCCACACTGAGTTGGAGACGGTTTACGAAGAGAAGAACATGAGCCTGGATCGCGATGGCGATAAGGTATGGGAAGCACTTTATGCTGGATTATACCAAAAGCACACCTATGGAACTCAAACCACCATTGGCACCATAGAGCATTTGAAAAACCCGTCGCTGAAAGCCATTCAAAAATATTATAACGAACGGTATGCGCCTAACAACATGGCAGTTTGTATTGCCGGCGATATAGACTTTGACAAGACAATTGCGTTGATCGATAAATATCTCGGTACCTGGAAATCGCATTCCGTTGAACATTTTGTGCCTCAGGTAGAAGATCCAATCGCTGCTCCAGTCATAAAAAAGATTTACGGTCCCGATGCTGAAAACATCGCAATTGGCTTTAGAGTAGGCGGTATTCATACAAAGGATGCTGACCTTGTAAACATCATCTCAAAAGTTTTGAGCAATGGAAAGGCCGGCTTAATGGATCTGAATCTGAATCTTGCGCAGAAGGTATTGGGATCGGAAACGGCAGCAGATGTTGCTGCAGACTATTCGGCCCTTATAATGATGGGAAATCCCAAACAGGGACAAAGTCTTGACGAAGTAAAGAAACTTCTCCTGGAGCAGCTGGATTTGGTAAAAAAAGGACAGTTTGCAGACTGGTTGTTACCTGCTATCGTGAATAACATGAAAATGGACCGCATCAAACGTCAGGAGAGTATCAGTTCGCGTGCATTAGGTTTTTCCGATGTCTTTATCACCGAGATTCCATATAGTGATTATGTAAATGAAACTGATCGATTGGCAAAGATCACAAAACAAGATGTGATAGACTTTGCTAATAAAAACTTTACGGAAAACAACTATGTAGCCATCTACAAGCTTACCGGTGAGGATAAAAATGTCACCAAAGTATCAAAGCCAACGATAACACCGGTGGTAATGAATAGAAATGCGGAGTCTGATTTCCTTAAGGATATCAAGAACAGCAAGCCGGAGAATGTAGAACCTGTGTTTATTGATTACAACAACGACATCAAGAAAATCAAATTAAAGAGTGGAATTGAAGCGCTCTATGTAGCAAACAAAGAGAACAAAACCTTCAACTTGTCATTTCATTTTGATATGGGATCACAGAATGACAAGAAGTTGGCTCTGGCAATCGATTATCTAAGCTACCTTGGTACTTCAAAAATGTCACCCAATAAACTAAGTGAAGAATTTTATAAGTTGGCTTGTAGTTATAATGTTTCAACAAGTAATAACGACATCTATGTAAGCATTTCCGGGTTAACTGAGAATATGAATAAGGCTCTTTCTCTTGTAGAAGAACTTCTTGCAGATGCGAAACCAGACCAAAATGTGCTTGACAATATGGTTTCAGATATCTTAAAATCAAGAAAAGACGACAAACTTAACAAAGGGAACATACTGAAAGCCATGAGAATGTATGGTCGATACGGTGCAAAAAACCCTGTCACCAATATCTTAAGCGAAACAGAACTTAAGGCACTAAAAGCGACTGATCTGGTCACGATGATCAAAGGACTTAATAGCTTTAAACACGAAGTTATCTATTATGGAAGTCAGACTCCGGCAGAGCTAACAGCTTCGATTAACAAACTGCATCGTGTTCCTACAACATTGAAACCGGTTCCGGCCCGTATCAAATACCCCATGTTAAACACTGACCAAAACAAAGTATTTATGGTTAATTACGACATGAAACAGGCTGAAATTGTTATGTTATCTAAATCAGCGCCTTTCAACAAAACAGAAATACCCATTATCAGAATGTTTAATGAGTATTTCGGGGCAGGAATGAATTCTATCGTTTTTCAGGAAATACGTGAGGCGAAAGCTTTAGCTTACTCTTCGTCGGCTCTATATACGACGCCTGAATATCCTGAAGAAAACAATTTCATCAGTAGCTATATCGGAACACAAAACGACAAGCTCCCTGAAGCAATGAAGGCTCTTTTTGAGCTATTCAATAATATGCCGGAAGCTGAAAAGAACTTTGAAACAGCCCGGAACGGATTATTAAATAAGATCAGAACCGAAAGGATTACAAAAACAAGTTTGATCGGAAACTATATCGAAGCAAGAAGAATGGGATACAAAAATGATATTCGGAAAGCGGTATTCGAACAAGCCCCCAAAGTAACTTTTGCTGACCTGAAAAAATTTGATGAAACCTATCTCAAAAACAAGAAGTTTAATATTCTTGTACTTGGCGATGTTGAGAAACTCGACAAAAAAGTACTCGAAAGCTATGGCCCTATCACTGAGTTGAAGCTCGAAGATGTATTCGGATATTAATTATAAAAAATTGTTCCTAACACATAAGGCGGATAATCATCCGCCTTATGTGTTAATAGAAAGTCAAAACTGAAATAACCTGAATTGTTTAATCAGCTTAACGACGATGTCCACCACGATGTCCGATATAATAGCCACCACCACGATAATAGTAGGCTGGACTTCCCCAATTATAGCCTAGATAAAAACTCGATAATCCATAATAAGGATATCCAAAGTTATATCCATACCATCCCGGCCACCAATAATATGGAGTATTAGCTTGATTTTCGTGCATTAAGGCTCTAAAATGAGTTTGCTCCATATAATTGATCACACTATCCGAAACTCCTTGCTTTTGGAGTTTAGCTAATTGATCAGCTTTCAAAGAGTAAGCAGTATGAGAGTCCTTAATTTTCTGGATGATATCTTTTGAAGTAAGACCATCCTTCGACATCTGAATGATTTCAGGGACTTTAACCAGTGCCGGAGGAGCAGTTTGATAGACTACGCAGCTTTGTAGTACAAAAACGCCGCTTCCAATCAGCAGTAAGACAAACAGGTGGTGAAATTTAATTCGTGCTTTCATTTTCTTAATCCTCCATTCAATTAGTTAGTAAATTTCACTGTTAAAACTTTAAGATTTTGTAGATCAGATAGATCTTTGCTGTTTACTTTTTTTGTTCTCCTGACTGAAAATATTCCCTTTCAACTCAATTATTCATTCTGAAATATTGATAAGCCAACGTCAAATCATTAGTGCATCCAATTCATTTTTCGTTATTTATCATCGTCAGTTACATTAAGAAACCATGATAAAACAACCAAAATATATGCCAAATAAGCATTTCGGGATATTAAAAAATCATATAAATTCGGAGATACACTTTTACTGAATAGACCACGATAAAAAGGTCTGTAAAAAAGAGAAAAAATGAGGAAGGAAAGAAGAACACTTATATAAAACTATATTCATCCCTTTTATTCGCATCTACTTTAAACAACTCATAATCAATAGTAAAGAAAAACATGGTGCCAACTCCCACCGCAGATTCCATCCAAATTCTACCACCCAGTAGTTCAGCCAACCCCTTCGATATACTCAATCCCAGACCACTTCCACCAAAATAGCGTGTATAGGTCTCCTCCTCCTGTCTAAAACGCTCGAATACAATAGCTTGTTTATCTTTCGAGATGCCTTTTCCGGTATCTTGTACCATAAATTGAAGCTTATCATCTTTTATTACATATTCGAACTTGATAAATCCTTCATTCGTAAACTTAAGGGCGTTTCCAAGAAGGTTATAAAGAATTTGACGTAACCGGATATCATCCGAAACAATAACGCTGTTTTCATCGGATAACGATTTATGCATCAAGATGTTTAACTGGCTTTTATTTCGGAACATTTTTTCATTCTGATAGGTCATAAACACCTCATCCATTAATTTATTCAAATTAAAAGGGACGGTATTAATGGACAATTGATTACTATCAATTTTAGAAATATCAATGATATCGTTTATCACGCCCAAGAGGTGTCGGCTATTTTCACTGATCACCTGAATAAACTTCTTCCGTTCAGTATTCGTTAAGGTATCGTCGTCTAATAGCTCTGAAAAGCCTAATATCCCATTCATTGGTGTTCGGATTTCATGTGACATATTTGAGAGGAATGCCGTTTTTAAGCGATCACTCTCTTCAGCCATCTCCTTTGCAGAGCGTAAAGACGCTTCAAAGTGCTTTTGTTCTCTAATATCTCGTAGAATAAAGACCATTCCATAAGGAATACCTTCCTTGTTTAGCAATACATCACCATTGACTTCGAAGTCGGCTTTTTCTCCATTTGCCAGCACCAACTTATATTCAACAGGACCTATATATTGTCGAAGCATCAGTTTTGCATTATTGACAGCCTTTTCGACATATTCAGGCGCAATAAAAGAGAACATATTTTTTCCAAAAAGGTCATTTTTATCAAGAAACCCATATGCCTGGACATTAGAATCATTGACAAAGAGAATATTTCCTTTCAGATCACATCGAATGATGATATCAGGAAGAGAATTAACCAAACGCCTGTAGACTTCTTCACTCGAACGCAGTGCCTCTTCTATCTGTTTTCGTTCAGTAATATCACGAATAATTGATTGAAGATATCCGATGCCATCCACTTCTATAATCCGGCCACTAATCTCAACCGGAAATGACTCTCCATTTTTCTTGATCTGAGAAGATTCATAAACAAGTCCACCTTTTGTTACGATCTCCTCTATTCGTTGAGTAAACAAATAGGACAACTCAGAAGCTCTAAGCTGCTCTATATTTATTTTTAATATTTCACTTCTCGTATATCCATATGTGGTTACAGCCTTATCATTGACTTCTATAATATTACCTTTCAGGTCGCTTAAAATAATAATATCATTAGCATATTTCATCAGATAATCAAAATGCTTTACCAAAAGCAACTTTTCTCTTTTCGAATTCGAGATCTGCAATCGCCATATAACAAAGACAATAACTCCAGTAGATAAAATAAGGCCTATCGTAAAAAGAAAAATCCAAACCGCTTGTATGCGAATAGGTTCAAATATTTCATTCTTATCAACCTTTGCATAAATGAGCCAATTAGTCCCAGGGATTCTTCGAATATTAGCCAATACATTTACGCCTCGATAATCCACACCTTCAAAATTGCCTGTAAAACCAAGCACTGCTCTAACAGCAGGAGATGTCTTGTCAGAAAGGGATCGATGATAATTTAATGCCGTGTTCTTCTTATTTTTCAATTCATTTAAAAACAAGACATTATTTCCTTCTCTACGGACAAGAACGGTTTCACTCGACTTACTTGGCGTTGGCCATGTTTGAATTAATGGAAATAAAAACTGATTAGGATCGATCCTGAAAAATAAAATCCCACTAAAAGCTTTTTTGCTTTCGCTATCAGCATATAAAGGGATTATTAAATCAAGGTGAATGATTCCATTAGCATTTCGATGTAAATCAGATAAAATAGGCTTTTTTAAATTAAGTACCTGTTTTATGGTTGATTGGCCAGAAGGACAAATTAACTCGGCATTATCAGTTTTAACGATAATGTTTTTATCTTTATCCAACAACAAGATAGAGGAATAATGATATATCCTCTTCAAATAAGTAACCCATAAGGAGATTTTATTCAAATTTTCTTTCTTATTGACTCCAGCAGAATAATCCTTTACATCATTAATAAAGCTTTGGTTATGAAAAGCACTTTCGGCATTACCCAAGCGCTCACTTCGCCAATTAGCAATTTGCTGCATTTTTAAATGACTTATAGTAGCAAGTTCATTCTGCTTTTCTGCCGTAATCCTGTTTTTCTGTGATGAATACAATACATAACTACCTACCGCCATTGAAATAGCAAGTAATACAAAAACAATAAGGAGCTTTTGAGCAGATTTATGTTCATATAAAACAGGATTCATACAATTAACTAATTAAAACATGAAGAGATCATGTCATTTGAGATGTTAAAGATAATAATATATACGATTTGAGACTTTTATTAGTCAAAATTGAGGGAAGAAATATAGTCCATTTTTATAATAAAAAAGATATCAGCGCATAGAGCAGAAACGCTAAGCGCCGATATCTTTATATTTTAATCGATTATGAGAATAGTGGTAAGAATATTAATAGTCCTGAGAGAGCTACCAGAATGACTATTGTAGTCCACCCGATGACATTATTAATCGGTTTATTGATATGCTCGCCCATAATTTTTTTATTATTTACAAGCATGATCATACAGATCAATACTACCGGCAAAAGCATACCATTCAATACCTGCGACCATAATGTTATCAGAATCAATGGAGCATTAGGGATCAAGATAATCAGGCCTGAAATAACAAGAATACCAGTGTAAAGCCAATAAAACTCAGGAGCTTCATCCCATTTTTTATCAATACCAGCCTCAAAACCAAATGCTTCGCATACATAAAATGCAGTTGCTAAAGGAAGAATTGTAGCAGAGAAAACAGATGCTACAAATAAGCCAAAAGCAAATACGGCCGACGAAAGATTTCCAGCCAACGGCTTTAGTGCTAAAGCAGCATCCTTGGCTTCATTAATAGTAAGACCATGAACATTAAGTGTTGAAGCACAGGCGATGATGATAAAGAATGCAACAACAACAGTCGCGATACATCCTACGACAATATCAATAAGGGTATACTTAAAATCTTTCATTTTCAACCCTTTTTCAATCACAGAACTTTGCATATAAAACTGCATCCATGGAGCAATGGTGGTTCCAATAATCCCCATCACCATCATCAGATATTTACTATTATACTCCATATGAGGATGAGCAATAGATTGACCTATTTCGGCCCAGTGTGGATGCCCCATCAGTGCTGAAATAACATACATCAGAAGAGCTATACTGAAGACTAAAAATATGCGTTCAGCAATCTTGTAAGTCCCCTTCACTACTAGAATCCATACCAAGACCCCAACAATAGGGACTGATATATATTTACTGACATTAAACACCTCCATCGAACCCGCAACACCCGCAAACTCGGTTGTTGTATTCCCTATATCTGCTAATAGCAGTCCTATAAAGATGAAGAAAGTAACTTTAACACCTGCAT
>JAHEYR010000215.1 GCA_023251485.1 Bacteroidales bacterium
AGTACATGACACCAAAATGAATTCACATTAACTCCTCCATCCCTTCGCCATGCCTCCACTAATATGGTGGAGGCATGGGGCAGGGATGCCGGACTCACGCCGGACTCATGGCGGACCCAATTATAGTAATACTCCTGATATAGAGCAATTTAACCTAAGTAAACTAAGAGATATCGAAGAATATAAGATTGTATAATGCTGATTATAAACACATTGAAGACTAAAACAAGGTGAAATATCATCAAATTGGGATGGCAAATACGCCTCAACGATGGACCAGCCTGAATGGTTGAAGGATCTTTATACAAAGGTAATTATTTTTCGACCACAAACTCAAAAGTTGTGTTTTCCCAATAAAAAGCACAACTTAGTAAGTGGATACTTCAACGCCAATTCTAAAGGCAGATTCTTTCTTGTGATCTTTCACCAAAGATGAAGCAACAACTTCTGCCAGGTCTTTTACGGCCACTGTTGATACTTGAGTAAACGTCTTTTTACAAAGAGGACAAGCTGTGATCAGTTCATCAGCAACGCCACCCACTAGATGAGAAGCTGCATCAAAGGCGATCATTCTACGTTCCTCTTTCTTCAAAGGCAAGTTTCCCAAGCTGCCTCCACAACACAATGCCTCCTCGCCTTTAATCTTACTTGAGTATAGTTCACCCAGCTGCATCAGCACTTCACGTGGTTCGTTATAAATATTACTACCTCTGCCTAGCTCGCATGGATCGTGGTATGCGTAGACACGTGATGTTTTCTCAACTTCTATCTTGCCTTTCTTAATCAAAGAATGAATATACTCGGTATGATGAAAAACATTAACAGACAGAGCATAGTTTTCTCTGAATACCTTGTAGCAAATTGGGCAAGAGGTCACCAAAACTGTAGCACCGGAGTTGTTGATCAAGTCTTCGTTATGTTTCATCAACTGTTTCGCTGAATCGACTTCGCCACTCATCATTAGAGGTCGACCACAGCAAACCGATCCATCTGCATCAATCATGGTATAATCAATACCACTCTCTTCAAAAATCATTTTCATCGACTGAATAACGGATGGGGTTAGATGCCCCATGCATCCAGCAAAGTATGCCACTTTGGCTGATTTAACCTTTTCGTTACGTAAATAGCCAAAATCACCACACGCTATACCCTTTTCAATCTTCCGACTATAAAGTCGTCGGTTTACCGTATCGATATTAACAGGACAAGCTGTTGCACATCTACCACACAACAAACAATCATGTCGATCCCCATCGCTCACACTCTCATTTCGAATGGATTGAAAGAAATAGGAAGGTTGTGGAGTTTTGTGCTCAGTGACGGTAGCAAGCTGACATTGATCCAGACAAATGCCACAACGTGAGCATGAATATATTTCGGCAGCAGCAAAACTCTCATTCGTAGCCGTATTTCTCACTCCAAAATGGCGCATCAGGATGAGCATGATTTCTGAAGGAATATGCATATACCGTGTCCAGGGAACAAGTACAAAGAAAAGGCCTAGCGCAAAAGAATAAGTCCACCATGCAGGGATCAAAAGATTCTCAGCTGGAAACAGCGATCCTAAAACATAGCCAACCGACCCGGTCAGAAATCCTCCGGTATGGTGTATTTCTGAAGACAAACTCTCTGCTATTAGCCGACTTGGAAAAATAAACCATAGTGCAAATAACGCCACTTTGTCTCTAACCTTCAATTTTGTGCTCTTCTTCATTCCAAAAGCACTGGAGAAAAAACGTTTAATCATTGCAAGTACCAGTCCCGATAAGACCAGCAACAAAAAAAAGTCCATGAAAAAGGTAAAGATCATATTACCCGGAATACTCGACTTATCATGAACAAAAAACTTAAAGAAAATAGGATAATACGGTGGATTTACCTGGGTTCCGGCATAAAAACGAGCCTCAATATTTCCAATCAAGATCAACATAAACCACCCAAAAGCAAAGCTCATGTGCATGTAGCCCAACACGATGTTTCGCATGAAGATTCTGCGATGCAAAAGACTCTCCATCACTATTTCACGCGATGCGGTAAAGAGTTTTCGACTAAACAGTCCTTTTCTAAAGCGCAACTGATCATCGCCGGGTAATTTTTTAACCCAACCAACAAATCTGATGAGCAGAAATATGAGCAAAAAAGCTAATCCAATACAAAATGGAATAACAAAAGGGTTAAACTTCATGATGTTTCTTTTCGTTTAGGACTTTCCTTAACTGATAAATTACATTTCGGGTGTTAACACCTCGTGGACAAACCAACATACATTTTCCACAAAGCATACATTTTTGTATCTCGTTTACAATTTGCTTGTCGTTACCTCGTTGTATGTTGATCACTAACTTTCTAAAACTAAACTGAGTAAACCGAGAAGCAGAACAACTTCCGGCACAACTTCCACACGACATACAACTGGATATAGATGGTTCTGTTTTTTGAATATGTAGAGCCAGATCCCTTGAAAGATTATCATAATCAAGCTGTTGATCCTTCAATATGGTAAATCCAAATTTGCTCATCTTAGTTTTTATTGGATAACTGATCAAAATAACTCATGATTGATACCGCTGCAGATCTGGCATCATTCAATGTCTCAGGTATATTTTTAGGCCCTGTACAAGTACCCGCAACAAACACACCCTCTTTCTTCGTTTGGTTGGGATAAAGTTGTTCATCAAGTGGCATGATGAATCGATCATCGCCAACCTCGAGTTGCATCTTCTCTACCAAAGGAACCAAAGCCTTCGATAGCTCCATTCCAACCATCAAAACCATCAGATCGACATTCATCTTCAATGGTTTACCTAAGAGTGTATCTTCTGCTTTAACAATGATGGTTTTATCCTGGGCTTCCGAAGCCTCACTCAGACGCCCCCTGATAAATTGAATTCCGTATTTTTCCTGAGCCTCTCTATAGAGTTCTTCAAAGTGGCGACCAAACATTCTCAAATCCATGTAGAAGCAAAACACTTCTGTTTCGGGACTTGTTTTCTTTATTTCAATAGCCTGTTTAACAGCGGTCACACAACAAACCCTTGAGCAATAGTTATTACAGACCTTTTCATCACGTGATCCAACACAATGAATCATTGCTACTCGCTTTGGCTTAGTGCCTTGGGCTGTAATGAAGCGATGATCTTTTATTTTATTTTCAAGTTCGATAGAGGTAATTACATTATCGTAAATACCATAACCATATTCTTCTTTTCGCTGCGCGTCAAAGGTATCAAAGCCCCCGGCAAATAAAACTGCATCAGCAAGTACGTTTTCAACACGATCTGAATGAATGACATAATATCCATTAAACCGTTCAATGTTTTTAATAGTGGTTTTAGAAAGAATATGTATTGATTTTGGAAGCTGATTTAAAAGAGCCGTCAATATTTCACTACTCTTACGCATGTTGGGAAATAGCAGATCCCATTGGGCTACGTGGCCGCCTAATTTTTCGCCGGCATCAAAAATAGTAATCTCATGTCCTGATTTAGACAAGACACGGGCAGCTTCAAGCCCTGAAATACCTCCGCCAATAATAGCAACATGTCTCTTCAGCATACTAACAACATTTTAAAAATTCAGGTATGGCAGGCACGCCAAGGAACTCGCCTTTACTGCCTTTATATTTTAATTCCGGATCATATTGAACACCCATTTTGTCGAGCACCGGTTCGCAATTAACCTGATGCATTTGCAAACCCAATTCCCATGGATCATAACCCAATACCAATCCGGCAACCTCTTCATAGGTAAACACAGGAATCATCTGTCCATTAGGACCATAAGCAACCTTCTCCATCTCGCCGATCACATATTGCCAACGATCTAGAAACATAGGACAACCGGGACAATTTGTGATGATCATATCCGGTTCATAAGGTTGCATCGACTCAAATTTCTTCTGACTACAAGCGATAGAATATCCTCTGTTTGCTTGAACCAGATATTGTCTGAATCCAAATCCACAACAATGACGACGCTCGGGATAATCAATAACCTCTCCACCCCAGGCTTCCACCATCCCTGCCAGGACATAAGGATATTCAGCTCCTCCAATACCTTTATGAGGAAACATCTTTGAATAATGACATCCGATATGTTCAACAACACGTAATGGACGACCGGTATGGACATCAATCAGTTTATGCTTTGCCTTAGCCGCTATCTCATGCCTGAATTTAAAAATGACATCACTGGCATGTGCCAGATTCTTTGGTTTATTAAATGTTCTTTGGGTTGCTTTATATAAGTTTTCACGAATCTGCTCTTCTATCAAAGGGAAATGTTCCCATGTCTCCAAAATCTCTGTATACAACCCGAATGAGGTGATACACGAAGGCACATAATTCTCCAATCCAGCTTCAGTCATCAGAGAAAATTGACGGGCGACGACCGTTTGAGTGGTTTCGAAAGGAACAATGTCGGTATGATAACCAATACCTGTACAGCTTGTGTGCGCAGGGTCCTCATTAATCTCCTTCCCTAACTCCGTCCCTATTATCTTTATAAATGCACGTTCTGAACCCGGAAAAAAGGTTTGACGTATACAGCTTCGAACATAAAAGAATTTATCTTCTGCAACCTCCTTCTGGTAGTCTTGCCAGAGTCGACGTTTCCCTTCTACTTTCATAACTTACAATGATTCTGATTATTGGCCGAAATTAGTTCAGCAACATATTCATTATCCAATCCTTCTCCAAACTCCAGTCCTCTATCGTGAGCTGCTTTTTTAGAATACGACTCGATTAATTCAAAACGTTTAGTTCCACCAGATACTTCAAAAATTGCTTTCAATTCATCCAGCGCTTCTTGGGGAATTTTGCGTAATGCACCTGCTCCTTCGCCATCCAGATTAGCACCCATTCGTTCAA
>JAHEYR010000057.1 GCA_023251485.1 Bacteroidales bacterium
AGGTGGTAATACCACCTGCATCATTATCTACACTACCTGTAATGATGCCCGGTCCAAGTATGGCAAAGAAAATTGCAATATTTCTGAATATGTTTTTACGTGCTGATTTGATACCTACCATAAACGCTTCTCCCTAAATTATTTTGTTCTTCTCTTGCCCATTAAATCTTCTACGATATCATCAATTACCACCATTCCCATCAATTCATTGTTTTCATTTACGACAGGAACCGCTAATAAATTATACTTTGATACAATTTCTGCCAGGATATCAAGCGGGTCATGATCATATACATGATTAACCTTCCTTTTCATAATGGTAGATAATTTCGTATCAGGTTCGGAGATAACTAAATCCCGTAAGGAGAGGGTGGCAATCAATTTTCCTGCTTTGTTTACAATAAACAGGTTATAAAGAACTTCGTATTCGGGTTTTTGTGTTCGTATGATTTGCAACGCAGTATCGACAGTGTCAGTTTCAAGAAAAGATAAGAAATCGGTATTCATAAGACTACCCACCTCTTTATCTTCATATTCGAGCAACTCTCGAACGTCGTCAGAAGTCTCTGTTTCCATTTCACGCAGCAGCAACTCTGCTTTATCCTCCTCAAGCATGTCGAGGATATCTGCAGCTTCATTTGCAGGCATCTTCTCAAGAAGGTCGGCTGCCTTTGAGATAGGAAGATTCTCGATGATATCAACCTGCATCTTAGGTTCAATCTCTTCCAATACGTCGGCTGCTAACTCTTCATCCATATTACTAAAGAAGTGATCACGACTACTCTTACCCATCTCTTCAATGATATCAGCCATATCAGAAGGGTGAAGTGTGTTGAGCTTCTTGAGAGTCTTTCCTAGTTTAATATGAAAGTTAGAATAATCAACAGCTTCAACATCGTCCCAAAGAATAAATTTAGCAGGGATAGAAACATTAAATACAGAAAAGAAACTTTTAAGTGGTTTGACAATTCCAATACGACGTAATAAGCCTTCTGTTCCAACATCTACGGCAACAGCATATGTTCCATCAGATACAGAAACTAAACGGATATCATTTACGCGAACCAGTTTACGACCATTCAAATCGACAATTTGTTTATCGAGTACATGTTCCTTGAGTGGTAAAAAATCGTAAGAAGTCTCTTCAGAAATGACTCTAGTATCTGAACAGCTTATCGAATAACGATTATTTGTTTTGGTAACCGTAAAATAACTAAAATCGAAACAAGTAGAAATGCCGTTCTTTTTAGTACTTGCAACAGCAACTCTGGGACGATGTGGCTCTCCGCTCACCTGTCCTTCGGTACCGGCTTGAATAAAAAGATCTGTAAGTTTACCCAGGTACTGCCCATCTGTGGCATACACTTTCAAGCCCAAAACACGGCTTAAATAAAATGTAGTGATTGCAGTCATCATGCATCCTCCTTTTTTACTATAGGAGGAAAATGGAATCAAAAGAAACCCTGCCCCCTATCGGTGGTTAATTAAAAAGTATAAATCAGGTCCTTCGTCCATTTTGATAGTGAAATGTATTTTCAGCTGCAAAAGTAGCTATAATTTCTTTAAAAAAGGTATTTATAAGAGGAAAGAAAAAACAGGATTTTGATATTTTAACATAAGCAAAGCTGCATCTATAAAAGCAAAATGGAGCAGAACTGATTAACAGTCTGCTCCACAAAATATTAAAAAATATTCAATTACAATTTACGGGCACCATCACCAATCTCTGCAATATAGAAATCGGGTTTGAGTCCTGTTTTCTCTTCATAATTTGTACCAACTGTATTACAAAACTCATTTACTTTCTCTGATTTTACTAATGCTATAGCACAACCACCAAATCCGGCACCCGTCATGCGAGCTCCGATAACGCCATTAATATTGCGCGCTTCGTTTACAATAGTATCCAATTCGAAACCGGTTACTTCATAATTGTCGCGTAACGAATCGTGAGAAGCATTCATTAATCGGCCAAATTCAGGAATTCTGTTTTCTTTCAATGCATCAACGGCTGCTAATACTCTTGCGTTTTCGCTAATAACATGATATGCACGTTTACGAACTACTTCATCAGTAATCAAATGTTGAAGTGATTCAAATTCAGCGAGCGAGAGATCAGAGAGATCGACCAACGGTCTGTCTGTACTTAAAGCTTTCAGCGCAGCCTCACATTCAGCAACTCTTTCATTATATTTAGAATCAGTTAACCCCCTGCGCTTGTTTGTATTCATAATAACAAGCGTATAACCGGCAACATTAGCAGATACTACATTGTATTCATAGGTACGACAATTTAGGAACAGAGCTCCGTTCTTCTTACCCATTCCAATAGCAAACATATCCATAATACCACAATTCATCCCAACAAATTCATTCTCAGCTCTGCGGGATAATTTGGCCATATCAACCATCGAGATATCAACATTATAAAGATGACTTATTGCAACAGCAGTAGCCATTTCAATCGATGCAGAAGAAGAAAGACCTGCTCCATTTGGTATATTGCCAGAATAAAGCATCTCCATTCCTTCGATTTTAACGTTCAGCTTAGCAAATTGATCCATCACAGCAAGTGGATAATTAATCCATTTGTCAGGTTGTTTAATACTCAATTGAGTCAGAGGAATCTCTGCTTTGAACTCGAAATTTGTAGTAGCAAAACGAACTACAGGCTCGTTAATTCTACGAATTAAAAGATAGGTACCATAACTAATTGCACAGGGCAACACATATCCCCCATTATAATCAGTATGCTCACCAATAAGGTTTACACGTCCCGGAGCAAAATATAGCTCTGGTTTAACATTTTCATTACCAAAGCGTTGGTAAAATTCTTTTAAAAGAAGATTTGAATCCACGATATACTTATTTATGAATGAATTAGATTTTCAAATTGTAATTCGGTCGGAATAGAGAAAAAGAAATCAGACCCTTTTCCTACTTCACTTTTAACCGAGATCTTTCCACCATGCCGCTCAACAATTTTCTTTACAATAGCTAAGCCAAGACCGGTACTCGATTCGCCTCCGGTAGATTTAACCGATGTTTTCTGGAATTCATGAAAGATCAAAGGTAATTCATCTTGTGGGATACCCTGACCTTGATCAATAATATGTGTTACGACCTGATTATTTTTGAATTCGACCACAACATCAATGTTGGTACCTTGGTAAGAATATTTTATTGCATTGCTGATCAGATTGTCAAGCACCTGCCCTATTTTATCTTTATCAATATCAATTTGCGGAATATTTTCACCTATGTGAAGATTAAGGGTCATCTGTTTATTTCGGGCAAAGAATTGGTTGATTTTTAAAACTCCTTTTAGAAAATCAGCATAGTTGACTTTTTCTTTTTTCAAGTCAAGCTTACCGGCCTCTATTTTTGAGATTGTAAGTAAATCATTGATTAAACGAAGACTATGAACACTAGCTGAGCTCATCATTTGCAGAAACTCAATGGTCTCATCGGGTTTTAAAGAATCATGTATTTCAAGCATTAACTCGGTCAATCCCTTAATCGAGGCAATGGGATTACGAAGATCATGTGCAGCAATGCCTAAGAATAGATTCTTTTGTTCATTTAAATCTGTAAGCATCTCATTCTGCTTAGCCAAAGCTAAGCGCTGTTCTTCAAGATTTGTAATATCGTCAACAATGACTAAAGCCATTTCCTGACCATTAAAATGAATCAGCCGCGTACTGTATTGCAAATATTTTATTGTCTTGACCCCTTGTATATAATATTCTCGGGTGAGTAATTGGCGATCAACAGGAATGTTTTGTATAAAAGCACTGAGTAATGATTCTCTAAATTCACATTTATGACAATATGAGGTTTCTCCACAATCTTTTTTCTCTTCAACCGAATAAGAACAGCCCAATGCATTTCCACAAAGTTCTCCAAGTATATGGGAATTCTCATTTTGAAATACGTTTGTAAAAGCATCATTGATGCTAGTAATACGAATTGAAGGATCAATTAAGAATATAGCAGAATTTACATTATCAAGCAATATATTCAGAAATTCATTTGATTCTCGCAGATCATGGATGTTAATTTTCATAATACTGTTCTCCTTTCCATTCGTAACGACAAAGTTAATTTCTTTTAGCGAAAATAAAATACGATTTGTAAGAAAACAGTACCTTTGCACCTTATTTTTTCGGGCTCATATTGAGCACAATAATTATTTCCATATCTAAAAGAATAGCATTATGGCGATTCGATTCATCTCAGCCGAAGAAGCTGCTAGTTACATTAATCATAATGATGTAATAGGTTTTAGCGGCTTTACTCCGGCAGGTTCAGTTAAAGCAACTCCATTGGCCATTGCCGAACGAGCAAAAAGTGAACATGCAAACAACAGACCATTTAAGGTTGGAGTTATTACTGGTGCTTCAACCGGTGATTCTCTCGATGGCGCTTTAGCGCGTGCGGAGGCAGTATTATTTCGTACCCCTTATCAGTCGAACAAAGATTTAAGGGAGTTAATAAACGCAGGAAAAGCGGAGTATTTCGACACCCATTTATCTTCTGTAGGGCCAAGTATTCGTTATGGGTTTCTGGGAAAAATTAACTGGGCTATCATTGAGGCCTGCGATGTAAACGAAAACGGAGAGATTGTCCTTACCACGGGTGTAGGTATCTCGCCAACGATCTGTAAAGTAGCTGATAGAATTATTATTGAATTAAACCATTATCACCCAAGAAGTTTACGAGGAATTCATGATATTCATATTCAACAAGACCCGCCTTTAAGAAGAGAAATCCCTATATATAAGCCATCCGACAGAGCTGGTTCTGAAATAATAAAAGTAGATCCATCAAAAATAGTCGGAATCGTAGAGACCAATCTACCAGATGAAGTGAAAGGGTTCTCGAAAACTGACGATGTAACCGACAAGATTGGTCAGAATGTTGCTGATTTTCTTGCCAATGAAATGAGAAAAGGTAGAATTCCTGCTTCTTTCTTACCGATACAAAGTGGTGTAGGCAATATTGCTAATGCCGTATTAGGTGCATTAGGCTTAAATAAAAATATTCCTCAGTTCGAAATGTATACTGAAGTTATTCAAGACTCAGTGATTAGTCTGATGAAAGAAGGCAGAATCAGTTTTGCCAGTGGTTGCTCCTTGACAGTCTCTCCTGACGTTTTAAAGACGGTATATGAGAATCTTGATTTCTTCCGTAAACGTTTAATACTGCGCCCACAAGAGATCAGCAATAATCCTGAAGTAGCACGTCGTTTGGGTATTATATCTATCAATACAGCACTAGAAGCTGATTTATATGGAAATGTAAACAGCACACAAGTCATGGGAGGCAAGATGATGAATGGCATTGGGGGATCAGGTGACTTTACCCGTAATGCATATATCTCCATCTTCACCTGTCCTTCTGTAGCCAAAGGTGGAAAGATCAGTGCATTTGTCCCTATGGCGACACATACTGACCATAGTGAGCACTCTGTACAGGTATTGATTACAGAACAAGGAATCGCTGACTTACGTTCTAAATCGCCCAAAGCAAAAGCTGAAGAGATTTTAAATAATTGCGTTCATCCTGATTACCGTGGTATTTTACGAGACTATATTAATCATGCAGGCTTAGACTCTCATACACCGGTAGCTTTAGCATCTGCATTTGGAATGCATCTATGTTTTGAAAAAACAGGTGACATGCGCAATGTCGACTGGACAAAATACGGTTTATAAAAAAGCAAAAGAGGCCGGCAGTTTAACACTCCGGCCTCTTTTTATATTAGCAATTTCATCTTATTTCACCAATCCTGAGAATCCCATAAAGGCTAATGCTAAAAGACTTCCAATGACTAAGGTCATAGGAAATCCTTTCATTCCCTTAGGATAACCATTTATCTCCATCTGCTCACGGATACCAGCCATTAATACAAGTGCCAATGTATATCCAACCCCAGTAGCAGATGCAAAGACAACACTTTCAACTAAAGTAAAACTTTTCTGTACAGCTAACAATGCAACAGCAAGTGTAGCGCAGTTTGTAGTAATCAGAGGAAGATAGATACCCAATGCCTGATACAATGGAGGCATTGACTTCTTTACAATGATTTCAACAATCTGAACCAGAAAAGCAACCACGAAGATAAAGGTGATCGTCTGCAGAAACTCAATATGATAGGGTATTAAAATGAATGTTTGAATTAAGTAAGTGATCGCATTACCCATTGCTATAACAAAAGTAACGGCGGCTCCCATTCCTATAGCTGTTGAAACTTTACCGGTAACACCGAGAAAAGAACAGATTCCCAAAAACTGCGATAATATGATGTTATTAACAATAATCGCAATGATAATTATCTTAATATAGTCCATTGTTGAATCAAATTAAATGTTAGCTTTTCTTTTAAGTGCATTCATCACCGCGAACAGGAGTCCATATGTTAAAAATGCACCCGGAGGCAAAATAAACAATAAGATTTTATCTGCTTCGGCAGGTAAGAAGGGAAAGCCAAATATAGATCCATTACCTAGAATTTCGCGAACGATACTTATCAGGGTTAATGCTAATGTAAAACCTAATCCCATGCCCAGACCATCGAGTGCAGAGGCCCAAACACCTCTTTTCTGAGCAAATGCTTCAGCTCTACCCAGAACCAGACAGTTAACAACGATCAAAGGAATAAAGATCCCCAATGACTTATAAAGTTCAGGCGTGTAAGCTTTCATTAATAGTTCCACCACACTAACGCAAGTCGCAATGATTGTAATAAATACAGCAATACGAACCTTATCGGGAATATAATTCTTAAGGATAGAAATAATAATATTCGAAAGGACCAGAACAAATGCTGTTGCTAATCCCATTCCCACACCATTAAAACCAGTTGTTGTAATTGCAAGAACCGGACAGGTTCCCAAAACCATTACAAACGTTGGATTTTCTTTAATGATTCCGTTTGTAAAAACTTTAAAATTACTCATGAGTTCCTCCTTTCACAGCTGTTGAATCAGATTTTGCAGCTTCACCTGAAGTTGAATGAACAAAGTTTTTCATATACAAGTCGTATGCTTTTTGGACACCATCGCAAAAGGCTCTGGAACTGATCGTAGCTGCTGATATTGCATCAACCTTTCCACCATCTTTTTTTACCAGTAAAGAAAATTGTGCTGGGTTTTTACCGTTAAACTGATTCTTGAACTTTGGTTCTGTCATTTTTGCACCTAATCCCGGGGTTTCCTTTTGCTCAAGAACTACAATAGTTTTTATAGTACCATCAGCGAGAAAGCCAACCATAAGGTCAAATCGTCCACTGAAGGCTTTATTGGTGAATGTCTTAACAGCACAACCTACGCTCTGTCCGTTCTTCTTAGCCGGATAGAAGGTTAAACCGTCAATCTCTTTCATCTCTGCAATAGGATTATTATCAAACGAAGGCAGTACATCTTTTACTGCTGATACTTCCTTTTGTTTCTCCGCTTTCGCAATTGTATCTTTTGTAAGCTCATAAACAAATCCTAGTCCTGCCACCATTGCCATTGAAATCAACGTCAGCGACAACACCATATTTTTGAGTGTAGATTCCATCTTAGCCATTTCTAACCTCCCCAAACTTTTTAGGCTTAAAACCTTTATTTATTAATGGTACAGTAGCATTCATAATAAGAATGGCGAATGATACGCCTTCGGGATAAACGCCCCATAGACGAATTAAAACAGTGAGAACACCACACCCGAAACCAAACACCAACATTCCTTTATAGGTCATAGGCGATGTAACCATATCAGTTGCCATGAAGAATGCTCCCAGCATCAAACCGCCAGCCAATATATGAAAAACTGGATCAATATAATGAGTCGGATCAACTAAATACATTATCCCTGTAAACGCAAAAACCGTAAGAAGATATGAGACAGGAATGTGCCATGTGATAATACGACGATAAAGCAGATAAATACCACCCAAAAGAATTGCAATAGCTGAAACTTCACCAAGAGATCCACCGATCTGCCCCATGAACATATTTTGATAAGAAGGTAGTGTAGCACTGATTTTATCAATCATCTCACCTTTTGCAAGACTCTCTTTTAAAGAGCCCAATGCCGTCGGACCAGAAACAGCATCAACCAGCACCCAGTGGTTTGGAGTAGGAACGGGCCAATTAGTCATATTAACAGGGAAGGAAACCAATAAGAATACACGTCCTACCAATGCAGGATTGAAAAGATTCTTACCTAATCCTCCAAAGGCAATTTTTGCTACACCGATAGCAAAGATTGCACCTAGCATTGTCTGCCACCATGGGAGGCTACTTGGAACATTAAAAGCCAAAAGCATTCCGGTAATCACTGCAGAGCCATCGCTTAATGATGCATCTTCGTGCAGAATATATCGTTTCATCAGATATTCGGCAACTAAACAAGTAACAATTGCTACCAGAATAGTGAGTAGTGCCGGAATACCAAAATACCAGACTGAAACGAAGAAGGCAGGAAGCATTGCAATAACCACTCCCCACATAATTTTTTTCACCGATTGATCTCCATGAAGGTGAGGAGACCCCGATACTGTTATCAAATTCATAGTTTAATTTTTTCTGTTTCTGATGATTTGTCCTACTTTATTTTTTCCAACACGCATATAATCGACAAGAGGACGTGCGGAAGGACAGGTAAACTGACAAGAACCACATTCCATACAATCCATAATACGATCGTCTTCAGCTTCTTCCCACATCTGGGCTTCTGATAGTTTAGCTAAAAGATAAGGCTCCAGACCCATTGGGCAGACTGTAATGCACTTACCACAACGGATACACGAAACGGGAGTAATACGCTTACTCTCTTTCGTTGTCATAACCAGAATACCTGAAGTAGCTTTTGTGATTGGAGCTTCAATAATCGAAGCGGCCCTGCCCATCATAGGGCCACCAATAATAATTTTACCGGTGTCTTCTGGGATACCACCTGCCATTTCGATCAGGTCAGTAATCGGAGTTCCAACACGAGCCAGTAAATTGGAGGGTTTTGATAACAATTTACCACTGACCGTAACGACACGTTCAAATAGTGGCTTATTCTTTTGAATAGCTTCATATACGGCAAAGGCGGTTCCTACATTTTGAACCACACACCCCACTTCCATTGGCAATTTACCTGAAGGAACCTCTCTATTAACAAGAGCTTTTATCAGCTGCTTTTCAGCACCCTGTGGATACTTAACTTTTAGCGCATGTACAGTGATACCGGGGAATTCTGAAGTCAACGAACTTAGTTTAGCAATAGCATCGGGCTTGTTATTTTCAATCCCAATCATTGCCTTATTCACTTTCAAGCCCTTCATCAAAATGGTAATCCCTACCATAATTTCGCGACTCTTTTCCAACATCAACCGATGGTCAGCTGTAAGATATGGCTCGCACTCAACTCCGTTGATAATTAAAAACTCAGGTTTTTTACCTTCAGGTATCTTGTATTTCACATAGGATGGGAAAGTTGCACCACCTAAACCAACAATTCCATTTTCATTGATCTTCTCAATAATAGCCTCTGAGGTAAGAGTGCATTCCGTAATAATTTGTGCTGACTTATCTATTGACTCTTCCCAAACATCTTCTGTTGTTTCAATAACAATAGATTGACGACGAATACCACAATAATCTATCACTTCTTCTACTTTCAACACCTTACCAGAAACAGAAGAGTGAACATTTGCAGAGATAAAACCATCGCCTTTTGCAATGAGTTGACCCGTTTTAACAATATCTCCTTTTTCAACCTGCGGTTTGGCAGGATTCCCTAAATGCTGAGATACAGGGATAAATACAATTTTTGACACAGGAACAACCTCGATGGGTTGGTTTGCCGATGCCTTATTTTCATTGGGGTGAACCCCTCCTATCTTAAAGGTTTTCAATCGATTGTCCTCCTTTTATAGCCATTAATTCAAAAAAATATTATAGGTTTTCCAATTGTTATGCTTCAACTGCAACAACCTCATTAGGCTTATCTTTTGCAGGTGGAAAATTAAGTTCATTAATCGCATTTGTGGGACATTCGCTCACACACTTTCTACAGAGTTTACACTTTGTAAAATCAATATAAGCAAGATTGTTTTCAAGTGTTATCGCATCAAAAGGACAAACCTTTGCACATTTTCCACAACCGATACAAGCCACAGAACAATTTTTACGTGCAGGACCACCTTTCTCCATATTTACACAAGAAACATAAATACGACGATCTTTTTTACCTTTATTACGGATTTCAATGATCTGTCGTGGACAAGCCTTAACACAAGCTCCACACGAAACACATTTATCTCCATCAATAATGGGTAAGCCAGTTTCATCGTCGATCGACATGGCATCAAACTGACACGAAACGACACAGTCGCCTAGTCCCAAACAGCCATAAGGACAACCACTCTCGCCTACATATAGCATTTGGGCAAAAGCACAACTAGACGCTCCATCATATGAACTTTTGTGGGGTGCATTACTTTTTGAACCGGCGCATCGAACTACTGCAATTTTAGGCTCAACTTCATTTGCTTCAAGTCCAAGTACCTTAGCGATATTGGCCATAGCCTCTTTACCACCAACCGGACAGTTTAGATTTTCTAGAGATTCTCTCTTTACAATGGTCTCTGCAAGGGCTCTACACCCAGGGAAACCACATCCACCACAATGAGCACCAGGTAAAAACTCCACTACCTCATCAATACGTGGATCTTCAATTACCTTGAACTTCTGGGCAACAATGTAAAGAATAATGGCAGCGGCTAAACCGATACCACAAATAGCCAAAACGGCAATTAAAATTGTTGAATTCACAGTTACTTCCTCTTTTTTGGATTATTGCTGTATATTATACATTAAGTTGATTTGGGTTGGCAAATGTAGAAACAAATTTTTGGGAGGACGAATTTTTTAAGACAAAAAACAAACGCACTATCTAATTGATATGCTGCTACTTAATTAAGAACAACTATTTATACTATGATTTTTAACACCACATAACACTGAGAAACACCAACTTACACTGTTATTTTAGAATTACTATAAATTACACTTAAAATATTGTTTGTTAATAGATTAACAAACAACCCAGAAGCATTGTCAATGTTTTTCATCTGCTTTTGACATTAACACAACAATCCCGTATTTCTTACCGAGAAATACGGGATTGTTGAACACATTAGAATAAACAGAATCAAGATACTATCAAAAAGTATATTGATATTACTTAAGATAGAATAAAAACTTTTTCTCAAATTTATGTCGAAAAAAATGAAGTACCAAAAAATAAGCTCCAATACTAAGTAATGAAGATAAACCAGCCCATAACTCATTTTTAGTCAATGAGGTGACAAGAAGTAGTACCCCCATAAAAATAACAAATGGGATTCCATAAGCAATCACAACGGCTCTATTACCCTGTCCCGTTGAAATGACAACATTGACCGTTTCACCCTTTTCCACATGTTGATATTCCTTTAACTGAACATCCACAATCTTCTCTTTCATATCAGAAATAGCACAAGCACCTTTTGATTTACAGGCTGAACAAGCTGAAACAGAGACGATGCGTACAGAAGCCCGATCTCCTTCAACTTTTTCAACAAAACCCTGATGCGAAACTTCATCCATAATTTAATCCCTTCAATATTTAAGTTTCAAAAAAAAATCGACAATACAGCCTATGGCGTACTAATAGAAACAGGTAAAATTTTCCCATTAAAAAACTGAGCTCCAGTCAATGCAAAATTAGTAATAAAAGACGCCATTTGTTCAGGCGTATTTGGAGCATGGTATCCCGGAAAAGCTGATTGTAACATTTCAGTCTGGACAGCTCCCAAAGCAAGACAATTTACTGATATCTTTTTATCCTTTAACTCTTCAGCCAAGCACTCGGTAAGAACAGCCAATGCACCCTTACTGGCACTATACAATGACAGCCCCGGGAACTTTGAGGAGCCTTGTACGCCTCCCATACTACCAATATTTACAATATGTGATCCTTTATGCATCATCGGAAGACATACTTTAATCATCTTAAATGCACTTTTCAAATTCACATCCATCAATGTATCAAACTCATATTCCGTCAATTGTTCAAAGGGCTTATTAATCATTTTCCCTGCATTGTTTATCAGAATATCAATTTTACTAAAATGCTTTTGAATACGTGGCTGTAATTCTGTGCGAAAAGCAGTAGCACTTAAATCAAAAGGTATGGGAATAATGGTTGAATCAGGAAATAAAACGCTACACTCCTCTTTTAATCTAAGCAAGCTTAATTCATTTCGGGCAATAGCGATAACTTTACATTTTTCATGGGATGCAAATGATTTCACAATCTCCAATCCAATTCCTTTACTCGATCCGGTTACTATAATATTCATATCTTAGTCTCTTTATCTTCCTAGTATATATAGTGTTTAAAGATATTGTTCATCACTGGCAACAAGCTTTACAAATGGGCGAACGGCCCTCTCAAAGATACCATGAGAATAAGCTATTGCCATACCATAGTTTGTCACAGGAATGCCTGCATCTATTGCTGGTTTTAATCGGGATATAACCTGTTTCTTAGTTAAAACACATCCGCCACATTGAACGACTAATGCATAATCATGAATGCTAACGGGCAAACTATCGAATCCGGAAACAGTATCGAAAATAAGTTCTTTTCCCGTAAAGTTACTTAACCAGCGAGGAATTTTAACGCGTCCAATATCATCACAGGAGACGTGATGGGTGCATGACTCTAATATTAGAACTCTATCACCGTTTTTAAGTTTCCCAATAGCAGGAGTACCATGTATATAGTGCTCAAAATCGCCTTTTTGTCGAGCCAGAACGATACTAAAGCTTGTTAGCGGTATATCCTTCGGTATTGAAGCATCTGCTTTCAAAAACACCTGACTGTCGGTAATCACCAATGCCGGTTTAGGCTCCATCCTTCTAATATATGAATCCACTTCACGTTCTTTCAATACAATAGCGACACCATCGTTATCAAGAATATCTCTGATCACCTGTACCTGTGGAAGTATTAATCTTCCTTCAGGTGCTTCTATATCAATAGGTGTAATCAAAAGAACCACGTCGCCATAAGAAATCAGATCGCCAACCAGTGTATTCGACTTATACGCAGTTGCAGGCATATACTTCCGAATAGCTTCAACTAATTTCTCATTATCAGGGTGAATATTATTATACTCGATAATCTCCGTTGAATAATTCGTTTTAATCCGCTCTGCTAATTCAAGATTCGACTTCTTTAAATCACTTTTATTATGTACGACAAAGAAAGGCACAATGAATTCGTTAAACTGCTCGATCAGTTTCAATTCAAAATCACCAAATTTATTATCACAGATGACTAAAAGTGCTAAATCAATTGTCTTAAGCGCTTCAAGCGTTTTACTGATCCTCTTCTTACCTAATTCGCCGGTATCGTCAATACCTGCAGTATCAATCAGTATAACAGGACCCAATCCGGTTATCTCCATGGATTTCTTTACAGGATCTGTCGTCGTTCCGGCTACATTCGAAACAATGGCAATCTCCTGTCCTGCTAATGAATTAATTAGGGAACTTTTACCATTATTACGTCGGCCAAAAATTCCTATATGCGGTTTAGATTCTTTTCCTTTCAAAATAAATAAATATTGATTTACAAAATTAACAAGAAATTTACTATCCGGCTCATTTATCAGACCCTATCAGTATCATGCGTTTGCGATAAATCAAAAATAGAATACCCCAATTGTGTTAGTTTTTGAGGGCTCATTATTTCGACTAACCATGTCGCATCAATTAGATGTAATCGGCGATTTGCTTCAAAAACATCAATCTGTTCCTTTTTCATAAGAATCGAAAGTTCCGAGGCTTTATGATAACCGATAAAAGGATTCAATGCAGTTGTTATTGATGGACTACTAAACAAAATATCCAGCGAATGTTTTTCATTAATTTCAATCTTACTGATTAAGTTTTGGCAAAAAGTATTATTCATACCAATCAATAATTTAAGACTCTCAATAATAGCGTGACCAATAACAGGGACATATGCATTCAGCTCAAGACATCCCTGTGCACTCAGATTGGTAATAAGTTGATCATTCGCATATATCTTATGTGCAGCACTGATTATAAACTCAGGAATTACCGGATTCACTTTTCCTGGCATGATAGAACTCCCAACTTGCACTTGTGGTATTTTTATACCTTGGTCTTTAGAAATATCTGCCGCTAATAACCTCAGATCATTTGCAAACTTTTCTAAGTTTATAGCATTTGCTTTTATAATAGCATGAATCTCAACGAAACTATCTAGATTACTGGTCGCATCACTCAGATTCTCACTTCGTGTAACCGGTAGACCTGTAAGATATTGAAGATTAGAGACCACCTCCATGATAAAATAACGGGGAATACCAATACCTGTTCCAATAGCGCCCCCTCCCAGATTAACCACTTTAATCCGTTCAAAACACTTTGAGACTCGCCACCAATCACGAGATAAGGCATCATTATAATTGCTAAATAGTCTTCCCCATGTGGACGGCACAGCCTCCTGCATTTGTGTGTAACCCAGTCGCAAAGAACTCCGATATTTGTTTTCTAAGCCCTCTATTTGTTGTCGCAAAACATTGATTGACGTTTCAAGCTCTCGCAGAAGCTTCATTACAGCTACCTTCAATGACGTGGGGACCACATCATTCGTGCTTTGAAAAACATTGGCATCCTCTACAGGATCAATGATATCATAACTACCTGTAACTTTTCCTAACTTGAGTAACGCTGCATTCGCAATGATTTCATTGATATTCATATTGATACTTGTCCCGGCACCACCACTGACTGCAGGAACGATAAACTGATCATACCATTTACCCTCGGCAATTTCAAGAGAAACAGAAAGCAAGGCCTCAATAACATCATCATTTATAAGCTTTATGTTCTGCTTATTAGATATATCATTTTTTATTATAGCCTTTTTAAAACCGGAATATGTTTTGTAGCAGGCATGTTTTACTAACCCCATGGCTTGAAACCACTCTTTCTGAAAAAGTGTCGTATCCGGAAAGTTATGATACGCGCGTAAAGCATGAATTCCATATAAGGCTTCGTCCGGAACATCCATCATTCCCAAAAAATCTTTTTCTTTACGCATATCCGATTCAGATTTATTAAAATACCCTGTAAAAGTACGAATAGTAAATTTCAGTTTACACACCACGACCTGCAAATAATTACATTGGGGCTTTTCAACAAAAACTAATGTTCTCTTTGGTCAAAAGGAGTGTATAAATCGCCTATTTTTGAAGTATTCAAAATCACCACAACGACCTGTATTGTATGTTTCTAATTCATCATTCATGCGCTCACTCAACTTTAATGCATTATGAAAAAACCTTTTGTATTATTTCTAATCTCTCTATTCTTTTTACTATCATCAAAAGCACAACAGAATAAACCCACCAGCAGCGCACTACCAACCGTTAAAATTTTGGCGGATAGTTTTTATATTCCACAGTTAAATCGATACAGAACGATCCGCATTTGCCTTCCAATAGATTATAATGCCGATCTCCAAAAGAGATATCCTGTTATTTATATGCACGATGGACAAAACCTCTTCGACAAAAAGACAGCTTATGCTGGTGAATGGGGTGTTGACGAATGTCTGGATAGTCTTCAAAAACGTTCAGGGAAGGGCTTCATTGTTGTGGGAATTGATAATGGAGGCACTAAGCGGTTAGATGAGCTAACACCATGGAGTCACAAAAAATATGGCGGTGGAGAAGGTGCTAAATACATTGATTTTATCGTCCAAACGCTTAAACCTTTTGTTGATAAAAATTACAGAACACTACCCAAAAGAAAAAACACGGTTATCGGAGGAAGCTCCTTAGGTGGACTTATCAGTGTCTACGCAGCATTTAAGTACCCTAAAATCTTTGGAAAAGTGATAAGCTTCTCCCCCGCTTATTGGATAAATCTCGATTCTATTAAAGTGTTTATTCATAATAATCCTTTAAAATACAGAACTAAAATCTATTCTTATGCCGGAGTGAAGGAGGGAAATGAGATGAAGGATCCTTTTGCCGAGATAGAGAGTTATTTTAAGAAAGCCGGAATAAAAGAGAAGAACCACATCCAAAGCCAATCTATCGATGGGGAACACAAAGAGTTTTATTGGCGTAGAGAATTTCCAAAGGCAATGGCTTGGCTTTTTGATCTCAATTAGCCGAAATGAAATGGGCTTTCCGAAAAAACGGAAAGCCCATTTTGTAAATAACAAAGGTTAATCAGTATCTATTTATATCCCTCGTTGTGAACACTTTTCACAGCACGCCCCGAAGGATCATTCATATTTTTAAATGAAGCATCCCAGGCAATAGCTTCCGGCGTACTACATGCAACAGATGGTACTGAAGGCACACAAGTAGCAGCAGAGTCAGAAGGGAAGTGTTCAGTAAATATTGTACGATAATAATACTCTTCTTTTGACATCGGAGTGTGTATCGGAAAGCGATATTTTGCATTTGCAATCTCCTCATCAGTGACGCTACTGGCCGTAACCTCTTTTAAAGTATCAATCCAACCATAGCCAACACCATCAGAGAATTGTTCTTTCTGACGCCAGGCGACACTAGCTGGTAATTGATCTTCAAATGCCTTACGCAGAATCCACTTCTCCATTTTCCCATCCTTAGCCATTTTAGCTTCCGGATTAATACGCATAGCTACATCCATAAACTCTTTATCCAGAAAAGGCACACGACCTTCAACACCCCATGCTGCCAGTGACTTATTAGCTCTTAAGCAATCATATAGATGAAGCTTATTTATTTTCCGAACTAACTCTTCATGAAAAGCCTGAGCATTGGGGGCTTTATGAAAATAAAGATATCCACCAAATATTTCATCAGCACCTTCTCCAGAAAGAACCATTTTTATCCCCATCGACTTTATCACTCGCGACATCAGATACATCGGTGTAGAAGCACGAACGGTAGTAACATCGTATGTCTCCAGATGATAGATCACATCTCTGAGTGCATCAAGACCTTCCTGTATTGTAAAATGAATTTCATGATGAATTGAACCAATATATTCTGCAACTTTTTTAGCAGCAATTAAATCAGGTGAGCCGACCAACCCT